>CAIMUZ010000115.1 GCA_903844775.1 uncultured Burkholderiales bacterium | reverse complement strand
GTCTCACTCATTGAAAAAGAAGCCACTTCTGTTGCCACTAAATTTATTCAAGGCTATTACGACATTCCACAATTAGAACGCGGTGAGCCTGGCATTGGTTATCAAGTTTCTATCCAAGATGGCACGGGCCGATCGAAGGAGCTGATCGAACGAAAAATACAATTGCCTAGCACCATTCAAGTGGGGTTTTGGCACTTTGGATTTAACTGGTTAGACCCTGTTGTCGGGCTTGGTAAAACACCTGAAGACCAAATTAAAAATAAAAAACTTCGCCAAGCTTTGGCCATTGCATTTGACTTTGAAGAGTATGTGTCAATCTTCGAAGACGACCGCGCGCAAGTGAACCACAGCGTGGTGGTACCCGGTTTGTTTGGCAATCATTTGTCGCAGCCCAACCCTTTCATCTACGACAAATTGCCAGATGGAAAATACAAACGAAAATCGATTGAAGTTGCTCAAAAACTATTGGCTGAGGCTGGGTATCCCAACGGTCGCGATGCAAAAACGGGGCAGCCTCTGACTTTGAATTACGACACGCAAGGTGTTGGTCCAGGCTACAAGGCGAGGCTCGATTGGGTGTCTAAGCAATTTGCAAAGCTCAATGTTCAAATTGAAATTCGGAACACCGACTACAACCGTTTTCAGGACAAGATGCGCAAGGGTTCTGCGCAGTTCTTTTTCTGGGGTTGGTTGGCAGACTATCCCGATCCTGAAAACTTTTTGTTCTTGCTTTATGGACCTAATTCAAAAGTTAAGTTTGACGGTGAAAATTCCGGTAACTATGCCAATGCTGAATTTGATCAGTTATTTGACCGCATGAAGGACTTAGAAGATACCCCAGAACGCGCGGCCATGATTGGCAAAATGATTCAGATCATGCAAGAAGACATGCCGATGCTTTATGGTTGGTCTGAAGAGTTTGGAGGTGCTTATCACCAATGGGTTAACAACGGAAAACCGTCCAACATCATTCGTGATAACTTGCCCTATTTACGCATCGACACAGAACTTCGAACCCGCATGATCAAAGCGTGGAATCAAGCCATTTGGTGGCCTTTGGCAGCGATGCCATTGTTGCTGTTGGGCGTGGCTTGGCCGGCATGGGTGGCGTGGAGAAGGCGTCAATCACAGCGAGCGGTTCAAGCCGCTTCAGCCTCTCAAAGGGGACTTTGATGTTCAGATTCTTAACGCGTAAATTGGCTTATGGTTTTGCCATTTTGATTGGTATTAATTTACTCACCTTTGTGCTGTTCTTCAAAGTCAACACCCCCGACGATATGGCGCGCATGCAGTTGGGTGGTAAAAGGGTCACCCCTGATGCCATTGAGAAATGGAAAGCCGAGCGAGGCTATGACAGGCCCTTGTTTATCAATGAAAAAGAGCAGGGCATTTCGCAACTCACCAACACTTTGTTTTTAGACAGCTCACTTCGAATGTTTGCCTTTGACTTTGGAAGAGCAGACAGTGGACGAGACATTGCTTCAGAAATAGTGCGCCGCGCGGGCCCTTCAATCGCATTGGCTTTGCCCACATTTGTCGTCGGTTTGGGAATTTCAGTGGTTTTGGCTTTGGGGCTTGCGTTTTTTCGGGGTACTTATTTGGATTTTTGGGGCACGGTGCTGTGTGTGGTGTTGATGTCGATCTCTGCACTTTTCTTCATTGTGATAGGGCAGTTTATGTTCTCCCGCGTGCTGCAACTTATGCCTGTTTCGGGCTTTGCACCGGGGCTAGACGCATGGCGCTTTTTAGTGTTGCCCATTGCGGTGGGTATCTTGGCACGGCTTGGCGGTGAAGTTCGATTTAACCGAACCTTGTTCATGGAGGAAATTGGCAAGGACTATGTGAGAACCGCGCGCTCAAAGGGTTTGTCAGAAGCACGTGTACTGCTAGGTCATGTGCTGCGCAATGCGCTCATACCTATTTTGAGCGCTTCGGTCGCTGTGATTCCATTGCTGTTCATGGGCAGCCTCATCACAGAATCATTCTTTGCAATTCCAGGCTTGGGCAGCTACTTGATTGAAGCCATTTCGGGGCAAGACTTTGCCATTGTTCGTGCCATGGTGTTCATCGGCTCCTTTTTGTACATCGTTGGTTTGATATTGACCGATATCAGCTACACCTTGGCTGACCCACGCATTCGTCTGCAGTAAGCGCACCATGCAAGCCGTATTTTTAATCACCGATTTATTTGTCTTCGCCATTTTGCTTTTTGTAATTTGGTACATCTGGCATGTTCGATCTGACCGCAACCTCAGAGCAAACTGGCGCTTGGCGATGAAACGGCCCGTCGCCATGGTGAGCAGTATGGTGTTGAGCTTCTTTCTGGTAGTGGCCCTCACAGATTCAATCCACTACCGTGAGGCCTTGCCTGCTTCGCCGGGTCAAGCCATTCAATATTCGTCTGAAGCCATTTCTGTTTTAGACAAAGTACTCCAGCCATTGGCCACTGCGCGAGAGCGCAGTTATTCCGAACCCTTGGCCGCTGTTGCATTCAGAAAAGAAACGTTTGAGCGCGAGGGTGTTTCAGTCCGCGACTACCCCAGACTGCGCTTTGGGGGAAAACATTTGGCAGATCCCAACAAGGAATTGGCGGGCGATTTGTCCAGTAAAACCTGGTCTGCCTTTGGCTTGGGTTTTGTCATCACTGGCGTCACCTTGCTGGTGGGTCTAGTCTGCGCATCTTTTACGACAGGTCAATCGTTTTCAGTGGTTTTGACACGTTTTAAGTTGGGTCAAACCGAGTGGCCTTGGCGCTCGATGACCATCACATTGGCGGTGATGGCCTTCAGCCTTTCATGGGTAATCGTGTTGTCTCAGGGATACCACGTTTTTGGCACGGATCGAACGGGTAATTCAGTGTTGGTCTTTGCCTTGAAAAGTGTACGAACGGCCCTTGTCATTGGTGGCCTAACCACCTTGGTGGTCTTGCCACTGGCTTTGCTATTGGGTGTCACCGCAGGCTACTTGCGAGGTTGGGTCGATGAAGCGATTCAATACATCTACACGCTTTTAGCATCTATTCCTGATGTGCTGTTGATCGCCGCTTCTGTGTTGCTGTTGCAAGTCTTCATCGATAAAAATCAAGGCATATTTGAAACTTCTTTAGAGCGTGCAGATGCTCGCTTGTTTTTTCTTTGCCTGATCTTGGGCATTACCTCATTCACAGGTTTGTGTCGTTTGGTGCGTGGTGAAACTTTGAAGCTTCGTGAGCTGGAATACATTCAGTCTGCACGCGCATTTGGTGTTTCAACGCCTCGTGTTTTATGGCGCCACATCGTCCCCAATTTAATGCACTTGGTTTTAATCAACACCGTGATGCAGTTTTCAAGCTTTGTTCTGGCGGAAGCGGTCTTGTCTTATGTGGGTGTGGGTGTTGATCCGAAAACGGCCAGCTTTGGCGTCATGATCAACACGGCGCGATCAGAGTTGGCTGCGACGCCTTTGGTCTGGTGGTCTTTGACCACTGCCTTTGGATTTATGTTCCTCATTGTCCTAAGTGCCAACATGCTGGCAGATGCAGTACGTGATGCCTTTGATCCGCGAACTCGACTTCGGAGTGCCAGTTCGTCCAATGCCCATTCAAAAGCTAGCACCCAAGAGGTGACAGCATGACCCAACAATTGAGTGTTAAAAATTTAGTGGTCGATCTTCAAACTGAGGTTGGCATGGCGCGCGCAGTCGATGCGCTTAACATCACTTTGAACAAGGGACAAACCTTTGCCTTGGTGGGCGAATCAGGTTGCGGAAAATCGATGACCGCGTTGGCCTTGCTTCGTTTGTTGCCCGACAATGCTGTCATTCAAAGCGGGCAAGTTCAGCTCAATGACGTCGATGTTTTTCAGCTCAGCGAAAACCAAATGCGCAGCATTCGGGGACGCCGTATTTCCATTATTTTTCAAGAACCCTCTACCAGTTTGAATCCTGTGATGACGGTCGGCGATCAAATCTTGGAGGTCATTTTTCAGCACACTGACTTGCAAGGTGATCAGGCGCGAGCACGCGCAGTGGAGTGGCTGGCAAAGGTCGGATTGCCCGATCCGGTGCGCCGCATGGGCAGCTATCCTTTTGAAATGTCTGGCGGGCAGTTGCAGCGGGTCATGATTGCGATTGCCTTGGCTGCTGAACCCGATTTGCTCATTGCAGATGAACCCACAACCGCATTGGATGTCACCATTCAAGCGCAAATATTGCAGTTGCTCAAAAGTCTTCAGCAAGAACGCGGCATGGCCATGTTGCTGATCACACATGATTTGGCTGTTGTGAGCGGCATGGCCGATCAAGTGGCATTGATGTATGCCGGTCAGATTGTGGAAGTTGCTTCAGCCGCCGACTTCTTTGTCAGGCCTTCACATCCTTATGCCAAATTGTTATTGCAGGCCTTGCCTGATGAGGATTTGCGGGGCAGACAGTTGGCTGCTATTCAAGGCACAGTGCCGCCCCTGACGCAGATCTTTAAAGGGTGTCGTTTTGCACCGCGGTGTCCGCATCAAACAGACAGGTGCATCGACAAAGATGTAGACATGACCCTCCTGGCTGATGCACACCATGTGCGCTGTGTTCGCTCTCAAGATGTCAGTTCGCAGTTTGTGAGCTTGCCGCCCTTGTTAGACCGCACCGATACCCTGTCGAAAGATCATTCCACTTTGCTTTCTGTCAAAGATTTGTCTGTCACTTTTTTGATGGGCGGTGGTATTTTGGTAAAGAAAAAAACTTTCCAGGCCGTTAAAAAGGTCAGTTTCGATATTCAAAAGGGACAAACTCTGGCCTTGGTTGGCGAATCGGGTTGTGGCAAAACGACCATCGGAAAGGCCCTGCTCCAACTCCTCACGCCTCAAACCCAAATTGGCGGTCAAGCTTTTCTCAATGGCAAAGACTTGTTCACTTTAAAAGGCGATGAATTGCAAGCCTCGCGACGCCAGCTTCAAATCATTTTTCAAAACCCGTTTGGATCCTTGAACCCAAGAATGCGTGTTTTGGAAATTTTGGAGGAGGGCATGAAGAGCCTCCACCCAGAATGGTCTTCTGATCAAAGGCGAGACGATTTAAAAATCCTCATGGACCAGGTGGGCCTGCGGCCCGATGCCTTGGACCGCTATCCCCATGAGTTTTCCGGGGGGCAACGTCAGCGAATCGCCATTGCCCGAGCATTGGCAGTTAAGCCAAGCCTGATTGTTTGTGATGAGCCAACTTCTGCGCTGGATGTGTCTGTTCAGGCTCAAATTTTGAATTTGCTGCGTGAGTTGCAGAATAACTTGGGGGTGAGCTACCTTTTTGTGAGCCATAACATCGGTGTGGTGTCTTATTTGGCCGACAAGCTTGCGGTCATGCATGACGGGGAAATCGTAGAAATCGGAGATGCCTCTCAAATTTTGAACAATCCGCAAGATGCCTACACAAAATCGCTACTTTCTGCGGTCCCTAAACTCAATCAGGCGCTGGCTTAATTGGCGCTTTTTCCCAACAATTTCGTTCCAAATCAAGGATTTATGGATTAGAATGCGAGCTTCACGACCAAACGGGCGGGTTTTCACCGCCCGATTTTTTTGGTCGATCGATTAATGAGCAGGGTTTTTCCCCCTCATTAATTTGGGTTGAAAAGCATTTTTAAACAATAGAAAAGACCTGATTCGCGTGGCATTGCAGCAAATTGTTGAAGAAACCGTAGCCGGTTTGGGCTATGAACTGGTAGAGAT
>CAIMUZ010000114.1 GCA_903844775.1 uncultured Burkholderiales bacterium | reverse complement strand
TGCTCAACCGCTTTCAATACGCCTTTGCCCAAGTAGCGACTCTGGTCGCCATCTCTCAACTCAATCGCTTCACGGCTGCCAGTGGAAGCGCCAGAGGGAACCGCGGCGCGTCCCATCACGCCTGACTCCAACAACACATCGCATTCAACGGTGGGGTTGCCGCGGCTGTCTAAAATTTCGCGGCCCACAATGTCAACAATCGCACTCATGTTTACTTCTCTCTGTCTAAATTAAAAATTGATGAATCCAAAAAACCAATTCTGCTCAAGCATCAATCACTGAAAATTATTTTCAAGGAAAGGGTTCTTTTTGGTGACTGCGTCTAGTTCTAACAGTGTTTCTAGCAAAGCTTTCATGTGCTGCAAAGGCACTGCGTTAGGGCCATCCGACATGGCTTGTGCTGGGTTGGGATGAGTTTCCATGAACAAGCCTGCCACACCCACTGCCACTGCCGCGCGCGATAGCACGGGTACCATTTCGCGCATGCCGCCAGAACTGGTGCCTTGGCCGCCTGGCAACTGAACCGAGTGCGTGGCGTCGAACACCACAGGCGCGCCGGTTTCGCGCATGATGGCCAGGCTGCGCATGTCAGATACCAGGTTGTTGTAACCAAAGCTGGCACCACGTTCGCAGGCCATGAAGTTGTCTTCGGGCAGGCCCACTTCGCGTGCTGCAGCGCGGGCTTTGTCAATCACGTTTTTCATGTCGTGAGGCGCCAAGAACTGCCCCTTCTTGATGTTGACGGGCTTACCCGATTGGGCCACCGCGCGAATGAAGTCAGTTTGACGGCACAAGAAGGCTGGCGTTTGAAGCACATCCACAATGGCGGCCACTGAAGGGATGTCTGCTTCGGTATGAACATCGGTGAGGATGGGCACATGAAGTTCGCGCTTCACCTTGGCCAGAATTTCTAAACCTTTTTCCATGCCAGGGCCGCGGAAGGTGCTGCCTGAGGAGCGGTTGGCTTTGTCATAGCTACTTTTGAAAATGAAAGGAATACCCAAAGAGGCAGTAATTTCCTTCAAAGTTCCAGCAGTGTCCATTTGTAACTGCTCAGATTCAATGACGCAGGGGCCAGCAATCAAAAAGAAGCGCTGGTTTAGGCCAACATTAAATCCGCAAAGCTGCATGGTGTTCTTGGTCTTTTCGATGGGTTGTCGCTAAGGCTTAAGCGACTGCTTTCAGGTGCTTTGCACCTTGCTGATGCTCAATGGATGCTTTGATGAACGCATTGAACAAAGGGTGACCATCCCAGGGCGTCGATTTGAATTCTGGGTGGAATTGCACGCCAACAAACCAAGGGTGAACAGAATGAGGGAGCTCCACAATTTCAGTGAGTTGTTCGCGTTGCGTCAGGGCAGAGATGACCAAACCTGCTTTGCGCAAAGTGTCCAAATAATTCACATTGGCTTCATAGCGATGGCGATGGCGTTCTGTCACCACAGGGCCGTATATGCTGTGCGCCAAGGTTCCTGAAGAAACATCGGAGCTCTGTGCGCCTAAACGCATGGTGCCACCCAAATCAGATTGCGCATCGCGAACTTGGATGGTGCCATCGGCGTCTTTCCACTCGTTGATGAGTGCGATGACGGGGAAGGGGGTCTCGGGTTCAAACTCAGTGCTGTTGGCGTCTTTCATGCCGGCGACATGGCGTGCATATTCGATGGTGGCCACTTGCATGCCTAAGCAAATGCCAAGGTAGGGAACTTTGCCTTCGCGTGCAAAACGTGCCGTTTGAATTTTGCCTTCAATGCCGCGCTTGCCAAAACCACCTGGCACCAAGATGCCGTCAAATTTGGCCAGTTGTGCCACTGATTCTGGAGTGATGGTTTCAGAGTCAATGTGCTCAATTTTGACACGCACATGGTTGCGCATGCCCGCATGCCGCAGTGCTTCATTGACCGATTTGTAACTGTCAGACAACTCAACATATTTGCCCACCATGGCAATGGTGAGTTCACCTTGAGGGTGTTCGGTTTCATAAACCAAGTCATCCCAGCGTTTCAGGTTGGCAGGCTGGGTGCTGATGTGCAAACGATCGCAAATGAGGCCGTCCAAGCCTTGCTCGTGCAAGACGCGGGGTACTTTGTAAATGGTGTCTACGTCGGGCATCGAAATGACACCCCATGTTTGAACATTGGTGAACAGAGAAATTTTGTCTTTCTCATCATCAGGAATCATGCGGTCAGCACGGCACAGCAAGGCATCGGGTTGAATGCCAATCTCGCGCAGTTTTTGCACGGTGTGTTGTGTGGGCTTGGTTTTGAGTTCGCCAGCGGCGGCAATCCAAGGCACATAGGTGAGGTGCACAAAGGCGGCGTTATTGGGCCCCAAACGCAAGCTCAGTTGACGCACTGCTTCCAAGAAGGGCAGGGACTCAATGTCACCCACGGTACCGCCAATTTCAACAATGGCCACATCAACAGCCTCAGGCGTGCCAAAACCAGCGCCGCGCTTAATGAAGTCTTGAATTTCGTTGGTGATGTGGGGAATGACCTGGACAGTTTTGCCCAAGTAATCGCCGCGGCGCTCTTTTTCAAGAACGCTTTTGTAAATTTGTCCGGTGGTGAAGTTGTTGGCCTTCTTCATCCGGGTATTGATGAAACGCTCGTAGTGGCCCAAGTCCAGGTCGGTTTCGGCGCCATCGTCTGTGACAAATACCTCACCATGTTGAAACGGTGACATGGTGCCAGGGTCGACGTTGATGTACGGGTCCAGCTTTATGAGGGTGACTGAGAGGCCGCGCGATTCTAGGATCGCGGCGAGAGAGGCAGAAGCGATTCCCTTACCGAGGGAAGACACCACACCACCAGTGACGAAGACGAATTTAGTCATGTCCAGGACGGGATGCTGAGCATCCGGGAGATGGAAAACGTGATTATAAAGGTCTCCCGATCTGCTACATTGCCGAACATGGACGATTTGCACGGAAAACACATTGTTTTGGGACTCACAGGGGGCATTGCCTGCTTCAAGGCGGCCGAACTGTGCCGTTCGCTGGTCAAAGCTGGCGCCAAAGTGCAGGTGGTGATGACCGAGGCCGCAGCCCAGTTCATCACACCCGTCACCATGCAAGCCTTGTCGGGCCAGTCTGTGTACACCTCCCAGTGGGATGCGCGCGAGGGCAATAACATGGCGCACATCAATTTGAGCCGAGAGGCAGATGCTATCTTGGTCGCGCCTGCCAGTGCCGACTTCATGGCCAAATTGATTCACGGCAAGGCCGACGAGCTTTTGAGTCTGATGTGCTTGGCCAGGCCGCTGCAAACGGTGCCACTCATTTTGGCGCCCGCCATGAACCGCGAAATGTGGGCGCACCCTGCAACTCAGCGCAATGTGGCCCAGCTGAAGGCTGATGGCGCGTTTGTGTTGGATGTCGGACAGGGTGATCAAGCTTGTGGCGAGACGGGTGACGGCCGCATGCTTGAAGCCGAGGAAATTGTGGAAGAGTTGCTTTCATTTTGGACGCCTAAGGTTCTGAAAGGGCAACATGTGCTGATCACTGCAGGACCCACCTACGAGGCCATTGACCCCGTGCGGGGTATCACCAACTTGTCCAGTGGCAAGATGGGTTTTGCCATTGCGCGTGCAGCCCAGCATGCGGGTGCAGAGGTGACTTTGGTCGCGGGGCCGGTGAGCTTGCCAACGCCTCGTGGCGTAAGACGTGTTGATGTTCGATCTGCTTTGCAAATGCAGGATGCCGTTCAAATTGCGGCACCTCAGGCGACGGTTTTCATTGCTGCTGCTGCTGTGGCCGATTGGCGACCGGCCAGTGCTTCAGATCAAAAAATCAAAAAAGATGGATCTGGCAGCACACCCTCTCTGAGTTTTGTCGAAAACCCCGATATTTTGTCCACGCTGGCGCATTCTGCGCGTGCGCAAAAGGGTGAGTTGTTCTGTGTGGGTTTTGCAGCGGAAAGTCACGACTTGTTGGCGAATGCCACCGCAAAGCGAGCGCGCAAAGCGGTTCCTTTGTTGGTGGGCAACATTGGCCCCAGCACCTTTGGTCAGGACGACAACGCCTTGCTTTTGGTGGATGCCCATGGCGCCAAGGAATTGGCGCGAGATACCAAAACCAAACTGGCGCAAGATTTAATTCAAGACATCGCCAAACGCATTGGCACCATTTAAGACTCGCACAACCATGATGAACGTAGACGTCAAAATTCTCGATCCCCGCATGATGGATCAATTGCCAGCCTACGCCACCCCTGGCAGTGCGGGCCTTGATTTACGTGCCTGCTTGGAGGCTCCCCTGACATTGCAGCCCAATGCTTGGCAACTCATTTCAACGGGGTTGTCTGTGTATTTAAAAGACCCAGGATATGCCGCCATGTTGCTCCCTAGGTCTGGCCTAGGACACAAACACGGAATTGTTCTGGGCAATTTAGTGGGGTTGATTGACAGCGATTACCAAGGCCCGCTGATGGTGAGTTGCTGGAATCGGAGTCAAGAGGCCTTTTCTATTCAACCGATGGACCGGATTGCCCAGATGGTCATCGTGCCTGTGATGCAGGCTCGGTTCAACGTGGTGACTGATTTTGATGCCCCCAGTGAGCGAGGCGAAGGCGGTTACGGCTCAACAGGCAAGCGCTAAAGTCTTGCACCTAAGAACGCCTCGGGTCGATGAGAGACTCAGTGCAACAAGTCACCCGGGGAATCGGGTGCGTCACCAATTTCAATTTTGAAAAATCCGGTGCCACATGTTCCGGCCTCTTGTTCTTGGTCGGTGGCCAAGCGGACGTGGTTCACTTTGAGGTTAAGACGCAATGCAATGCCCGACAAGGGATGGTTGCCGTCTAAGACCACATGCTCTGGGTAAATCTCGGTGATGGTGTAGAGAACATTGCGCGGCGCATCTGGGTTGCAAGCGGCGGGTAAAGCCGTTCCTTCAATGGTCAGACCTTCTTGAATGTCTGGGGGGAAGAGGGTGCGAGGCTCTAAAAAGAGCAAGTTTTCGTCAAAATCACCAAATGCGTCTTCGGGTTCTAGGTGCAAATCGACCTTGGCACCGACCGTATGACCTTGAAGTGCTTCTTCAATTTTCGGCAATAAATCGTGCCCACCTACATAAAAGGCCACAGGCTCGTCGAGCTCGTCTAAAACTTCGCCCAAAGTATCTTTGAGCGTCCAGGTCAGTTCGACCACGCATTGAGAAGTAATATCCATCCCAGAATTGTCGCAGTTTTAAAAACGTTTTTGAGCCCGTTGATATGCAAAAAAATACCCCTTTGACTCTTTTGGCAGGCTTGACCCCACAGCAGTTCATGAAGCGGCACTGGCAAAAAAAGCCACTCCTGATTCGACAAGCCGTGCCAGACATGAAGCCCCTGATCGATCGTGCCACGTTGTTGGACATGGTTGAAAGTGAGGAAGTGGAGTCGCGTCACATTGTTCGCAAGGGTCAGGCGTGGACCCTGAAAAAGGGACCCATGCGTCGGAAAAGCCTGCCATCCTTCAAAACCCCTGATTGGACGGTGTTGATTCAAGGCGTTGATTTGCATCACGAAGCGGTTCATGCTCTTTTGCAGCAGTTTCGCTTTGTGCCAGATGCCCGTTTAGATGATTTGATGATCAGCTACGCCACGGATGGCGGCGGTGTAGGCCCGCATTTCGACAGCTATGACGTGTTTTTATTACAAGCCCAAGGGCAAAGGAAATGGCGAATTGGTCGTCAGAAAAAGTTTGAGTTGCAAGAGGGGGTTCCGCTCAAAATCCTGCAAGATTTCAAACCTGAGGCTGAGTATGTGCTCAATCCGGGCGACATGCTTTATCTGCCGCCAGGGTATGCCCACGATGGCATTGCTGTCGGCGAGTGCATGACGTATTCGGTGGGATTTAAAGTCCCTAGAGAAGCAGAATTGGCAAGTCAATTGTTAATGGGCATGTCTGAGGCGCTTGTTGAAGGCAGCGAGGAGGGTCGCAATTTGCTTTACCAAGACCCTGATCAAGCGGCGGCCTTGTGTGACGCCTCTATTCCTAAGGCCTTGCAGAAATTTGCGGCCAGTTCTGTTTCAAAGGCGTTGAAAAACCCTGAGTTGCTGAATTGCCTTCTGGGCGAGTCTTTGACCGAGCCGAAACCCCATGTTTGGTTTGACAACCCAGATCAGAGCGAACTAGATCAATTGAACTGGCCTTGTGCCATGCGCTTGGACCGTCGCACCAAAATGCTATTTGACACCCATCACATTTTCATCAATGGCGAAAGTTTCCGCGCATCGGGCCAGGATGCCCAATTGCTGAGGCAACTGGCCAATGAAAAATACCTGTCTCAGAAAGGGGCGTCACTGTTAAGTCACGATGCGGCCGAATTAATGAAGTCTTGGTGGGAAGAGGGTTGGTGGCACCAGGTCACTGAGGGCATGGCTGAAATCAGTGCACCAATAAAGCTATAATTCGAGGCTGGACAGCAAGAGCTCGAGTGCTTGCTGTTCTGTCAACAGGGCTTCTGGCTCTAATGACAATTTCCCGGAAATTGTTTTTTCACTAACTTTAAGGAAAATAATCATGAACAAGTCCCTCGTTTTGGCTGCCGTCATCGCTGCTGCTGCTTTGGCCGCTTGCGGTAAAAAAGAACCCGCTGCTGCACCCGCACCAGCACCCGCTGCTGCTGCGCCAGCTGCACCTGCTGCTGATGCAAAGCCAGCTGACGCTGCTGCTGCACCTGCTGCAGCTGCACCCGCTGCTGCGCCAGCTGCACCTGCACCTGCTGAAGCGCCTAAGAAGTAATTCTTGGGAGTCAAAGAAAAACCCCGCTCTGCGGGGTTTTTTTTTGTCCCTTCAATGGGACATTGAAGTCGCCAAACCAAAAGTTGGCGTGTTTGTGTATTACTTGATCTCGTCAGCGAGAAGCTTGATAATTTTCTCGCTATTGACAGAGGTTTCAGGCAGACCATCCGCAGACTGAATGACAACTGATGAAAGATCGCCCTTGCTGGTCACCACGATGCGATATTTGGCCAAAGAAGGCGTGGCTTTTTCGAAGGTGAAGAGTTTGGCAAAGAAGCCTGGTTCTTTGTCTGGCGTCCCTGGAGGTGCATATCTCACAAAGAAAACACCTTGAGCGCGGTCACGGTCTTCAACTGTAAATCCCGTGCGGTCAATGGCCACGCCGACACGTCTCCAGGCCCGATCGAAGCCGTCTTTGATTTCAATCGCAGAAAGGTTATTGACTTTGGTGACTTTGACATCTGAAGCAATGCCGCTTGCAGATGGCAGTTTGCCGCTCGCAATGGCGGATGCGCTAGTGGCACCGACATTGGCCATAGATTGACCACCCAACTTCAACATCAAGCGACGCAAGAATTCAATTTCTAATTCGGGATCAGCAGGACGAGGTGTCCAGGCTGTACTGCTGCCGATAGGGCCTGTATAAACCTCCATCATGCCGCGATGTGTGATGGTGATCTCGAGACCCTTGGCCGTACGCTCTACGCGAGTGCGAAACTTGTCCCGTTCACCCGTTGAATACAAAGAGTCAAATACTTTGCCAATGGCGTTGCGAATAAAGTCTTGTGGTAATTTACCGCGGTTTTCTGCCCAATCGGTTTCCATGATGCCCAATTCGGGTTGGTCAAGATTGAGGGTAAAGCCGGTGTCTTTCCAAAACTCGCGAAGAGGTCCCCAAACCGCATCTGGGCTGAGAGCTATGCTCAATACACGTTGATTACCGATGCGCTCAATTTTGGCCTCGCCCGCTTGGTTGATGGCAGTGCCTGAGTCATTGGCAGTTCGAGTTGTTCCCGCATTTGCTGCGGCCATTGTGGATGCGCTGTTTGAACCACTGATTTGGTAGCGACTGTCTCGTTTAATTTGGGTCAGGTCAGGTGGAACCTCAAGTGTTGGCAATTGTTTGCTGGCGCTTTTGTAATTGATTTTGTCCTCTTCCAGTGAAGAGCAGCCAGAAGTGAGGCAAACCACAGTGGTGGCAATGGCCAGTGCAGTCATTTGGCGAAGGGTAGGCGCTAATCGATTCACGTGTGTTTCCTGAAGTGAAGGGGAGCAATAACTGATGGGTGTTAAATAAGTCCGCTTGCGCGCATCGCCGCTTCCACCACGGGTTGTTGCGATTTTGAAAGTTCTGTCATCGGTAAACGAAGGGCGCCGCCGCAGAGTCCCATGCGGGCCATGGCCCATTTGACGGGAATGGGGTTGGCTTCAACAAACAAATTCTTATGCATCGGCATTAATTTGAATTGAATTTCCATCGCTTTTTGAACGTTGCCTGACATGGCAGCGACGCAAAGCTCATGCATCAAGCGAGGTGCGACGTTGGCTGTGACGCTGACATTGCCTTTGCCGCCGCAGAGCATGAGTGCAATGGCAGTTGGGTCATCGCCAGAGTAAACCGAAAATTCTTTGGGTAGATCACGGATCAGCCACTGGGCCCGCTCAATGTTGCCAGTGGCCTCTTTGATGCCAACGATGCCGGGAACTTGTGCAAGTCGCAGGACCGTTTCGTGCTGCATGTCAGCCACAGATCTTCCAGGCACGTTGTACAAAATAACGGGCAGGTTTGGAACTGCTTCGGCGATTGCCTTGAAGTGTTGATACAAGCCTTCTTGAGTTGGCTTGTTGTAGTAGGGAACCACTTGAAGTTGGCAATCTGCGCCGACAATTTGTGCAAATTTGGCCAATTCAATGGCTTCGGCGGTGGAGTTGGCGCCACATCCCGCCATGATGGGGACACGTCCCTTGGCCTGTTCTACGGAAACTCGAATAATTTCACGGTGTTCTTCGACGTTGACGGTAGGCGATTCACCTGTCGTCCCCACAACGCCAATGCAATCCGTGCCTTCGGCAATGTGCCAATCGATGAGCTTGCGCAGACTTGCGTAGTCAACGGCGCCGTCCTCCAACATGGGGGTGATCAAGGCGGGGATGCTGCCAGTTATGGGTTTGAAGTTTTTCGTCATGGCGAATGAAAGTTTCGGCAATAGAGCATTCTAACGACTGCTTAGGCTAAACGGACGCTGGCTTGCATTGACTTGGTAAACGGCAACCATTCTTTGTACAAATTTTGCGGGTTGATCCCAGTACCCATCCTCGTAGGCGATGACACGCAGTGATTCAAAACGCTGAATTAACTCGCCGGGCTTGAGCAAAAAGTCAGGTCGTGAGGGCTTCCCAATTTTTTCTTGCCCGACAGCGAAAGTTTCATAAATTAACAGCCCCTCAGGCGCAATCGATTCAAGAATTCGGGGCAGGAGAGGGCGCCATAAATAATTAGTGACCAGCACCAGATCAAATTGTTGTTCAGTGAATGGCCACGGCCCATTTTCGATGTCGGCTTCAATGACCTTGCCAAATTGCTGGGCCTCAGACAAAGCCTCAGGGGAGCGGTCCACGCCAAGGCACTGATGCCCTAGGTTTTGAAGGTACTGCATGTGCCTGCCTGCGCCACATGCCACATCTAAGACCTGAGCCTTGGGCTTGATGAGGTGCGACCAACGTGTTAACCAAGGGGAGGGGTCTTCTTTACCGTGCATAAGGTGAGTTAAGGCCATTTGAATATTGATTGAACTGCAGTTTGCATCGCATGATGACCGATTGTGCCCTTATTTGTAAAAACGAACTGTAAATTTATCCAGTACTTTGCCGGAATTCACACTACAATCTGCGCCCATGGCTACTTCTACCTCCGCAAACTCATCTCCCGAATATGGCGAAGGCTCAATTCGAGTCCTCAAAGGCCTAGAGCCCGTCAAACAGCGCCCGGGCATGTACACCCGAACCGACAATCCTTTGCACGTGATTCAAGAGGTGCTCGATAACGCAGCCGACGAAGCCCTGGCGGGTCACGGGAAAAAAATCAAAGTCACACTGCATTCAGATGGCTCAGTCAGCATTGAAGACGACGGCCGAGGCATTCCATTTGGTTTGCATCCAGAAGAAAAAGCGCCTGTCATTGAATTGGTGTTCACGCGACTTCATGCAGGCGGCAAGTTTGATAAGGGTAAGGGCGGTGCTTACAGCTTCTCGGGGGGCTTGCATGGGGTCGGTGTGAGCGTCACCAATGCCTTGGCCAAGCGCTTAGAGGCGACCAGCTACCGTGAGGGTCAAGTGGCTGCATTGGCGTTTTCTGGTGGCGATGTGATTGAGCAACTCGTCACACGCAAGGCCGG
Organism: uncultured Burkholderiales bacterium; assembly: GCA_903844775.1. GTDB lineage: Bacteria > Pseudomonadota > Gammaproteobacteria > Burkholderiales > Burkholderiaceae_C > Limnohabitans_A. The sequence goes on along the minus strand of CAIMUZ010000114.1, from coordinate 1,012 downwards.
TGAGGGTGATCGCAAGCAAGGCACAACCGTGCGGGTGTGGCCTGATGTTAAGTATTTTGAATCGAGTGCTCTGCCCATGGCTGACCTCATGCATTTGCTGAGAAGCAAAGCAGTGCTCATGCCGGGTGTCACAGTGACATTGCTGAACGAAAAAACCAAAGAGACCCAAACTTGGCAATACAAAGCGGGTCTGCGCGATTACCTCATGCAAACCTTGAATGGCGATCCCGTTATTCCCTTGTTTGAAGGTGAAGGCTTTGCAGACAGCAACCACGACAGCTTTGCTGAAGGTGAAGGCGCCAGTTGGGCGGTTGCATTTACGGAGGACGGACAACCTGTTCGCGAAAGCTATGTCAACCTGATTCCCACCACTGCTGGCGGTACCCATGACAGCGGTTTAAGAGATGGTTTGTTCACGGCAGTGAAGAGTTTCATTGAGCTACACAGTTTATTGCCTAAAGGCGTCAAGCTGATGCCTGAGGACGTTTTCGCGCGCGCCAGTTTTGTGCTGTCCGCCAAGGTGCTCGACCCTCAATTCCAAGGCCAAATCAAAGAGCGCTTGAACTCGCGCGATGCGGTGCGTCTGGTGTCTAGTTTTGTGCGCCCCAGTCTTGAGTTGTGGCTCAACGAACACGTAGAGTACGGTAAGAAGTTGGCGGATTTGGCCATCAAGGCGGCGCAGTATCGACAAAAAGCAGGTCAGAAAGTTGAAAAGCGCAAGAGCTCTGGTGTCGCAATTTTGCCCGGCAAACTGACCGATTGCGAAAGCAAGGACATTGCGCACAATGAAGTTTTTTTGGTCGAAGGTGACTCGGCGGGCGGCAGCGCCAAGATGGGCCGCGACAAAGAGTGTCAGGCCATTCTGCCATTGCGCGGCAAGGTTCTTAACACGTGGGAAGTCGATCGCGACCGCTTGTTTGCCAACAACGAAATTCACGACATCTCGGTGGCCATTGGCGTCGATCCGCATGGCCCCAACGACTCGCCCGATTTGTCGGGTTTGCGTTACGGC
>CAIMUZ010000113.1 GCA_903844775.1 uncultured Burkholderiales bacterium | reverse complement strand
GCAGGTTTAGTCTTACCCGAGCATGGACGGGGAGTTAGAGTCGTGTCAGACAAGAGCACCGCACAGATCAACGTCGTGTTTGGGTCGATGGAGGGTATCGAGCGATATGGACGTTTGACCCATCTTGTTGATGTTCATTACCGAATGATTGCTGCAAACTCAACCTTGGCGCGGGAGATGCAGTGTGGGATCGGTGACGAATTACTACACATTCAGTCATTTCGCGTGCCGCGCGATGTTTTGACCTCCATGGGTACCGCTTGGAATGAAACTTATGTTCTCGGCAAGTTTGCCGGCATGATCGAAGAAGTTGAAACTTGGTATGGTGCGGTTTACTCATTAATTGAGCAGCGCTATGGGGAGCGGATCATATTAATAAGGCAGGAAGTGACAGCACTGAACCTCAAAGCAAGGGTGGCACAAAAACTGAAGGCCAAGTCTGGCGTTGCTGGACTCCAGGTCAAGCGCACTTACATTAATGCTTTCGGACAACCCCTATTGATGGGTTTCAATACCTACGTTGGCACAACCTTCACCCTCGCGATGGACATCAAGAGTTGATGACAAAGAAGATAAAGCCTTGGGTAAAGATGGCTTTGTGCGTTTGACAAAAACTCGTCAGGCCGTTGCCAGCTACCCAGGCCCAGTGGTTGTTAAATTAAGATAATTTCTGCGATTTAAAAAAGCGTTCGCAAGCTCAAGCGGATTTGACGGGGTGCTCCTGGGTACAGGTAGTAGTGGCCAAATTGTTTAGGCGATTCACGCCAATATTTTTTATCATTGAGGTTATCGATTCCCAGGGTCCATTCGGTGCGCGTTCCTTGAATTCGAGTGTCGTAATGCGCTGCAAAATCCACAGTTGTCCATCCCGGTAGATTGATGCTCCCGTTTTCTAAAACTCGGCGCTGGCCTTCATGGTTCAAGCGCAGACTGGTTCTCAGCCCGGGGGTCTGCGACCAGCGGTACTGAAGCAGACTGCGAACTGTGACCCTGGGAACATTCAATGCTGTTTGTCCGTTGAAAGTATCGGTATTGATGCCTACATTTTGGTGTTTGGCATTGATCCAGGTGGTGCTAGCGTCGGCGCTCCATAATCCTTGTGTGATGCCGCCGGACAATTCGATGCCACGGTGATGGGCTTGTCCATTAGGGACTCGATGGCAGAGCGGGCTGACCCCATCACATTGGTCTCCAGATTGGGGTCGGGTGATATCAAACAGTGTCGCTTGCCAGCGTGTGCTGCTGGTGTTGATTTTGATGCCGATCTCGAATTGCTTGCTGCGAAAAATTGGAAGCGCTAACCCCGCATTGGTGTATTTGGGTATGTTGGGTGCTACTTCGGCTTCTATGCCCTCACCATAACTTGCATAAATCGAAGTTCCCGATGTCCATTGGTAAGAACTTGCAATCCAAGGCGTATTGAAAGTGCGTTGATCTTTGACTGCTTGGCTGCCGTCAGTTTTAACGCTGCTACGGCTCAATTGACTATGGCGCAGGCCAAGCCAGAGATTTATTTTTTCGGTAAGTTCTATGTTGTCATTGATAGAAAACTCGGAGGTGTATTCCTGGCTGTTGGTACCAAAGGCACTGTAGTCCGCACTTCCGGCAATCACTGATGAGTCGTCAATATTTCCTGTACCCATGTAGACAAAGGTTTGGATTTGCGGCGAGAGCGTTATTTGTTTTTGTCGAGATAAAGTGGCATTGACATTGTGTCGCATGCTACCAAGTGTCATGCTGCCACTCAAACTTGTTTGAATGGCATCCAGGGAGCGATGTTCGTTGTTACTCTGCCAATCGTACAGGTCGAAACTGCCATCGCCATAAAAGCGATCGCATTTTAAGCCGCCACATCCAAAGGCATAAGACAGCCGATCATCTGAACGCAGCCTTTGTTCGCCGTATTGCGTCGTCCACAACCAGCCATCACCCAGGTTCATTTTGAAGCGTAAAGAGCCTGTCGTTCCAGCAAAAATGCTGGGCAATGACCAACTTTGACGTGTGATGTTACGCGAGCCATCCACAGCCGTCGGCAACTGATTCGAGGGCCTGTCCAGCAAACTGTAAGCATTAACACCGATCTGCTGTCGCTCGCTTTTTTCAAACTCAAAATCCAACTTGCTGTCCGCAGTCATGCGCCAATCCATGGCCAGTGCCACCAGGTTGCGATGACCTTGGGTGTTTTGGATGTAGGGATTGAGGTCTTCGTAAGCGGTGTTCAAGCGGTAGCCAAATTCTTTACTTTCGCCAAATCGGTTACCCAAGTCCAGCCCGATGCTGCGACTTTTGCCATTGCTATAGTTGGCCGTGACTGCGCGGAGGGTCTCTGCTTTGTCTGTAGGCGGGCGCTTGATGATGTAATTGGCCAAGCCGCCTGGAGCGCTCGTGCCAGCCTGGATGCCGCTCGTGCCTTTGAGCAGTTCAATTCGTTCTTTGTTCTCCAAGGGAATCATGGTTTCAGCGGAGATGGGCAGGCCCTCGCGTCGGAAGTTGTAGCGGTTGTCCAAGGTGTACCCGCGCACGCTCAGCATGTCCCAGTAGGCGGGCGAGTTGTAGCTATCGGTGACGCTGGCATCCAAGCGCAAGGCATCAGAGATGCGTGTGGCACCGATATCGCGCAAGGTTTGGTTGTCGATGCTGATGGCACTGAACGGCGCTTTGAAAAGAAGCACATCGCCAAAGCCGCTGATCCGCTGCGGCGTCGAGCTGGTGATGGTGATCTCTGCTGGGGAGTTTTGCGCCATTGCACCTTCAACGAAGCCGATACAAATCAGCGCGGCAGCATGAACGCGAGTAATTTTGAAGATTGGCGAGTGATGTGCCACAACGTTTCCTTTAACGTAATGGCAGGTCGGCTGGTTGCTAAAGCGAAGGCGCAGTCCAAGACATTGGAACGGCCGCGTTGCTTAATCAGACAAGCTTCCCTGCGCGAGGATTACCTCAATCAGGTTCAAAGGGACTTTCTCAGTCTTAGCCTTGCAGCTAAAACACCCCTAGCGGATGCGTTTGCAAATTTGAATTTGCATACACAAAATAGATTCTACGACACACCCAAGAGTTTGTGCAAATGGGTAGAGGTCGTCGTGTATTGGAGTAGGGTTTTTTGGTCGGGCCTGAGCAGGGCCGACGCGCCAAAAGCGGCCAGAGTGGCTTCGTGAAACCCGCACAGGATGAGTTTCTTTTTGCCAGGATAGGTGTTGATATCGCCCACTGCAAATATGCCGCGTGCTTCGGTGGCGTAGGTCTCTGTGTTCACCACCAACTGTTTGCGCGCCATGGCCAAGCCCCAATGGCTGATGGGACCCAACTTGGGTGAGATGCCCAAACACAAAAGGAGGTAATCGGCCTTTAAAACTTCTGTGTGGCCTTTTGAGTTGAGAATTTCTAAGCCGGCGAGTGAACCATTGCTGGGGCAATCGCCTTGTACCAATGCAGTAGGTTGGCCCGCTACAAAACGCATTGATTCCGCGCTACATGCTGCGCGCATTTTTTCAATGGCAAGGGGTTCAGCTTGAAACTGGTCGCGCCGATGAAGCAAGGTCAGTGTTGCTGCTGCGTTGGGCCCTTGGCGCCATTGTTCGCATGCTTCTAACGCGGCATCATTGTCCCCCAGTACGACGAGGTGTTTGTCCTTGAAGACCTTGTCGTTTGGGGCTTTGTAAAAGATGTGCTTTCCCAGCAGATCCAAAGTGCCTGGCAAGCTAAGGCCGCGTTTGACGAAGGCGCCCACACCAGCAGCAATGAACACCGTAGCAGCTTTAAATTGCGTTCCTTTGTCGGTTTGCACATGCCACTGCCCGTCGTACGTGGCTTTGAGTTCACTCACCAATTCTTGAAGGTGAAACTGAGGTGCGAAAGGTTTGATTTGTGATTGCAGTTGGTCAATTAATTCTTGGCCTGTGCAAAGCGGAATGCCGGGGATATCGTAAATGGGTTTGTCGGCATAGAGCTCAACGCACTGACCACCAATTTGCGGCAGCGCATCCACCACATGGCATCGAATGTCTTGAAGCCCTAGTTGAAACGCTTGGAACAGGCCCACAGGACCCGCACCAATGATCAGGGCTTCGGTTTGAATCAACGTATCAACTCGCTCAGTTTGCCCGTCTTGTCTTTCCAGTCATCGGCATCTGGCATGGGTATTTTGCGCTTGGTGATACTTTTCCAAGTGGGCAGCAAGGCCAACTCTGCGTTCAGTTGGGTCATGTGTACCTGATCGGCGGGCAAGTCTTCTTCTGCATAAATGGCATTCACAGGGCACTCAGGAATGCAGACTGCGCAGTCAATGCACTCATCGGGGTCGATGGTGAGAAAGTTGGGGCCTTCACGGAAGCAATCAACAGGGCAGACATCTACGCAATCGGTGTATTTGCAGCGGATACAGGATTCAGAAACAACGTGGGTCATGACAGTTTGCTATGTACTAAGCCTAAGGCGGTCAACGGGCAAACTTGCCCGCAAAAATGCATTTTAAAGCAGTTCTAAGGGTCTCACTTCATTCACCATTACAGCCCCTGAGGTCTTATGATTGGCCGTATCGACCAAAATCAGGGCGCCCAAGACGCGAGATTTGGCAAAAGGCAGGGCAATCAGGGGTTCTTGAAAGGTCAAAGTAACGTGGCCCAGGGCATTGGCTGGCAGTTCGTTGGCTTCTTCTTCTGCAAGGGTGTTGATGTTCAAGCGATGCACAATGCTCTGCACTTTGGCCTTCACCCAGCGGTGACCATGCAAGGCCCAGTAAAGGCGACCCGCCACCAAAGGCTCGTCATCCATCCAGGCCACGGTGGCGTCTATTTGGCTTAGGCCTACTAGGCCTGAATCTGATGACACGATCCAATCGCCCCTTGATACATCGACTTCGCGGTCCAAAACCAAGCCCGCACTTTGACCGCTGACATTGGTTTTATCTTGACGCGTGGACGACAAAACCTGCGCTACTTTGGCCATTTGACCGCTTGGAAATATGCTCACGCTTTGACCCGCGTGCAAGCTGCCAGTGGCCACACGTCCCCAGAACACGCGACGGCCTTGGTGAGTCACATGAGAGTCGTGGAACTTTTCTACCCACTGAACTGGAAAACTCATGGCCAAATCTGCGTCAGCAGGGGTGCTGGGCAATGTTTCTAAAATTTGTAAAAGACTGGGGCCGGAATAAGCGCACCAGTGGTCTTTGCGATCCACCACGTTCCAGCCTTTGAGCGCAGAGATAGGCACCCAGGCTGTGACGCTGATTCCAGCTTCCTTCGCAAATTGGGACAATGCAGCCTGTATGTTTTGATAGGCCACTTGCGCATTTTCAACGGCATCCAGTTTGTTAATGGCAAACACCACAGAAGGTACACGCAACAACTTCAACAGCAAGCTGTGGCGTCTTGTTTGAGGCAGCAAATTCAGTGGGGTATCTTTCCAATTGAGCTTGGTGGCGTCGACCAATACCACTGCCGCATCTGCACTTGAAGCGGCTGTGACCATGTTGCGTGTGTATTGTTCGTGACCGGGGGCATCGCCAATGATGAACTTGCGTGCTTCCGTGTTGAAGTAGCGATAAGCCACGTCGATGGTAATGCCTTGCTCGCGTTCTGCTGACAAACCGTCGGTGAGCAAGGCCAAATCGGTTTGGCCTTGCCGTTGCACACCAGCCAAATGGTCTTGCAAAACGGCTTTGGTGTCGACCAGCAATCGACCAATGAGTGTGCTTTTGCCATCGTCAACCGAACCGCAAGTGATGAACTTCATTGCATTGGCATGGGGTCCAAAGAGAGTTGTTCCGCTTAGTTTGATGGCTGTGCTTGCTTGTTTGATCATTAAAAATACCCATCTTTTTTGCGTTTTTCCATGGAGGCATCAGAAGTTTTATCGTCCATCCGCGTTGCGCCTCGTTCGCTCACTTCGGCGGTCAATGTTTCAATCACAACTTCTTCAGGTGTGGCAGCAGTACTTTCCACAGGGCAGGTGCAAGTGATGTCGCCCACGGTGCGAAAGCGAACATCTCTCAATTGAAGGGTTTCGCCGTCCTTGAGTGGGGTAAGTTCTGTCACGGGCACCCACAAACCTCGGCGGTCAACCACTTCACGTTTGTGTGTGTAGTAAATAGAAGGCAGCGCAATGTTTTCTCGGGCAATGTATTGCCACACATCCAGTTCAGTCCAGTTGGAGATAGGAAACACGCGGAAATGTTCACCGGGTTGCAACTTGGTGTTGAACAAAGACCACAGTTCAGGACGTTGAGATTTGGGCTGCCACTGGCCAAAGCTGTCTCGGTGACTGAAGATGCGCTCTTTGGCGCGGGCTTTTTCTTCGTCACGTCGTGCACCCCCAATGAGAGCATCAAACTTGAATTCCTCAATGGCTTCAAGGAGGGTGACCGATTGGTGCACATTGCGTGATTCACCAGGATGCGCTAATCGGACGGTGCCACGCTTCATGGAATCTTCCACGCTGCGCACAATGAGTTCAGCACCCAATTCCTTGGCTCTGAAATCGCGAAAGTCTGTAACCTCTTTGAAGTTATGACCGGTGTCAATCATGAGCAACGGGTAAGGAATGCGGCCGCCTTTCTGTGAGTCCACAAAGGCTTTTTCGGCGCACTTGAGCATCACCAAAGAATCTTTACCGCCAGAAAAAAGTAAGGTGGGTCGCTCAAAAGCTGCCGCCACTTCACGCAGAATGAAGATGGTTTCTTCTTCCAATGCATCAAGGTGCTCATTGTTGAGGTGATGAAAAAGTTCGGGTTCAGTGCGTGCGTTCATGGGTACTTCAATGTCTATTATTTTTGAACATGCAAGCCACATTCTTTGGCGGTTTCGTCTTCCCACCACCAGCGGCCAGCGCGAAATTCTTCACCAAGGCTGATGGCGCGTGTGCAAGGTGCACAGCCAATGCTGGGAAAAAAATCATCGTGTAAGGAGTTGTAGTCCACCTCGTTCACAGAGATGTAGTGCCACACATCACCCCATGTCCAATTGGCCAAGGGGTTGAGTTTGATTTGGCCTTTGATGGCTTCATCGGTGCGATCAATCAAGGCGACATTTGCACGGTTGTTTGATTGTTCCTGGCGTAACCCAGTCACCCAAGCACGTTGGCCACTGAGGGCAACTGCCAGAGGCTCGAGTTTGCGAATTTGGCAGCAAGCTTTTCGAAGTACAAGGCTTTCGTACATGGCGTTTTGGCCATGTGTTTTAACGAAGGCAATGACTTTTTCGGGGTCGGGACGATAGACCTTCACAGCGACTTGCGAGTGAGCTTGTGTCCGTTCTAGCAACGCCAATGTTTCACGGTGCAGTGCGCCTGTTTCCAAAATAAATACGGGGATGTTCAAGGCTTGGTGGTGGATCATGTGCGAGATGACCACGTCTTCGGCGCCCAAGCTCGAGGCCTGCGTCACGGGACTGAACTCGGAAACAGCTTGTTGGAGCAGTGCCAAGGTCTCTGCCAATTTGCCAGAGTAGGTGGCACTGGGGTTGGCATTCAAAGCGATGGCCTGGCGTTGTCTGTTGTTGGCAAAAGGGTCGATGCGAGCCGAAGAAAAGCTCACGCGGTGGTCTTTGCAAACAAAGGTCGAGTATCGACCGCGGAGCCTTGGTAGAACGCAGGGAAACGTTCGAATTGACGTTGTGCTGCTCTGGCGTCTAAGCCTTCGCGCAACACAGCCACGTCAAAGCCGGTTCGGGCCATGGACACCAATTGGTCGATGAGCACATCTCCTGTGGCGCGTATTTCCCCTTGAAAGCCAAGGCGACGGCGCAACAAAAAGGCTTGGCTGTAGGCCCGACCATCGGTGAATTTAGGAAAATTCAAATCGATGCGCTTAACGCCCTCCAGCGAAACAGCGCGAGGATCTAGATCGTTGGCAATGCTGATCACGCTGGTGTCAGCGCTTGGCGTGTGATCGGAAAAAGACAAAATTTTCATGGCATTCATTCAATCGTTCAAGCCAGTGCGGTCTCTGTTTGACGCGCTGCATTGGCAACAAGCTTGAACGGATCTTGCCCCGTTCGGCGCAAGGTTTCGATGAAGTATTCGTTGCGGCCGTTAGCGCCATTGCTTGCGGGTAGCCGAAGCTCTAGGTACTTGTTGATGACCGCTTCAATGACCTCCGGCACTTCTGCAGCAGAAAAAGAAGGGCCGACCACTTTGCCAGCGCCAGCAGTGCCAGACAGGTTCGAACCATCAGAGCCACCCAAGGTGACTTGGTACCACTCTTTGCCATCTTTATCGACACCCAAGATACCGATGTGGCCGCTGTGGTGGTGACCGCATGAGTTGATGCAGCCGCTGATGTGCAGGTCGATGGGGCCCAAGTCTTCGAGTTCGTCCAGGTCTTGATAGCGCTCAGAAATGGCCGCAGCAACAGGGATCGCACGGGCGTTGGCCAATGCGCAATAGTCGCCTCCGGGGCACGCAATCATGTCGTTCAACAGGCCTATGTTTGGGCTGGCCAAGCCTAAGGCTTTGGCTTCTTGCCACAAGTCATACAAATGAGTTTCTTGAACCCATGGCAAGACCAAGTTTTGGGCATGTGTGACACGTGCTTCACCGCGTGAATACTTGGCCACTAGCTGCGCGGAAGCTTCGAGCTGCTCTGCTGTGGCGTCACCAGGCGCTAAACCCAACCGTTTGAAGGACAAGGTGACAGCACGCAAATCAGGATTTTTATGCAAGACAACATTTTGTTGGCGCCAGCGTTGGAATGCAGTATCTGCCAAGTTGGCATTGACAGAGACTTGAACGCTTAGATTGGCGGTAGGTTCTACAAAGCACTCTGCAACGCGATCAAATTCTGCTTGAGTGATGGTGTGCGGGCCGCCATCATTCGTGATAATTTGCAAAAACTCAGCATCAACTTCATCGATGTAGCGTTGACCTTCTGCCTTCACCAAGATTTTGATACGAGCCTTGTACAGGTTGTCTCGGCGGCCCCATCGGTTGTAAACGCGAACAATGGCTTCGAGGTAGTTCATAATGTGTTGCCAAGGCAAGAACTCACGTACCAGGGTGCCTATGAGGGGCGTGCGACCCATACCGCCACCTACCCAGACTTTGAAGCCAACTTCGCCGCTGGTATCTTTAACAAGTTGCAAGCCGACATCGTGCCAGCCAATGGCCGCTCGATCTTCTGCGGCACCGGTGATGGCGATCTTGAACTTGCGCGGCAAAAATGCAAACTCAGGATGCAAGGTGCTCCACTGACGCAATATTTCTGCATAGGGACGAGGATCGACCGCTTCATCAACGGCCACACCTGCCAGCTCGTCGGTCGTGATGTTGCGAATGCAATTGCCACTGGTCTGAATGCCGTGCATGTCGACAGTGGCCAGAAGGTCCATCACGTCAGCAGATTTGTGCAATGGAATCCAGTTGAACTGAACGTTCTGACGTGTCGTGAAATGTCCGTAGCCTTTGATTAATGGGGGCGATTTGCCAGGCAATAAGTCTTGTTGCGATTGGGCTTTTGCAAATACTTCATCGTCGGGCTGATCGTACTCCTTGGCGATGGTTGCCAAAACACTCAGTTGCTTGCTGGAAATTTCACCGTAAGGCACGGCCACCCGCAACATGGGGGCGTAGCGTTGAACGTACCAGCCGTTTTGAAGGCGCAGAGGGCGAAACTCATCATCGGCAAGTTGGCCCTTTTGCCAGCGTTCAAGCTGGTCTCGGTGCTGTGCCGCTCGCAGTTTGACAAATTGGCGGTCGAATTCTGTGTATTGGTACATCGCGTTGGGTTTAAATGAAAGCGCCCGTTTTATACGGCTAAGCTTCGAACTTTACGCGGTCTTTATTCCATTTCAAACTACTTAATCGTTGTACATATATGCTTTTTGATCATAAGGATCTGCTTATAAAAATTAGAGCGAATGTCCCCGAGGTGACTGGGAATTCCCTTGCTGATACAGTTTCTCTTTTGAGGAGTTCGGAATGAAGCTTTGGCGATTGCGTGGTTGGGTTGTGGCTTTGGCAGCCATTACAAGTTTGTCTGTGAACGCGCAGACCGCTATTCGCATTGGTGAAATCAACAGCTATTCAGCCATTCCTCAATTTACGCAACCCTACAAACAGGGCTGGCAATTGGCCGTTGAGGAAATCAATGCCGCTGGTGGTTTACTGGGTCGCAAAGTAGAAGTGATAGCCCGAGATGACGCCGGCAAACCAGAAGACGCCTTGCGCCATGCCATTGAACTCACCAGCCAAGAAAAAGTGGATGTGCTGGCGGGTGGTTTTTTATCCAATGTCGGCTTGGCGCTGGCAGATTACGCTGGCAAAAACAAGCGCCTGTTTGTGGCCAGCGAGCCGCTCACGGATGCCATTGTTTGGGAAAAGGGCAACCGCTATACGTTCCGTTTACGTTCGAGCACGTACATGCAGTCGGCCATGCTGGTGGAAGAAGCTGCCAAGTTGCCAGCCAAACGTTGGGCTACTTTGGCGCCCAATTACGAATATGGCCAAAGCGCTGTTGCCAGCTTTAAAGAACTATTAAAAGCCAAGCGACCCGACGTGGAATTTGTGGGTGAGCAATGGCCAGCGCTCGGCAAAATTGATGCTGGTAGCAGCTTGAGTGCACTGATGCAAAGCAAGCCCGATGCAATTTTCAATGTGACCTTTGGCGCTGATTTGGCCAAGCTGGTGCGAGAAGGCAATCAGCGGGGAATTTTCCCCAAAGTGCCCGTGGTGTCGCTGTTGTCGGGCGAGCCTGAGTACTTGGAAGTTCTGAAAGATGAAACCCCCAAGGGCTGGATTGTGACGGGTTACCCGTGGGATCAAATCGACTCTAAAGAGCACGCTTCATTTGCAGCAAACTATTACAAAAAATTCAGAGAGAACCCCAAGTTGGGATCGGTTGTTGGCTACGCCACCATGCAAGCTATTTTTGCGGCCATCAAAAAGGCTGGCAGTACCGACAATGAAAAACTCGTCTTAGCGATGCGCGGTTTGAAATTTTCAACGCCGTTTGGCCCCGCAGAGTTTCGCGCGATTGATCAGCAGTCCACCATGGGTGCTTACGTGGGCAAGTTGGATTTGAGAGGCAACCAAGGCACCATGACGCAGTGGCGTTACGCCGACGGGAAAAACTATCAACCCACAGATGCCTACGTGAAGTCTCGCAGGCCCGCCGCTGCGCAGCAATAGGCATCTGACAAGTCACTCACTAACCAAATCGGGAAGCGGCCATGAGCTTGGCCAAAGAAGTGGCCATGGGCAGTGGTTCATGGTTCATTTGTGCGGCCAAGAGTTCGCCACACAGTACGGACCAGCTGATGCCACGTGCGCCCATGCCTGCGCAAATGTGCAGACCCGCAAAATCAGGGTGATTCAAGGCACCAACAGCAGGTAGCCGATTGGGAAGTGCTGCACGAATGCCAGCCCAAGCGTGAGATTGTTGAATGTCGACGCCGCTTGATATTTCTGCTTGCCATGCCGGCATCAATTTTGCCCATTGTTGATGATTGCTTAACTGGTCTTCGAGGCGCGTTTGGGTATCAAGGTCATGACGTTGAAAACTAGAGCCCACAATCCAGTAAGGCAATTGATCAGCGTTGTTGAACGGTGTGATTTCACCGATGTAACTTCCGTGACCATTGACAGGAAATTGGGGAAGCTTGTTGCGTAAATTTTCTTCAATCAGTTGCATCGGCCCATAGCTAACTTGACCTCGTAAGGCTGTCACAGGCAGGTGAGGGCGCTTCAATGGTGTTGATGGAATGTCCGTCGCCACACTGTCCAGTAATTCTTGACACGCATGTGCGGTGGCCAGCACCACATGGGTTGCAATGCTGATTGTTGCCCCACTTGAATCGATCAAATGCCATTCTGAGTTTTGCCTTAAAAGTTTGGCGACCTTCGTCTGCAGTCTGGTCACAATGCCTTCATGCTTCAGTTGAGCCTGAACCAAAGCTTGGGTTTGAATCCAGCCTCCAATGCTGTGCCATAAGGCTGAAGTTTCGGCGTTCAGTCCGCCATGGAGCTTGTGTTCAATGTCGGCTTCGCAACTCCATTCAAGTCCTTCGGCGGGCCAATCCTGGCCCTGGGGCAATTGACGTTTGCCAAGAAATCGATGCTCTAATAATTGAGACATCTGCCATTCAAAACCGTTTTTCAGCAATGCATCGGCGCGTTGAACGGTCGCTCTGACACCATCTCTGGTGATGCGCGAAAGCACATTGTTGTCGGGTGACACATGGGTTGCAAAAATACCTGCAGGCAAACCGGATGCACCTGCACCCAATTGCGCGCCTTGGTCGATGACTTCCACTTGCCACCCACGCTGCGCCAAACTGTAGGCCACTGCCGAGCCAGCAAGTCCTGCACCAATGACCACTGCTCTTTGAAGTTGGTCAGTGGCTCGACTGGACGCAGTGCGAAGCGAAGTCTTGGCTTTCCACGCAGGTCTATAAGTGGCTGTATGGGGCAAGGGACCCATTTGAAACCCCAGGCCTTGAAGTTGAATCGTTGTTTCAGAATTGGCTGCAGTCCAATGAAGTAGCGTGCCTAGCTTGCACAATCGCGTAATGTGGCGCACACCCCATGCATTGAGGTTGTGGGCCACGATGCTGTCGGCCGCAATGTCAATCTCTTTTGCCATTTGAGGGCCTGGGCCGATGCACAGCGTGAGTTGTACGCGTCCTTCTGCCAAGGACAAGCGGTGAACACCCGGTAAAAGGCCAAAGCCAAAAGCTGAGATTTTAGAAATGAAGGCTTGCGGCGGCGACTCAGTCAAAGCCGTGTAAAAAAGTCTAGGGGGTGCCTGCGCGTCTCTGCGCCACGCCTCCAAGGTGTCTAGAAAGTACTGACCGTTGCCAAAGTCTGTGTCAAAAGCATGCCAATGGGTTTGACACGCTTCACGCTGATTCCAGTGACTGAAGTGGAAATTAGGGGTTGGTTGGAGGGACATAACCCTGGGCCGCATCGGCGCCTGAGCCAAAGAAATGGTTCTCCATTTGTCTGGCCAAATACTGGCGAGCACGGGCATCTGCAAGGTTCAAGCGATTTTCATTCACCAGCATGGTTTGATGCTTGAGCCAAGCAGCCCAAGCTTCTTTGCTGACGTTTTCCCAGATGCGTTTGCCCAGTTCCCCCGGGTAGGGTGCAAAGTCCAAACCTTCGGCTTCGGTTTCTAATTTGATGCATTTAACAGTGCGAGCCATGGTATTCCTTGATGATGCTTAAGAACAGTGATCGATACAGATATAAAATTATTGTATTTCCATTACCAGCAAATAAGCCTGAAAATGGCATGTTTTGTTTTAATTCCCTTAAGATTTATGAGTGCATTTTTAGAAGAAAAAGTATTGAGCGTTCATCACTGGACCGATCGCTTGTTTAGCTTTACCACCACCCGCGACCAAGCGCTGCGTTTTTCGAATGGTCATTTCACCATGATTGGCTTGCGCGGCGAGAATGGCAAGCCGCTTTTGCGCGCCTACAGCATTGCCAGTGCCAATTATGAAGAGCACCTCGAATTTTTGAGCATCAAAGTGCAAGACGGTCCCTTGACCTCCAGATTGCAACATATTCAAGTGGGCGACACCATTGTGGTGGGTCGTAAGCCCACGGGCACGCTGTTGATTGACTATCTGACACCTGCAAAGCGCTTGTATCTGATTGGTACCGGTACAGGTTTGGCGCCTTTCATGAGCATCATTCGCGACCCAGAAACCTATGAGCGCTTTGAGCAAGTGATCTTGTTGCATGGTGTGCGTGAGGTCAAAGAGTTGGCCTATCACGACTACATCACTCAAGAACTTCCCCAAAATGAATTTTTAGGAGAAATGGTCAGCAATCAACTCATGTATTACCCCACCGTCACGCGCGAGGAATTTGTTCACCAAGGGCGCGTCACCGAGTTGCTGGAAAATGGCCAGATCAGTACTGAATTGAGCTTGCCTGAATTGAATCCTGCAGAAGACCGGGTCATGATTTGTGGCAGCCCCGAGATGCTGCGCGACCTCAAAGCATTGTGCGAAAGAAAAGGTTTTGTGGAAGGCAACACCAGCACCCCGGGTCAATATGTCATTGAGCGCGCTTTTGTTGAAAGTTAATTGCAACAAGAACAGGGCCTAGAATGGAGCGCATGACTTTCATTCTTCGCTTCCTCAAACAAGGGCCCACTCGAGCTTGGTTGGCTTTGGTCGCCCTGGCTTGCGTAGGCTTGTTGTCCTTTGGTATTTTGTATTTACAAAATTATTTGGGCACTGAACCTTGCCCCATGTGCATTGTTCAACGCTACGCCATGATTGGCGTCATTGTTTGGTGCTTATTGGGACTCAGTGAACATTCGCCCATCCGCACCATGATCATGTCTTGGCTGGTTTTTTTGACAGCATTGTTTGGCGCGTTTGTAGCTGCCCGTCAAACATGGTTGCAGTGGTACCCGCCCGAAGTTGTCACCTGCGGACGTGACTTCTACGGAATGATTGAAAATTTCCCCTTGCAAAGGGCCGTTCCCATGATTTTCAAGGGCAGTGGCGATTGCTCCAAAGTCGATTGGACTTTTTTGGGTGGCTCCATAGCCAACTGGTCTTTATTGGTCTTCAGCAGCATCGTTATTTTGATGCTGGTACTCAGGTGGCGCGACGGTTTATTTCGCGCTGAGCCGCCATTAACTTAGTTTTTTGACCAGCACTTGGCTGCGCCTGTCCGAGTTGTATTTGCGTTTTCGGCCTTCGGGCAACCAATCGGCATCGACCTGAACAAATCCGCGTTTGATGAACCAGTGCATGGTTCGGGTGGTTAACACAAAGATACTTTGCAAGCCCATGGCGCGTGCGCGTTGTTCAATGCGCTTCAGAACCTTCTCACCATCGCCTTGACCTTGTGACTGAGGCGACACCGTGAGTGCGGCCATTTCGGCGGTCTTGGCCTCAGCGAAGGGGTAAAGCGCGGCACAGGCAAAGATCACACCATCGTGTTCAATCACGGTGTAGTGATCTACATCGCGTTCGATTTCAGTTCTGTCGCGCTTGACCAGCGTGCCATCGTTTTCAAAGGGTTCGATAAGTTGCAAAATTCCGCCCACGTCGTCATGAGTGGCTTCGCGCAATTCTTCAAGTTTCTCGTCTACCACCATGGTGCCGATGCCATCGTGAACATAAATTTCCAACAGCAAAGCACCGTCTACTGCAAATGGCAGGATGTGACTGCGCTCTACGCCTTGCTTGCAAGCCTTGACGCAATGCTCAAGGTAAAAAGCATGGTCGGTGGGCAGCAAAGGCGCTGGTAATTCTTTGAGCAGATTTTCTGCAGCCGCCAAAGGCAACTCAGTGTCAATGGGGTTGTCTTCTGACTCTGGCTCTTGCGGTTTGATGCGAAGACCCGGAATTTCAGTGAGGAAAATAAGTTTGTCAGCTTGAAGTTCAATGGCAACACTGGTCGCCACTTCTTCCATCGATAAATTAAAGGCCTCGCCAGTGGGTGAGAAACCAAACGGCGACAAGAGGACCATGGCGCCCATGCCAAGTGTTTGGGTAATGCCTGCAACGTCGACCTTGCGAACCAGGCCTGAGTGTTGGTAGTCAACGCCATCAACAATTCCAACAGGTCGTGCTGTTAAGAAATTGCCACTGATGACGCGAACGGTGGAGCCCGCCATGGGGGTGTTTGGCAAGCCTTGGCTGAAAGCTGCTTCAATCTCGTATCGCAATTGGCCAGCAGCTTCTTGGGCACAATCAAGCGCCACCTCATCGGTAATGCGAATGCCCTGAGAATATTTGGGCGCGTGACCTTTTGCCTTTAATTGCTCATTGACCTGGGGCCTGAAACCATGGACCAAGACAATCTTGACGCCCATGCTCTGAATCAGGGCCAAGTCTTGCGCCAGATGCTGTAATTTACCTGCGGCAATGGCTTCACCGGCAATGCCCACGACGAAGGTTTTGCCCCGATGCATGTGAATGTAGGGGGCCACCGAGCGAAACCAAGGTACGAAGGTGAAGTTAAAGACAGTTGACATGAGCTTTGGGGTCTCTCGAAAAGGGCCAAGACAGCGGATAATTCAGGCCTTACGCCATCCCCGATTTTTACAGAAGTTTTGCCATTGTCAGCCACCCCCTTGAAAATCGAGTTCCCAGAGTCCTTGCCGGTGTCGGCAAAGCGCGACGAAATCGCTCGGGCTATGGCAGAACACCAGGTCATCATCGTTTGCGGTGAGACCGGTTCGGGTAAAACCACCCAGCTTCCCAAAATTGCTTTGGCACTGGGTCGGGGAAAACTAAACGCAAAGCCAGGTCAGCGTGCCAAATGGATTGGTCATACCCAGCCCAGGCGAATTGCGGCCAGCAGCGTGGCCAAGCGCATTGCCGATGAATTGCACACGCCCTTGGGCGATGTGGTGGGCTACAAGGTGCGTTTTCAGGACCGTTTGTCGAAGGATGCCTCGGTGAAACTCATGACCGATGGCATTTTGTTGGCTGAAACCCAAAATGACCCGTTGCTTGAGGCTTATGACACCCTGATCATTGACGAAGCCCACGAACGAAGCCTCAACATTGATTTTCTGCTGGGCTACTTGCGTCAAATTTTGCCAAGGCGGCCTGATTTGAAAGTGGTGGTCACATCCGCCACCATTGATGCCAATCGATTTGCCAACCATTTTGCTTCCAGCAAGGGGCCTGCGCCCGTCATCATGGTGTCTGGCAGAACGTTTCCTGTCGAAATGCGCTGGCGACCCTTTGAAGAATCTCGCGAGCATGACCTCAACGATGCGATTGCTGAAGCGGTGGATGAGCTCTGGACGGGTCATGCATCGGGCGACATTTTAATTTTCTTGCCTGGTGAGCGTGAAATCAGGGAGGCTGCCGATCATTTGAGCAAGCACATCGCCCAAAGTGCAGTAACCCGTGGTGCAGAAGTTTTACCTTTGTTTGCGCGGCTTTCTCAAGCGGATCAAGAACGTGTTTTTGACAATCACAGCAGCAGGCGAATTGTGCTGGCCACCAATGTGGCTGAAACCTCGCTCACCGTACCGGGTATTCGGTATGTCATCGATGCCGGTACCGCGCGTGTCAAGCGTTACAGCCTTCGAAGTAAGGTGGAGCAGCTGATGGTGGAGCCCATTAGCCAAGCGGCTGCCAACCAGCGTGCAGGGCGATGCGGCCGTGTGGCCGATGGCATTTGCATTCGACTTTATGACGAAATCGATTTCAAGGGTCGTTCCCAATTTACCGATCCAGAAATTTTGCGTTCCTCGTTGGCGGGAGTGATTCTGCGGATGAAGTCCTTGCACCTTGGGGTCGTTGATGATTTTCCATTCATTGAGGCACCTTCAAAACGCGCCATCACCGATGGCTATCAGTTATTGGCAGAGCTCGGGGCAGTAGACGACGCCCATGAACTCACTCGGACTGGCGCTGAATTGGCCAAATTGCCTTTAGATCCTCGAGTGGGGAGGATGATTTTAGAAGCTAGAGATCGTCAGTCACTGGATGAAGTATTGATCATCGCCAGTGCTTTATCGGTGCAAGATGTGCGCGATCGCCCCATGGAAGCGCAGTCCCAAGCCGATCAAGCGCATGCAAAATTTGACGATGAGAAAAGTGAATTCACAGGCTATTTGAAGCTTTGGAAGTGGCTCTCTGTATCGCGAGGCGGTCAAACTACCGCTGGTGCTGAACATAAACTAAGCAATCGCCAATACGAGCAATTGCTGCGACAAAATTTCATCAATATCAGACGAGTCCGCGAGTGGCGCGATACGCATACACAGTTGCTCACGACAGTGGCTGAACATCGTTGGCAGTTAAATTCAAAGCCCGCTTCGTATGAGCAAATTCATTTGTCAATGCTTGCGGGCTTATTGGGCAACGTGGGCTGCAAACAAGACGATGAAGATGTTTACTTGGGGGCAAGAGGGATTAAGTTTTATCGCCATCCAGGTGCGCATTTGTCTAAAAAACCTGGGCGTTGGACAGTGGTTTCTGAGTTGGTCGAAACCACGCGTCTCTTTGGTCGCGGTATTGCAGGCATCGAGCCCACTTGGTTAGAGCAAGTGGGCGGTCATTTGCTCAAAAAACAATTGCTAGATCCGCACTGGGAAAAGAAATCAAGTGAGGTGATTGCTTTTGAGAGAGCCACTTTGTATGGGCTGGTAGTCTACAGCGGCAGGCGTGTTCCGTTTGGCAAAGTAGACCCTCAAACTGCGCGTGAAATTTTCGTTCGTGAAGCCCTGGTGCAAGGACAATGGGAGACTGACTTGCCGTTCTTGGCGGCCAATCAAAAGATGATCGCCAAGGTGGAGGAGTTGGAGCACAAATCTAGAAGGCAAGATGTGCTGGTCGACGATGAGCTGATTTTTGCATTCTACGATCAACAAATTCCAGCCGATGTGTGTTCAGGTCGTTTGCTAGAAGCTTGGTATCGGCAAGAAGTGAAGCAGCAACCGAGGTTGCTTTTGTTAAGCCGTGAAGAGCTCATGCGGCACGAAGCCGCTGGCATCACCACACAAGCTTTCCCCAAAACCATTCGTCTGGGCGGTACCGATTGCAGTGCCACTTATCTCCATGAACCTGGTGATGTGCGTGATGGCGTCACGGTGACAGTGCCACTTTTTGTTTTGAATCAAGTGAACGAGGAGCGCTGTGAGTGGTTGGTGCCAGGTTTGTTGAAAGACAAGATTCATGCACTGTTGAAAAGCTTGCCACAAAAACCTCGCTCGCGCTTCGTCCCTTTGCCAGAGTCTGCAACCAAGCTAGCGGAGGCGTTGGTCCTTACGGAAAACTTTGGTGCGGGTTCTTTGACGGATGCGTTATTGAAAAAAGTGAGAGATGCTACCAGCCTGGATGTCAAGCGTGCTGATTTCAAGTTAGACATGCTCAGCCCCCATTTGTTCATGAACTTGCGAATTGTGGACGAGCATGGTCGGCAGTTAGGGATGGGTCGCAATTTAGGCGCACTGAAAGCCGATTGGGGCTCACAAGCACGGGGCGCCTTTCAGGCACTTGCTCAACTTAAGGTGCAAGCTTCACCTAATCCTGAAGGTAAAAATTCTGACAAAGCAGATGCCACCAGAAAGTCTGCATCAGGTTCTCCTTCGCAAGCACATTCACAAGGGGTGCATCAAAGTGTCTTGTCCGCCGCACATTCCTTCAAAGGCCAGGAAAGATTTACCAGTTGGTGTTTTGGTGATTTGCCTGAGCTCATGGAGATCAACAAGGGCGGCCAGAGCCTCATTGGCTTTCCTGCATTGGTTGATTTGAATGATGCGGTTGCGATTGAGGTTTTTGATGAGCCTGAAATCGCTTTGCACAAACATCGTGATGGTCTGCGCCGTTTGTTTGCTCTCCAAATCAAGGACGCATTGAAATACCTGGAAAAAAATATCCCGGATTTGCAAAAAATGGCGGTGTCATACATGCTATTGGGAACGCCGGATGAGTTACGCCAACAAATTATTGAAGTGGCACTCGATCGCGCTTTTTTACAAGACCCTCTTCCTGCAGATGAATCCAGTTTCAAAAAACGCATTGATGAGGGAAGAGGGCGCTTAACCCTCATTGCCAATGAGGTGGCCCGTTTAGCAGGCATTATCTTGGTGGAGTACGCCCTAGCCACCCGCAAAATTAAAGACACTAAAAATGCGGCCGAAGCCACTGCCGATTGCACACAGCAATTGCAGCGACTGATGCCCAAAAGATTTTTGGCTTTAACACCTTGGCCGCAGTTGCAACACTTTGCGCGGTATCTCAAAGCCATTGTTTTGAGACTTGAAAAATGGCGCGCTGATCCAGCGAGAGATGCTGTAAAAGTTCTGGAGTTCAAGCCTCAAGAGCAACGCTATTGGCGTTTGGTGGCTGATCGCAAAGGCGCTGTGGACGATCGAATGCTCGAGTTTCGATGGTTGCTTGAGGAACTCAGGGTCAGTTTTTATGCGCAAGAGCTTAGAACGCCTCAGCCAGTGAGCGTGAAGCGCCTGGACAAAGCGTGGGAACAGTTAAAACACTGAGATTTTCAAGCCTTGGGCATGGTCATCAATGGAATGTCTTTGTCGACAGCCAATTGATCAAGTTGTTTGCGGGTTTGGCTGGCGAAAAATATGGCGATGCTTTGATGCGTTTGCAACGAGAACAACGTTCTCGCATCAGAGACTTTAACACCCGCTGCATCACACAATGACTTTGCAAAATGGGATTCAAGTGCTGCAACTGCCACACGACCATTTTTGCAAGCGTATATTTTGTAGCCAGCATGAGCGCCACCCACGGCTCCCTTGGGCAGGGTGATGCCCCAAGTTCGAGGCAAGGCCAGCCAGACCGCAGCATCGCTCAATGCCACTTCGTGAAGGCTGCCTTTGCCAGAGGAGCGCTGGACCAGTGTGGCTTTTAGAACCGCCTCACTGGCCATCATGGCGCCGCCCATGTCTGCAAACAAACTGGTGGGCAAATCCATGCCAGGCACCAAATTGACTTCTGCTTGGTAGGTCAGATCATGCCCAGGAATTTCTGCCAAGGGGCCAGGCGCCCCCACAATGCTGACACAGCTTAGATGCGGGTAAAGTTTGTGGAGCGTCTTCCAGCCCAACCCCAACTTGTTCAATGCAGAAGGTCTGAAAGAGGTGAGCAAGACATCGGTCTTTGCCAGCCATTGATGCAAAGTTTTTTGTCCAGCCTCGCTTTTCAAATCGCAAACAACTTCTTTCACACCTTGGTGCAATGTGCTGTAGCCCTCGTGGGTGTACATGGCCATGGGGTCACCCTTGGGAGGATTGACCTTCGTGCATTTGGCACCCATTTGGGCAATGCGCATCAAGGCTGCCGGACCCGGTAAATTCAAAGCCAAACTCAGAACGCGAACACCGCGCAGGGTGGTATCAGTTTTCATGCGATGAATGCTTGACAGTGACTTTTTACTTACACACCCAGATGCAGAGACATGATTTCGGGTTGTGCCTGAAGTGATTCGGATGAACCTTCGAAGACGACTTCGCCTTTCACCAGGATCACATTTCGATCGGTCACTTTGGTGACGTGTTTCCAGTTTTTGTCGACAATGATGCTGCTGATGCCACTGTCTTTGATGACGCTGCAGATGCGCCAAATCTCGCGCGCAATGAGAGGTGCTAAGCCTTCTGTCGCTTCGTCCAAAATCAGGACATCAGGGTTGGTCATGAGTGCGCGACCAATGGTCAGCATTTGTTGTTCACCACCCGACAGTTGCTGTCCGCCATGACCCAAACGTTCCTTCAGCCTTGGAAATGTTTCTAAAACCCGTTCATAGGTCCAATCATTTTGGCCTTTGGTTCCAGGCCTGGCTGCCATTTTTAAATTTTCAACGACGCTCAGGTTACCAAAAATACCGCGACCTTCGGGCACATAGGCAAGACCATCTTGAGCAACTTCAAAAATAGCACGATCGTTGCTTCGAACACCCTTGATGAAAACATTACCTGAACGGGGCTTCACGATGCCCATGATGGATTTCAGCAACGTGCTTTTGCCCATGCCATTTCGGCCCATCAGGCCAATGGTTTCTCCGCGCTTCACTTCAAAGTCAACGTTGCGCAGAATGTGGCTGGCACCGTAAAAGCTGTTCAGGCCTTTGACATCAATCAATGTTTCTGACATCTCAGTGATCCTCGCCCAAATAAGCCGCTTGCACCGCTTCATCGGCACGAACCGTAGCGGGAAGTCCGCTGGCAATGACTTGTCCGTTGACCATCACAGTCAGCTGATCGGCCAATGCGAAGATGGCATCGATGTCATGCTCAACCAACATCATGGCATGCAAGGGTTTAAGTCGAAGCAGCAGTTGAACCATGCTTTCGGCTTCAGCCAAACCCATGCCCGCCAAGGGTTCATCAAGCAGCAATACTTTGGGCTCAGTGGCCAAAGTCATGGCGATTTCGAGTTGACGCTGTTCGCCATGGCTGGCTGCGCCTGCAATGGCATTTTTTCGATGATGCAAACCTGCTAATTCAATTGCGCGCTCAGCACGTTCATTCACATCGCGCATGTGGTCTGCTTGCTTGAGCCAAGCCAAAGGGTTAAAGGGAAGAGGTTGACTTCGAGATTGGGCAGACAGCCGTACATTGTCCCAGACGGTGAAGCTTCCAAATATATTGGTTTTCTGATAGCTACGGCCAAGCCCGTGACGCGAAATTTTTTCAGGAGTCCATCCGGTGATGTCTTGGCCATTCAAAGCAACATGGCCAGAGGTGGCGGGAAGGTCACCGCTCAATAAATTGGCAAGCGTTGATTTGCCGGCGCCATTGGGCCCAATGACTGCGTGAATTTCACCAAGCCGCAAGTCAACAGACACTTCATTGACGGCAGTGAGGCCACCAAATCGTTTGGTGATTTTGTTGGAGCGTAGGAGCAAGTCGTGCACATTAGTCATGGCGCGATTCCTTCGACTTGAACAAGCTGTCAAACAAACCCAAAATACCGCGCGGTGCAAGGATGACCAGCGCAACAATAAAGAGTCCCATCCACAATTGCCAATGTTTGCCTAGATTAAACCCAGCAATTTCTGGCAGATCTTTGAACACATGAAGAAGGTACTCAAAAGAAAATGCCCCAACAATAGCGCCCGCAAAGTTACCCATGCCACCCAAAATAATCATCATGATGACGTGTGCACTCATGTGAAAACCCATCAGCTCAGGGTTGACATACCCCGACTGGGCGCCCCACAAAAAACCTGCTAAGCCAGCCAATGCCCCTGCCAAGGTGAAGGCCGCCAACTTGTGGCTGAAGGTGCCAAAACCAAGAGCTCGCATGCGATGCTCGTTGACGCGAATGCCTGACAAAGCACGACCAAATGGGCTCCAAAGTAGGCGTCTTAAAAACAAGTAGACCAACACCATGAGTGCCAAAGTGAAGAAGTAGAAAACGCTTTTGTTTTCAAGATCAAATAGCATGGCTTCTGGTTTGAAATTGATGTAAAGACCGTCGGAGCCACCCAAAACTTTATTGTCAAAGAAGGCATAAAACACCATCTGTGCAAAGGCCATGGTGACCATGATGAAGTAAATGCCGTGCGTTCTCACCGCTAAAAAACCAATGATCAATGCGAGCAGGGCGGATGCGGCGACACAGGCAGGCAAGGCCCACCAAAGTGCAATGGGCTCACCCGCAGGGGTCAAAAACGCGAGGGCATAACCTGCGACACCAAAGTAAGCAGCATGACCCAAGGACACCAAACCTGTGACGCCTTGCAGCAAATCAAGGCTCATGGCAAAAATAGCGAAGATCATCATGCGAGTGACCATCTGCAGGTAGTAATCAGTTCCGACAAAGGGAAATGCGGCAAGCGCTAAAAACGCCGTCACTAACAAAATATGAAGGCTGCGCGGCAATGACTCTAGCGGGCTGTGTGCGTGACTCATGCTATGCCCCTCAGTTCTTAAACAAGCCTTCAGGCTTGTAGAGCAACACAATGGCCATCAGCACGTAGACCAACATGCCAGAAACTTCGGGCAACAAGACTTTGCCAAATGTGTCGACCAAGCCAACCAGCAGCGAGGCAATGAGGGCACCCTTGACCGAGCCAATGCCGCCGATCACCACCACCACAAAACACATGATGAGAACTGGCGAGCCCATGTTGGGGTAGACACTGGACACAGGCGCCGCCACCATGCCTGCAATGGTGGCCAAGCCAACGCCCATGGCAAAAACCAAAGCGTGAATCAGTTTGATGTTGACGCCCAGTGCCTCCGTCATTTCGTGATTGAACGCTCCCGCGCGAATTTTCATGCCCAAGCGTGTTTTGGAAATGAGCAAGTACAAACCCAATGCCAGCAAAAGGCAAACGCCAGACATGAACAATCGATAGACCGGATAGGAGAGCGTTTCGGTGAGAGGAATGGAGGCACTTAGGAGATCAGGAATGGTGACGCCGTGAACATCGTCACCCCAAAGGATGGAGCGCATCTCTTCAAAAACATAAATTAAACCGAAGGTCAGCAGCACTTGGTCTAAATGATCGCGTTTGTAGAAATGCCTGAACAGCAGCCACTCCAGCAACAGGCCAAATAGCACCGACAAGAGGGTGCCCAAAATGATGGCGAGCGTGAAGCTTTGTGTCATGGCTGCCAAGGACCAAGCCAAATAGGCGCCCAGCATGTAGAAGCTTCCGTGGGCTAAATTGACCACGCCCATGATGCCAAAGATGAGGGTGAGCCCTGCTGCCAGCATGAAGAGTAGCAATCCATATTGGATGCTATTAAGCAGCTGAATCAGAAAATTTACAAAATCCATAAACGCTAAAAAAAACCCGAGATGCTGAGGATCAAAAATAAAAAAAGCGGCGGATCTCTCCGCCGCTTTGACGTTATCGACACAGTGTGCAGATTAACCCATTTTGCAACCGGTACCAGGATCGGCCAGTCCTTTTGCAGCAATGCCGATGACTTTGTTTTCACCTTTTTCAGCCACACGCAGGTACATGTCTTGAATGGGGTTGTGTGACTTGCTCATGGTCCACTTACCACGTGGGCTGTCGATCACGGCGCCTTCCATAGCTTTGTAAAGCTCTGGCTTTTTGGTCAAGTCACCATTCACCGCATTGGCGCCTTGAATCAACAACAAGCCTGTGTCGTAACCTTGTACCGCGTACACGTCGGGTTGCATTTTGAAAGTTTTTGCATACTCCAAACGGAACTTGTTGTTACGAGGCGTGTCCAGCGAATCGCTGTAGTGCAGGGTGGTCATGACACCGTCAGCAGCAGGACCAGCCGCTTGCAATACGCCTTCAGTGAGGAAGCCTGAGCCGTAAAGCGCAATCTTTCCCTTGAGGCCGGCAGCGGCAAAGTCTCTCATGAATTTTGCGCCTGATGGACCCGCAAAGAAGCAAGCCACAGCATCAGGTTTGATAGCGGCAATTTCAGTTAACAGTGCTTGGAATTCAACATTAGGGAAGGGCAAACCCAGTTCTTTCACAATGGTGCCACCTGCCTTGGTGTAGCTCTCTTTGAAACCTTCGAAGGCCTCATCGCCCGCTGCATATTTCCAAGTGATCCAAACGGCTTTTTTGTGACCTTTGGCGACCATGGCTTGACCCAAGGCCAAGGTGGGTTGGCTGTTAGAGAAGCTGGTGCGGAAAACATTGGGGGCGCACAGTGCGCGTGTGGCCGCATGAACGCCAGCGTTAGGAATCAGTGTCAACACACCTGAGTCACGCGAGACTCTGTGAATGCCCATTTGTACACCGGAGTGAACGGTGCCGATGAGCACATCAACCTTGTCACGCTGTACCAATTTGTTGGCGTTTTCAATGCCTTTGGAAGGCTCGGACTCGTCGTCCACCTTGAACCATTCAATTTCACGGCCGCCTAATTTGCCGCCTTGCTCGTTGATGGCCATGCGAACACCGTTCTCAATGGCAACACCCAATGGCGCGAAAGCACCCGAGTAGGGCAACATCAAGCCCACACGAATCTTGCCTGTTTGAGCGTTAGCCCACTCGGGTAACAACAAACTAGAACTTGCAGCGCCAACCAAGGCAGCGCTGCGTGATAAAACCATGCGACGTGAGGGGGAAGTGGTCATGAAGAATCTCCTTTGTAGATGCATTATGTTGCATCTTTGCTTGAGAAAAAGCTAGGTTATACCCTGATACTTATAAGTAAGGGTCAAATTTTAAAAAGTTAAGGGAAGCCGAATGAACATGGTCTGCCCGGAGGGACTCGAACCCCCGACCTACGGCTTAGAAGGCCGTTGCTCTATCCAGTTGAGCTACGG
>CAIMUZ010000112.1 GCA_903844775.1 uncultured Burkholderiales bacterium | reverse complement strand
TTGAACACCGGTATGCCAGAGCATGGCCTGGGTGGCCAAGCCCACTTGGCTGAACAAGCGTTCTGAGCCACAACCGGGAAAGTAAAACACCGCTTCTGTCTCGGAGGTGGTGGTCTTCGGGTTGCGAATGATGGGCACGTAATCTTGATCTTCAATGTCCAGCAAGGCTCGCGCCGTTTTCTTGGGCAAGCCACCGGGCATTTTTTTATTGATGAAGTGAATCACCTGCTCTTTAATGGGCGCGGCACCCACGCTCGAAGGGGGGGCCTTGGTTTGCTTGCGCGCAAAAGTTTTGAGCAAATCATGTGCAAATCGCTGCAGTTTCATGCCGACACCCACCATGCCCGCGCGGGCCAGTTTGATGGTTTCGGGGTTGGTCGCGTTCAACATGAACATGGCCGCGGCATTGCCAGGACGGAATGTCTTCTTGCCCATCTTGCGCAGCAAATTGCGCATGTTCATCGAGACATCGCCAAAGTCAATTTTGACAGGGCAAGGTGAGAGGCACTTATGGCAAACAGTGCAATGGTCGGCCACATCTTCAAATTCTTGCCAGTGCTTGATGGACACACCGCGGCGTGTTTGCTCCTCGTACAAGAAGGCTTCAACCAACAAGGAAGTGGCCAAAATTTTATTGCGCGGGCTGTAGAGCAAGTTGGCACGGGGCACATGGGTGGCGCACACCGGTTTGCATTTACCGCAACGCAAACAATCTTTCACACTGTCGGCAATGGCGCCAATGTCAGACTGCTGCATGATGAGCGACTCGTGGCCCATCAAACCAAAGCTGGGGGTGTAGGCATTGGTCAAGTCGGCATGAATGATGGCGCCATCAGACCCTTGCGCCTGACGCATCAACTTGCCCTTATTGAACCGGCCTTCAGGGTCAATGCGTTGTTTGTAGTCTGCAAATGGCTTTAACTCAGCATCCGTTAAAAATTCCAGCTTGGTGATGCCGATGCCGTGCTCACCCGAAATGACGCCGTCCAGGCTACGCGCCAGCACCATGATGCGCGCCACCGCTTCATGCGCGGTTTGCAACATGAGGTAGTCGTCTGAGTTGACGGGGATGTTGGTGTGAACATTGCCGTCACCCGCGTGCATGTGCAAGGCCACCCAGACGCGGCCCTTGAGTACGCGCTTGTGGATGGCCACGCATTCGTCAAAAATGGGCTGGAACGCCGCACCCGAAAAAATGGTTTGAAAAGGCGCCTTGATTTGTGTTTTCCAACTGGCGCGCAAAGTGTGGTCTTGCAGTTGGGGAAACAAGTTATCCACCCCCTGCAACCAGCCCTGCCACAAGTCACGAACATCACGCACCACGGCCAAAGCCTGCGACACACGATCTTCCAACAATTCAGCAGAGGCAATGGCACTGGTGTCGTCGTCTTTGCCCAAAGGCAAATTGCCTTTGCTTAAGAAATTCACTAACTCATTGCACAACTTGATTTTGTTGCGCATGGAAAGTTCGATGTTGATGCGCTCAATGCCGTCGGTGTACTCTGCCATGCGGGGCAAAGGAATGACCACGTCTTCATTGACTTTGAAGGCATTGGTGTGGCGACTGATGGCCGCTGTTTTCTTGCGATCTTGCCAGAACTTTTTGCGTGCTTCAGGGCTGATGGCGATGAAGCCTTCGCCACTCCGAGAGTTGGCAATGCGCACCACTTCAGAAGTGACTTTGGCCACATCGTCAGCGTTGTCTCCTGCAATATCAGCCAACAAAAGCATCTTGGGAAAACCACCGCGCTTGGACTTGGTGGTGTAACCTACTGCTCTCAAATAGCGGTCGTCCAAATGCTCTAAGCCGGCCAATAACACGCCTGAACGCTTTTGTTCGGCGAACATGTAATCTTTGATTTCGACAATGCTGGGCACAGCGTCTTTGGCATTGCCAAAGAACTCCATGCAGACCGTTCGCGTGTGATCGGGCATGCGGTGCAAAACCCAGCGAGCGCTGGTAATCAGGCCATCACAACCTTCCTTTTGAATGCCTGGTAAACCTGCCAAAAATTTGTCAGTGACATCTTTGCCCAGGCCTTCTTTTCTGAAGACCGTACCAGGAATGTCTAAGCGCTCTTCTCGAACCAGGGTGGTGCCGTTGGCTTCAAAATATTTCAGTTCAAAGCTGGCCACTTCAACATCGTGGATTTTGCCGAGGTTGTGGTTCAAGCGCGTGACTTCCAACCATTGTGCATCGGGCGTGACCATGCGCCAGCTTGCCAAATTGTCGAGGGCTGTGCCCCACAAAACTGCTTTCTTGCCACCCGCATTCATGGCAATGTTGCCGCCAATACAACTGGCCTCTGCAGACGTAGGATCAACCGCAAAGACCCAACCAGCGAGCTCTGCAGCATCGGCTACGCGCTGCGTGACCACACCGACTTCGGTCCACAAAGTAGGCACTTCTTTGTCAAGTCCGGGTAACTGAAGCATCTCGACGCCCGTCATGGCCTCGAGTTTTTCAGTGTTGATCACAGCACTGTTCCAAGTCAGTGGCACCGCGCCGCCGGTGTAGCCTGTGCCGCCGCCCCGCGGGATGATGGTCAAGCCCAAGGTGAAGCAGGCTTTGACCAAATTGGCCATCTCGGCTTCTGTGTCTGGCGTCAAAACCACAAAAGGATATTCAACACGCCAGTCGGTGGCATCTGTCACATGGCTCACGCGAGACAAGGCATCAAATTTGATGTTGTCTTTGGCGGTGTGCTTGCCAAGTCCCTTCTGTGTTTTTCGGCGCAACTGAGCCATGGCCGAAAAAGTTTGATCAAATACTTTGACGGCATTGCCAGCCAATACCAATAACTCGCCTACCAAGCCATCGCGCAAAGAATCTGCCTCGGGCGTACGGCGTTTTTGAACTTCGCTCAAGCGGTGTTGCAAGGCCTCGACCAACAGCTTTCGGCGGCCTGGGTTGTCGAGCAAGTCGTCTTGCAAATAGGGGTTGCGCTGCACCACCCAAACATCACCCAAGACTTCATACAGCATGCGAGCAGAACGGCCTGTTCGGCGTTCATCTCGAAGCTGATTGAGCAGGTCCCATGCACGAGACCCCAACAAACGAATCACAATTTCTCGATCGGAGAAGCTTGTGTAGTTGTAAGGAATTTCGCGCAAACGGGGTGACGAATCGTCAGCCTGCAGGAGGTGTTGGAGCGTGGTAGGTGCGTTCATGAGATTTGACGCAATTTTACTTCAGGCGGTCAATCACGCACTTGGGGTGGGGACAGAAGCGTGCTTTTCATCCAACCAAAAGAGAACTAATCGATTATAAAATTCAGGGCTCAAACCATCTGGAATTGATGAATGGCAAACAACCGTCTGAAGCCGTGGCCCTATCCACGCTGGATCGCACACAGGGGTGGCGGCAGCTTAGCCCCTGAAAATACCCTGGCCGCCTTTGGCAAGGGCGCTGAACACGGCTACCAAATGTTTGAGTGCGACGCCCAGATCAGCGCGGACGATGTGGTGTTTTTGATGCATGACGCTGCCCTTCAAAGAACCACCAATGGCCATGGGATCGGGCTCGAGCAAAGCTGGCAGCAGCTGTCTCAATGGGACGCGGGTAGTTGGTATTCACCAGAATTCAAGGACGAGCGCTTGCCAAGCTTGGTGAACATTGGCGATTATTGCCTCCGAAATGGCTACTTCCTCAACATTGAAATTAAACCAAGCCCTAGCGTTGAATTCAAAACCGGTGAGCTCGTGGCCCGGGAAGCCCTCCAAATTTGGCGACAAGAGAGCGTACCGCCACTGCTCACTTCATTTCAAACAGAGGCATTGAAGGGGGCACGACAAGCTGCCCCTCATTTTCCCAGAGGCTTACTGCTCAGCCAACTTTCTGGCCCATGGCTGGCCACGGCAATCGAATTGGACTGCAGTGCCGTCGTTTGCCAGTACTCCTTATGGACACCCGAAGGGGTCAGTGCCGTTCATGAGGCCGGCATGCGGTGCCTGAGTTACACCGTCAATGATGAGCGCGCCGCCCAGCACCTGATTAATTTGGGCACTGACGGCATCATCACTGACAAGCTGGATTTCTTTAACCCCGCCGCTTGAAGCCCATTTGCAGGGCCCACTCAAGGGTGGCACAAACCAGCACCAGTGCACCATAGGTGGCCATCTTGCCGTCGTTATCAGTCAACACCAAGCCGCCCAAAAGCACGGCCAATCCACCCACCGCGTTCAGCAACCAACGCCAAAACCATTTAATTTGAGATTGGCGCCCAAATTGAAGGGTGCCCCATGCCGTGATGCCCAAGGAGAGCACAAGGGCCGGCAAGGCAAAGTTCACCAAATGCCAAAATACGTCATCCCAAGTCATTCATTTCCTTCTCTGTCGGTACAGGTTTTATAATCCGAAACATGGCAGTTTGGGCATTGGGGTTAAACCACACAACAGCCCCGCTCGATTTGCGCGGGCGGTTTGCGTTTGCCGTGGACCAATTGCAGCCTACTTTGCACCAGCTTCGAGGCAATTTGGCCTCGCACACAGCGCGCGAACCCGAAGCCGCCATTCTCTCAACTTGCAATCGCACAGAAATTTATTGTGCCGCAGATCAGCTTGTGGTTGATGGAACACTGAATTGGTTGGCTCAAGCTGGAGGCGTCTCTGCCCAGTCACTGCGCGCTCACACCTACCTTTTAGAAGAAAGCCATGTGGCCAGGCATGCCTTCCGAGTGGCCAGCGGCCTCGACTCTATGGTCTTGGGGGAA
>CAIMUZ010000111.1 GCA_903844775.1 uncultured Burkholderiales bacterium | reverse complement strand
GCAGTAAGTTGAGTCATTTCTGCCTCGTTTAATGGTGAGCTCAAATGATCGCCGTGCATGTTCATTTGCGCTTCTAACTTTTTGCAAATTCGGTTGCCTTCTGCAGTTAACCGTAACGTGTTAAAGCGGCGATCACCTTCATGGGCCTCACGAATGACCAATTTGCGTGCGACCAGGTCTGCAATCAAGTTGGTTACTTGTGACTTCTTCATGACCAAGGCGCTGGCCAATTCATTTTGTGTGATGTCCATGTTCATGGAAATCAAGTACAGCATGGTTTTCTGACCAGAAGCAAAATCAAAACCTTCAAAGTAACTGTTGCCGGATTGCGTGGTGACCACACGGACCAAACGTGACAGGTATGAAAGGTTTTTCTTCAAACCACCAATATTGACAGTCGGTGGAGTTGGCGTCGTTTTAGTTGTTTTTTGTTGACTCATTTTGATCACAAATTAGGGAAATCCCGAGATGGGTGATGATTGCAATTAGATAATAATTTAAACAGTACACAAATTGAACTAATTTCGCAATGACACCCCACAAACAAGCTCAAGGATCAATTGCTGCAAACATTTTGCATGCCATTGAATTGCGTGGTGTGACGAAATCGTATGGTGCCATACAAGTTCTAAAGGGAATTGACCTGTCCGTAACAGACGGTGAAATTGTGGCGCTGATTGGCCCATCTGGTTCGGGTAAGTCGACGGTTGTGAGGTGCATACATCAATTGACTGGCATTGATTCAGGCGCAATTTACTTTCATGGTGAGCTACTAGGTTATCAAAAAAATGGCACTGGCCAATTGATAGCCCTGCAAGAGGCAGATATAGCCAAGCAACGCCAGAAGTTGGGCATGGTATTTCAGCAGTTCAACCTGTTTCCACATATGACAGTTTTGAGCAATGTTATGGAAGGGCCTTTACAGGTATTGAAACGCGATCCTGATGAAGTTCGTGCGGAAGCGCAAGAGCTGCTGGCCAAAGTTGGTCTAGAGCATAAAAAAGATGCCTATCCGCGACATTTGTCGGGTGGACAACAACAGCGGGTAGCCATTGCCCGGGCGCTTGCAATGAGACCCAGAGCCTTACTGCTAGACGAACCAACAAGTGCATTAGACCCTGAATTGGTTGGTGAAGTTCTGGATGTAGTGCGCGCCTTGGCCAAACAAGGCATCACCATGGTCATTGTGACCCACGAGATATCTTTTGCGCGTGATGTGGCCAATCGCGTTGTATTCATGGAATGCGGACAAATTGTTGAGCAGGGTGACGCCAAGGCCACCTTGATGTCGCCCAAAACTGATCGCTTAAAAGCGTTTTTGTCTAGAACTAATGTCAATGTCTGAAGTCATGTCAACTGTTGGTTCGACAAAGGCACTCATGCTGCCATTTGAAAATGCCTGCGCCAATCGGCTGAGTCATGCCATCCAGGCCAAGGCCGCGGGACAAAAAGTGATTGGGTTTGTAGGCAATACCGTACCTGTTGAACTCATCCTGGCAACGGGCATGATGCCGTGCCGCTTGGCGCCAACCGAGGGTGATTTAAGTGCATCAGACCAGTATGTTGAGTCATTTGCCGATCCTGATGTGCGTCAAGTCTTTCAGATGTACCGCACAGGTCAATTGGACATGCTGGACATGCTCATTATTCCCAGATCCTCTGAGGCGCATCACAAACTCTATTTGATGTTGCGGGAGGCCAATCGAGTGGGGCTGACCCATTGCAAGCCGCCTCTATTTTTGTATGAAATATTGCACACTCAACGAGAGTCTAGTCGTTTGTATGGCGTTCAAAGAACGCAAGAGTTGTGGCAGGCACTGCTTCAACTTTCCAGTGAAACGCTGGCCGAGGTGGCATCCGTCAATCACGCCATTCGCTTGAAAAATACGCAACGTGGACTGCTGAGGCAATTGCACCAGCTGCGTTGGCAATACAAAATCTCCAGCATTGATGCATTGCAGGCTTCTGTTGCAGTCCAGTTCATGACTTTGGCTGAAGGAACGCGGGCACTTGAAGCCTTGGTGGCGCAAGCATCACCTGTTAAAGAGCTTGGGTTGAATTTTTTGGTCAGAGGTGTTCCCAACGACCAAATCAAACTGCATGCAGCGCTTGCGCAACTGAATGTGAATGTCTTGGCAGAAGACGATGATTGGGGTGCGCGAGCGGGTCTTTTTCCTATTGTTGAAGATGATTTCAACCCTATCGAAAAAGTGTTTGAACATTATTGGCGTGACGTCCCTTGTGGTCGCAAGTTTCCAGTGGATGACAGCTGGTTTTTAGACAAGTTGCAAAAACCAGAAGTTGATGGTGTTGTGTTTTATTTGCCAGAACCTGAAGACGTCTATGGTTGGTCTTATCCGGCGGACCTCAAAGTGTGTCGTCAGCATGGCAAACAATCTGTGCTGGTCCGCGCACCTTCAAACAATCCCCAAGCCATGATGGATCAGTTGAAAAGTCAACTGGACGTTATTAAAACAGTGCGCAGTAGCGCCAATCAGGCGCCGAGGTGAGCATGAATCGTGAAAAACAATTGTCTTGCACTTCGCAAGCAGCACAAAAGCAAAAAACATGGTTTGCCGAGTTGCGACAAGATGTGTTTGAGTTGCAAAAACCCTACGCCATCATCAATGCAGACACACCCCATGACTTGTTTCATGTGATGGGCATTCCGGTGGTGACCAATCAATGGTGGGCGGCCGTGGTGGCTGCCAAAGGCTTGTCGAGCGATTATTTGGATGGCATGAGTTCTTTGGGGTTCCACAAAGACTTGTGTCGGTATTGCAGCATCGGTTTGGCCACCAATTTGATTGATCTAGAGGGTAGAACCCCCTGGGGTGGCTTGCCAACGCCGGCGCTGTTGTGTGCGCGACTGACCTGCGAT
The DNA here is from genome assembly GCA_903844775.1 of uncultured Burkholderiales bacterium. Classification (GTDB taxonomy): domain Bacteria; phylum Pseudomonadota; class Gammaproteobacteria; order Burkholderiales; family Burkholderiaceae_C; genus Limnohabitans_A. The sequence continues at coordinate 12,590 of CAIMUZ010000111.1, read as the reverse complement.
TGCATGCAAAGAATATTCCAGCAATGGGCCGACCACTTGGGCTCTGACTTTATCGCCTTGGAGGCGCCTGGGTCACAAAAATTACCAGAGAACTGGTGGGAGCTCAGCCGCCATCGCTGGGAAGAATTGAGTGAACCTTATCGTTTGGATTTGGCAGTCACAGAGCTGAAAGACTTGATTGGTCGATTGGAAAAAATCAGTGGCAAAGCCTTTAGTGAGGAAGCCTTGCGTGCATTTTTGACCAAGGTCAATCAGCAAGAGGAGTATTTTCAAGAAGTGCGTGAACTGATAGCGACTGCACCGCAATGCCCAGTGCGCGTAGAAGAACAAATCAGCAACGTCATGGCCACGCAATGGCATCGCGGCAGTGACTGGGCCTTGAACCATGCCCGCTTATTCCGCGATGAGATCAAGACACGTGTGGACTCGGGTGTTGCTGCATTCAGTGGCGAGAAAAAACGCTTAATGTGGGTCGGTGCGGGTCTTTGGCACGACATGAGTTTTTATTCCGCGTTTGAAGAATCGCATGGCGCTGTGTTTGTCTGGTCGATGTATTTGCCCTTTGGTCCCGATTGGTACATACGCTACGGCTTGGAGGACCCTTTGCGTGCATTGGCCAGCCGCGTGGTCACTATGAACGAGGTCTTGCATAACCCGCCTTATGCGCCTTCATGGATCGTCAACGAAGCCAAACGCAACCGCATTGATGCAGCTGTCATTTTGTTGCCCAAAGGCAATCGACCTGCTGCTGCTGGCAAGTTGATGATTGCCAGTGCGTTGGAAAAAGCGGGAATTCCCACACACCTGATTGAGTCTGACATGGTGGATGGCCGTCAGTGGGATCGAGCCAGTGTGCATACCAACATGAAACAGTTTTTGGAGGTGCGTTTATGACTGCGCATGCAGGGGGCACCATCACACTCATGATGGTGGGCGATTTGATTTTGGACGAACCTCAACCCGATTCATTTTTCGAGACTTGCAAAGCTACTTTGATGGCGGCTGATGTGGCCATTGGCCATGTAGAAGTTCCGCACACACTTCGTGGTACTGAGCAGAGCACCGATGTGCCTGCGCCTCCAGCCAACCCAGCGCATTTGGCCACCTTACAGCGTGTGGGATTTCACATCGCCACCCTGGCAGGTAATCACATTGCCGACTCTGGCCCCAACGGAATTGAAGACACCATTGAAACTCTTCAATCACTGGGCATTCAAACCACTGGTGCAGGCATGTCGTTGGGCGCTGCCCGTCAGCCCGCCGTTGCGACGCAAAAGGGCATACGGGTTGGCGTTTTGAGCTACAACTGTGTTGGCCCCAAGGACAGCTGGGCCACTTCAAAAAAAGCGGGCTGTGCATACGTCAAAGTTCTTACGCACTACGAGTTAGACCATGCCAGCCCAGGTGGTCCACCCACCATTTACACTTTCCCTGCACCCGAAAGTGTGGAGCAAATGGAAGCAGACATTGCACAGTTGAAAAAACAGTGTGATGTGACTGTGGTGGTCATGCACAAGGGCGTGGGACACACGCCCGCGAAAATTGAAATGTACGAGCGTGCTGTGGCCAAGGCGGCCATTGATACTGGTGCGGACGTCGTCATTGGTCACCATGCCCACATCATGAGAGGCATTGAAGTCTACAAAGGCAAGCCCATCTACCACGGTCTGGGTAATTTTGTGTGCGTCACACGAGCTTTGTCAATCAGCGACAACGACAGCCCAGAGCGACTTGCATGGGCCAAGCGCCGTGAAAAACTATTTGGCTTCTCACCTGATCCCAAGATGCCAACCTACCCATTTCATCCAGAAAGTCGTAACACAGCCATAGCAGTGTGCAAGGCCAATGCGCAGGGCTTGGTTGAATTTGGCCTGATCCCTTGCTACATCGACGGACAAGCAAGACCCACGCCTTTGACCCGCGAAGCCGGAGGACAAAAGGTGATTGATTACATCAAGGACATCTCGGACCGTGCTGGTTTGAAAACCCGTTTTGAATGGGCTGATTCCCATTGGGTTCGCATTCAAGCATCTCATTGAGACAATTCAAAATTTTGGAGTGAAGTAGTTTGCGTACCAATACTGAAAATTTGCCGAAACCTCTTGCCGGTGTTGTGGTGCTCGATCTCACAACCGCTTTGGCGGGTCCTTATTCAACCTTGTTATTGGCCGGCCTAGGTGCGCGCGTCATCAAAATAGAAAACCCTAAATCACCAGATTCCGCGCGCAACAATGCGCCTTTCATTGGACGTGATGGTGTTTCCATGTTGCGGCAACATGACGATGACATGTCTTTGGCCATGTTGGAACGTGGTCGCAATAAAGAGTCGGTGACACTTGATTTGAAAAGCGATGATGGTCGTGCCATCTTTTTTAATTTGGTTGAAGTGGCCGATGTGGTGGTCGAAAACTTCAGCGCCGGTACTGCCGACCGTTTGGGTATCGGTTATGCCGTGTGTAAGGAAATCAATCCCAAAATTGTCTACACCTCTATCAGTGGATTTGGTGCCAACATGATCTCGGCCCAGAACAAAGCCATGGACACGATTGTGCAGGCTCTGTCGGGTTTGATGATGACTTCCGGTGGACCTCAAGATGCGCCAGTGCGTGTGGGCGTTCCTTTTGGCGATTTAGCGGCACCGCTTTACGCCGTCATTGGAACTTTGGCAGCTTTGATGCAGGCGCGTGCAACTGATGTGGGTCAGCATGTGGATGTCTCTTTGTTAGGCGCCATTACAGCCATGGTGGCCACCGAGCCTTTTGATGTCATGAAAAAATCTGGCCAAGAAACGCGTACTGGCAACACCATGCCACGGTTGGCGCCTTTTGGTATTTTTCCTACGCAAGATGGTTACGTGGCCATTTGCGCACCCACTGATGGATTTACTGCATCACTGCTTCGGGTCATGGGCAAGGAAGAACTGATTAGCGATGAACGTTTTGTAGACCGCAACAATCGAGTCAAAAATAACCAAACTTTGCATCAAATGGTCCAAGCCTGGACGCAAAGTTTGCCCACTGAAGAAGCGGTCTTGCTTTTGGAAAAAGCGGGTGTGCCTTCAGGTCGTGTTCGTGAACCAGGTGAAGCCACGCGAGACCCTCGCTTGCTGGCACGTGGAGAGACCGAGCGCATCGAACATCCCAAATATGGCGCAGTGGAAGAGGTGATTGTGGGTGGTTTGCCCATTCGCATGACAGGTTCGTTTGCAGGCTTTGACAAACACGCCCCCATGCTTGGACAACACAATCAAGCTGTATTTGGTGATTTGCTGGGCATCAGTGAAGACATCTTGAGCCGCCTGAAGGCTCAAGGCAGCATTTGACTGACACCACGCGCATGACCTCTCGCTCTAACCCTCAGGGAAATTGCAACATGTTGATCGCCGCATGGTGTCGTCTGCTTGGCGGTTGCCTGTTGGCGCTCAGTGTTGGCCATGCTGCCTTTGCCAATGAGCCTATGCGAACTGAAAGTCGATTGCAAACAGTCGACACTTCAGCGCCGCTGTATGCCAAGTTGCCCGAAAAAATCAAGAAAGCTGGTGAGATTCGATTCGTAGGTGATTCGCATCCGCCGTACCGCATCGTCACGGACCGTCGCTCAATCAGCGCAGGCTTAGAGCCAGATTTGGCACGGGAACTTGAAAAGGTGTTGGGTGTGCCCATTCGTCATAACGTGGTTAACAGCTTGTCGGCTACTTTGGCTGGTTTGGCAGCGGGTCGCTACGACCTTGCCTTAGGACCCGCCGTGGCCACCAAAGAGCGCTTGGTCAAATTTGATGGGGTTACTTGGCTGACCACTCGACCTGCTTTTGTGTACCCGCTTGATCGTCCACGAACCTACAGCAGTGCGTTTGATTTGTGTGGCCGAAAAATCTCTTATGTGGCGGGCAGTGTGACAGAGCGTGTGACCAAAAAAGTAGTTCAAATGTGTCAGGATGCTGGCAAGCCAGCTGCTGTCCACGTGCCCTTGGTGGACACCAACATGACCCTGATCGCTACGCAAGCAGGCCGCGCCGATGTGGCAGGCATGACGCTGACGGCAGCCTCTCATGTGGTGCATGAAAACCAACAGCGTTTCAGCATGTACAGCGATGCAACCGGTGGCCTTGGCAAAGATTTGTTGTCATTGTTTGTCACCAAAGATTCTGGTTTGGGTGCTGTGATGCAAATGGCCATGAACGAACTGATGAGTAACGGTGGCTACAACAAAGTGATGGCTGCATGGGGTGTTGAAAGCGTCAGTGTTCTCAAAGCAGAAATGAATTTGGCCAAATAAACATGGGATGTTGCAATTGAAAACGCAAATAGAATTTTCAGATGATGCTGCCAAGGCGGTTCACAGGCCCCAGTGGTTGCGGCGCTTCATCATGTTTGTGACGGCAGTCTTTTTTCTCAAGACTGCTCATTTTTTGTTTACAAATCCGCGATTTGAGTGGCAAGTTGTGGGCGAGTTTCTGTCGTCGTCTGTGGTTTTAGACGGCTTGGGTATCAGTGTCGTGCTGACTTTCTTTGGCATGTTTTTTGGCGCCATCATCGGCACGTTTTTGGCTGTGATGCGGTTGAGTGATTTTAGAGTGGGCCGATATATTGCCGAGTTCTATGCTTGGCTTTTTCGCGGCACCCCTTTGTTGATCCAGTTGCTGTTTTGGTACAACTTGGCGTACCTTTTGCCCAACATCGAAATTGGTATTCCGTTTGGTCCCACTCTTTACAGCTGGGACACCAATGAGCTGATCACGCCTTTTATTGCTGCTCTATTGGGCCTGGCCTTGAATGAGGCCGCCTACATGGCTGAAATCATGCGAGCTGGTATTCAATCGGTCGACAGTGGTCAGTTAGATGCCGCCAAATCATTGGGCTTTACGCCTGCCAAATCATTCTTTCGCATTGTGTTGCCGCAAGCCATGCGGTTTGTTTTGCCGCCTGCGGGCAGCCAGGTCATCGGCATGTTGAAAGGGACCTCTTTGGTCAGCGTCATTGCCATGACCGACCTCTTATTTTCAGTTCAAACCATTTACAACCGAACGTTCAAAGTGGTGCCCATGTTGATCGTAGCGGTCATTTGGTATTTGTTGGTTTTTACTTTGTTGTCCTATTTCCAGAAAAAAATGGAAGCCTATTTTTCACGTGGCTACAACGCTGCGAATTTAGACACTGAACACTAGGAGATTTGTCATGACATCGTTTGTCCAAAGAGTCTTCTTGAGTGTTGCAGTGCTTGTCACAGCTTCTGCTGCGCAGGCGCAAGCCGCTGAAATTCAGAAAGTCTCGTCACCGGGGCGCTACGAGGGCTACAGCCCGTTGTTGTATTCAGAAAGCAAGACCACATCGTCCTATTTCAAAGCGCGCGATGGCGTGCGCTTGGCGATGGACATTCACCGTCCCGCTGTGAATGGCAAAGTTGTGGAAACACCTTATCCCGTGGTCTGGCAGCATGCTGCATCGCGTCGTGTTGCACCTGATCAGCGGTATTCTGCCGTTCGTCAAATGCCTGAGCTGGTGAAGTACGGTTATGTTGTGGTGGAAGTGGACCGACGCGGCATGGGGGCTTCCTTTGGCACTCGCCGTGGGTACAACGACCGCACAGAGGCGCGCGATGCATACGATATTACCGAATGGTTGGCGACACAGTCATGGTCCACTGGCAAAGTGGGTGTCTATGGTTGTTCCAACACGGGGGATGCTGCGATGCATTCCATCTCCAAAATCCCACCCCACTTGAGTGCCGTGTTTGCAGGGTGTTTCAGCTGGATCAAGTACGACGGCTTCTTGCGGGGCGGTATTTTTGCCAACTGGGGCAGTGGTGTGGAACGTAGCTTTGAAGAAGACATGCTCAACCCACCTGTGGATGGCGATGAAGACAAGAAATTGTTGCGTCAGGCTGTGGAAGAGCACCGTGACAACACACCTTTGGCCACTTTGTGGCGTGGCATGCCCTTCCGTGACAGTTGGTCCGATTTGGTGAATGCCAGATTCTGGGGTGAGGGCAGTGCTGGCAATGCGCGAGATGCTGTGGCTCGCTCCAAGGTGCCGCTGTATGTGTTTGGCGGCTGGTTTGACGATTTCCGCCGTGAGGGCTTGGTGTCCTATGCAGGTCTTCCTAACAACCCCCGGAAGATTCTCATTGGACCTTGGGAACATTGCCGTAATCCAGATTTTTATTTGTTGGGCGAGGCACATCGCTTTTTTGATTACTGGCTCAAAGGCATTGACAACGGTGTCATGGCAGAGCCCCCCATTACCTTCTCAACACAAGCCAGTGATGGCGGTGTGGTTTGGAAGCAAGCCAAGGAGTGGCCAGGGGCCCGTCGCAGCTATGTGAAGCAATATTTAAACGTATCAAGCACAGGTGCTGACCAAACCTTGACCAGTAAAGCTGTCACTGCCAAAAGCAAATCGGTGCTGTTGGACATCAAAAAGCCCATTGCATGTCCTGCAGGTTGGAACCCTCAAGCCAACGCTTGCATGCAGTCTGACAATGGCATTCGATTTGAAGGTCCCAAGCTCAGTGCTGACACAGAAGTGACGGGGCATCCCTTGGTTCAGCTGTGGTTGGCCTCCAATAATCCCGATCAAAACGTTTTTGCATATTTGGAAGATGTCGCCCCGGATGGCAAAGCGCAAATGGTGACCGAAGGTCGCTTGAAACTACGTCTTCGCGCCGAGCACAAGCCACCTTACGAATTCTTGGGCTTGCCCTGGCACAGAAGCCTCGAAGCGGATGATCAGCCGCTTTATACCGATGAGGTGGTGAAGGCCAAATTTGACATGCTGCCTGCATCGCACGTGTTTCAGAAGGGACATCACTGGCGCTTGACTGTGACGGGTTCCGATCCGCGCGAACGCGTTGTGCCGACTGCAGGTACCTATTTGCGCATCGTGAGTGATGCCCAGAAACCATCTGTGTTTGAGCTGCCAGTTGGCGCTTTGCAAACATCTCAAGTTTTGGCTGTTCAGTCGAAAAAACCCTGATTCATTGAAGTAGACAAAGATCTATCAACTTTCATTTTTCAAACCAAAGAGGAGACGATATGAGTCGTAAATTCACCAGAAGCAATGCACTGACCCCTATCGGTGCAGCCATCCTGTGCTTGCTCAGCAATGGCGTAGCCTACGCGCAGGACAGCGGACAACCCACAGCCGAAGTGGTAGTGACAGGTAGTCAAATTCGAGGCATCAAACCGATTGGTGCACCTATCGTGTCTGTAGGTCGAACAGACATTGAGATTTCTGGCGCATCCACCAACGCACAAATGATTCAGCAGTTGCCGCAAGTGTTCAACTTGGGTGTGTCTGAAAATTCACGGGGTCAAAGTGGTGGCTCTGGCAACATCACTTACGGGTCGGGCATCAATTTGCGCGGCATTGGTCCTTTCTCTACCTTGGTGCTGGTCAATGGCCATCGCGTGGTGGGACAGGGCACAACAGGCGCAACCGTCGATCCATCGATCATTCCATCATTGGCAATGGAGCGTGTTGAAGTGGTCGCTGACGGTGCCTCCGCCTTGTACGGCTCGGATGCCATTGCTGGCGTTGCCAACCTGATCATGCGCAAAAATGAAACAGGCAACCAAGCATTTGTGAAATACGGTACTGCCAACAATTATTCAGAAAAACAAGCTGGTGCTTTTCTGGGGCGTAAATGGGAAGGCGGCAATGCCACTTTCACATTTGAAAACACAACGCGCAGTGCCTTGTCTGGCAAAGATCGTCATTTCTTTACCGGTAACTTGCTGTCGCAAGGGGGTGGTGATTTCCGCTCGACACAATGTGCGCCTGGGAATATTGTGATTTCAGGCGTTAACTATCCGATTCCAGCTGGCGGTGTCACCGCTGCCAATGCCGCATCCTTGGTGGCCGGAATCGCCAACAAGTGTGACAATTTGAAAGTCCAAGACTTGATCCCTCGCCAAGAACGAGACAGTTTTGCCATGACCTTTAACCAGGCCATTAACAGTGACATCAACTTCTTTGCCGATGCCATTGCATCACGCCGCGCATATGAGTTCCGTCCAGGTGCCTTGGCTTCCAATGTGACGGTGCCACAGACCAATCCCTTCTATGTTCGTCCGAAGGGTGCACCTGCAGGAACGAGTGAGACGGTGGCATACAGCTTCAGCAATGAGCTGCCTGTTAATACTGCAACTGGCAGTTCTAAAACGATGGAAGCGACAGTTGGCTTGGACTTTAAGTTGGCCAATGAGTGGAAAGCCACCGTCCTGTACACGGATGGCAAGAATGATGACTTGGCCGTCACATTGGGTGGCTTGACCGGCGCAGCAGTGAATGCAGCATTGGCTGATATCAATCCTGCCACTGCGTTGAATGTATTCGGTGGGCCAAACAACCCTGCGACATTGGCCAAATTAAATACCACCATCGCCTATTCGCCCGGTGTGACCAAATTCAAAGACTCTGTGGTGAAAGCGGACGGTCCTTTGTTTGATTTGCCTGGCGGTAAAGTGCGTGCGGCGGTGGGTCTGGAGCATCAAAACATTCAATCGACGGGTGGTCAAACAACCGGTACATTGGCTGCTCCTATTTTTGGTGAAGTCACCTTGCAACGTTCAGTGAATTCAGCTTATGGTGAAATTGCTGTGCCGCTGGTCGGAGAGAAGAACGCCATGGCAGGCATCCGCAACTTGTCACTCACAGCGGCTGTGCGCAAAGACCAATACAGTGACGTGGGCGATACCAGCAATCCAAAAATCGGCATGAACTGGGCGCCTGTTGACGAGTTCAATGTGCGCGGCAGTTATGGCACATCGTTCCGTGCACCTGGCCTGACACAAATTCGTGGATTCTCGAATGGTGGACGTGGCGGTTTGTATGTACAGAACTATTCTGACCCTACTTTAAATGGTGGCTTGCGTGTTGGTGTTGCCTTGTCGGGTGCCAATCCTGATCTCAAACCAGAAACAGCCAAAACAAAAACTTTTGGCTTTGATTGGGCGCCAGCCATTGGCAAGAAAACTAAGTTGAGCTTCACTTGGTTTGACATCACCTATGACAATCAAATCGTAGGCTCTTTGTCTGACCTGACGCTGTTGAATCGTGAAGCTGCATTTGCGGGTACCAGCGTGATTCAACGCAACCCTTCTGCTGCATTGGTTTCACAACTGATTGCCAATTACCCCTTGTCCTCAGGCGTGTTGCCATCCACATGGACTTTGTTTGTGGACGGTCGCAACTACAACCTGAGCAAGTCTTATTCGCAAGGATTTGACTTCCAAGCCAGCACCAAAATTCCAGCGGGTGAATTGGGTGAATTCTCTGTCAGCGCCAATGGCACTGTGTTTACCAAATACAAAGTTGCTGCCACACCTGGCTCTGTTGCAACAGACCAGCTCAACACCATCTTCAATCCGCTCAAATACAAAGCGCGATTCAATGGTGGTTGGGTCCATGGCCAATGGCAGTCCAACGTTGCAGTCAATTATGTCGGCAGCTATAACAACAACCTTGCTAACCCCAACCAAACAGTGGCTGCGACAGCAACAGTTGATGCACGCGTAGCGTATTTGTTTGAATCGGGCGGCCCTTCTGACATCTTGAAAGATGCCACTTTGGCCATCGGTGTGGTGAATTTGGCCAACAAAATGCCACCCTTCGTGAACATTGCGCAAAGCTCCAATGGTGGCGGCGGATTTGACCCCACAGTGGCCAACCCCATTGGTCGCATGGTGTCCATTTCTTTAGACAAACGTTTTTAATTGAACGCATAGGAGTCACAGCATGAGAGTCAATGCCTCGCAAATTTTGTCAACGCTGGTTCTGTCCTTGTTGAGCAGCGCTTGTACGGTGGCAACTGCGCAGGGTGTTGATTCTCGGCCTGTTGATTTCCAACCAGGACCTGCAGCGGCCTATGTCAAACCAGACGTGCCGCTGGGTACGGGTCCTTTTCCAGCAGTGATGTTGTCAGATTCAGGTTTGATTTCGCACACGCTCTACCAGCCAGCCAATCTCCAAGCGTTGAAGTCAGAAAAACTACCTGTCGTCGTTTGGGGCAATGGTGCTTGTGTCAACACAGGCAATCGATTTAGACAATTTTTGACTGAAATTTCTTCCCATGGTTTCCTGGTGGTGGCCTTGGGGCCCATCGGTCCAGCAGAGGTTGAAAGCGCAACCAGTGGACGTCTGGCAGCAGGAAATCCCGCAGAGGGTTCACCCGCTGCACTGCTTGCCAAAGCAGGACGCCTGGGGCCAATTCCTGCCACGGGCATGTTGCCCGGTGCGTTCACTACAGCCAATCAATTTGCTGATGCCATTGATTGGGCTTATGCCGAGAATATCCGCGACGGGAGTGCCTTGAAGGGCAAAATTGATACTGACAATATTGCGGTGATGGGGCAGTCTTGTGGTGGCGTACAGGCGATTGATGCTGCACGTGATCCGCGTGTCAAAACATTGGGTGTGTGGAACAGTGGGCTGTTCCCGGATGCCAAGCGCATGTGGCCCGTGGCCGCAGCGCGCGTCCGCAAAGAAGACATTCCTTTGCTCAAAGTGTCTGCCATTTACGTGACTGGTGCACCCACCGATGTTGCCTATAAAAATGCGGATGACGATTATGAGCGGTTCGTGGGTGTGCCTGTTGTTCGGGCATGGCGCGAAAAAACAGGCCACAGTGGCACGTACCGCGAAACTTTGGGTGGTGATTTTTCTCCCGTGGCTGTGGCTTGGTTGCGTTGGCAGCTAAAGGGACAAACTGCGGCATCCAAAATGTTTGCAGGCTCAGATTGCGGCCTTTGCCAAAAGCCTGATTGGCATTTACGTAAGAAAAACATTGACTGATGCCTTGGACATTGCTTGAGTCTGGCATGACGGCACTTCGATTTTGTCTTTGGCTCATCGCTTATTCCCTGGGTGGTGGCGTCTCGTTTGCAGCCTTTGCCCAAGACACAAGGATGCAACAAGCGTGTGAGCAATTCGCTAGTAGACCCTTTGCCGAGGTGAAAATTGTTGCTAGTCAAGCCGTGTCATCGGGGCAAATTGTCAATTTGAACCAGCCCATCACGTACGTGGGGCAAAGTTTTTGTCGAGTGGAAGGCTTCATCGATGCAGACATTGGTTTTGAGCTGTGGTTGCCTGCACCTGAACAGTGGAATCAACGACTGCTAACTGGCGGCGTCGGAGGACAAGCCGGTAGTTTCAACTATCAGATTGCACATCGTGGTGTTCAACGCGGGTACGCTACAGCGACCACCGACTCTGGTCACAAAGTGGCCGATGTTCATTGGTTGCTGATGAAAGGTCGACAAGCCGAAAATTATGCAGAGCGGGCGCATCATTTGTTGGCTGTTAAAGCCAAGGAGATGATGCAGGCTTACTACGGCACATTTCCAAAGCATGCCTTTTTCATAGGGTGTTCTGGTGGCGGACGGCAAGCACTGACAGAGGTGCAAAGGTATCCACTTGACTATGACGGCGTGATTGCTGGTGCACCTGGCGTGAATACACCCGAAATGAGTGCCCGACGGTTGTGGGAAATGAAGCAGCACTCTGAGTGGGGTTCTCTGATGACTCAGAAGCACTGGGACTGGGTCGCCAAAGAGGCCCGCAAACAGTGCGATGCATCCGACGGCGTGATCAATGGTTTGACGGAAAATCCAAGGCAATGCAGGTTCAACGTATCGTCTTTGGTCTGCACAGCACAGCGCACTGAAGCCTGTTTAACACCGTCACAAATCGCTGCAGTGGAAAAGATTCACGCGCCACTGACCGATGAAGTGGGTGTGCCAATCGATGGTGGTTTGCCGTATGGCGTTCGCATTACGGCCGATCCATTGCCTGAGCCCTTTACGCCAGGACCTCGTTATTTGGCGGTGGTTTTGTTTTCTGAAGGTATATATCGAGATCCCAACTGGGATATATCTAAATTTAATATAAGTCGTGATTTAAAACTTATAGATCAGGTCATGAATTTGCATGCGGATGACCCAAATTTAGATCTATTTAGAGATGCTGGCGGTAAGCTAATTCTTTACCATGGTTGGACTGATCAGCTGGTTTCACCTTATTCAACATTGGCTTATCAAGAATCGCTACTGGTACGATATGGATCTCAAGCACTAGATCACTTTAGTAGGTTGTACATGGTGCCGGGAATGGACCATTGCCGTGGTGGTGAAGGTGCAGATCAATTCGGTGGAATGGGAAACGATGGTCCTGTTGTAGATTCTAACAATGATATGTTAACTGCCCTTGAGCATTGGGTGCTTAGGGGAGAGTCGCCTCGCGACTTAATTGCTTCTCGGATTGCAAATGGAAATGTTGAGCGAACTCATCGGTTGTGTACATATCCCAAAACTGCTAAGTACATTGGTTTTGGAAGTCCATTAGTGCACACAAACTATAGGTGTGAGTGAGATAACAATTCATCTTGCGGTTAAAAATATTCTATTTTTGAAACGTTAAATGAAGTTTTATCAAAACGTTACCCACAGGTTTAAGTCCTGCTGAGCCCACCACTTAAAAAGCTACTTTACGCGCTTTCGGTCTGCGCTTTTTCTTTAGCCAAATTTCTTAGAAAAGTGATTAAACTTTGAGTAGCTAGACTTACTCTTTGGCTATGCAATGTGATAATTCCTACGG
>CAIMUZ010000110.1 GCA_903844775.1 uncultured Burkholderiales bacterium | reverse complement strand
CTTGCTGCATGTTGTGAGTCACAATGACCACAGTGTATTCACTCTTGAGGGTGTGCACCAGTTCTTCTACTTTGCCCGTAGAAATGGGGTCAAGCGCAGAAGTTGGCTCGTCCAATAACAAGATGGCGGGTTTGACAGCAATGCCGCGCGCAATGCACAAGCGCTGCTGCTGACCACCCGACAAGGACAACCCGCTTTGACCCAGCTTGTCTTTCACTTCGCCCCAGATAGCTGCTTTTTGCAAGGCCCACTCCACCCGATCGTCCATGTCGCTGCGCGACAGGTTTTCGTACAACTGCACACCAAAGGCAATGTTGTCATATATCGACATGGGAAACGGTGTGGGCTTTTGGAAAACCATGCCCACACGCGAACGCAACAAGTTCAAATCTTGCTTGGGGTTGAGAATGTTCTCACCATCAAAGTTAATTTCGCCCTCTGCACGCTGGCCAGGGTACAGGTCATACATGCGATTGAGCGTTCTGAGGAGCGTTGACTTACCGCAGCCAGAAGGTCCAATGAATGCCGTGACGGTATTCTTTTGGATGTCCAAGTTAATATTTTTAAGACCTTGGAAAGAACCATAGTAGAAGTTCAGATTGCGAACTTCCAAGATGATCTCTTTGGTTTCAGGTAATGTATTCATTTTGGTAGATCTGTTCAAAGATTAGACTGAGACTTTTTCACGGAACACAACACGTGCAATGATGTTGAGTGCCAATACAGTGAGGGTAATGAGCAAGGCCCCACCCCATGCCAGGTTGACCCAGTTTTCATAGGGACTCATGGCGAATTGGAAAATCATGACGGGCAGATTGGCCATCGGTTTGTTCATGTCCCAAGAGAAGAACTGATTGTTCAAAGCCGTGAACAGCAAAGGCGCTGTTTCACCACTCACCCGAGCAAGGGCCAACAAAAGGCCCGTCATCACGCCGCTCTTGGCCGCTTTTAATACCACAGTTGTAGAGACTTTCCACTTAGGCGCACCCAGTGCAAAGGCTGCTTCACGCAAGCTGACTGGCACCAGTTTCAACATGTTCTCGGTGGTGCGAACAACCACCGGAATGGCAATCAATGACAAAGCAATGGTGCCGGCCCAACCTGAGAAGTGCTTAGAGGGCACCACCACCAAAGCATAAACAAACAAACCAATCACGATGGACGGGGCAGACAGCATGATGTCGTTCACAAACCGTGTGACTGCTGCACTTTTGCTCCTGTCGCCGTATTCAGACAAGTACACGCCCGCCAAGACGCCAATGGGTGTACTCAACAAGGTGCATGACAAAACGATCATCAAACTGCCCACAATCGCATTTGACAAACCACCACCGGGTGTTCCTGGTGCGGGTGAGACTTGAGTCAACAAGTCAATGCTCAAAGCGGAAAAGCCTTTGTACATCAAGATGGCCAAGATCCAGAGTAAAAATACCAAACCAATGACCATGGCCGACATTGACAAAATCAAGCCAATTAAATTGGCGCGCTTGCGCTTTGCGTAGATGGAAGGATCCATGTTGCTTCTAGTGCTCATGTTTTCATACCTTTCTTGGCTTCAGCCCGAATCAGCATCCATTTGGCCAAGGACAAAACGATCAAGGTAATTAAAAACAAGGCCAAGCCCAAAGAGAACAGTGCAGCGTAGTGCAAGCCGGGCTCAGCTTCACCAAATTCGTTGGCCAATGTGGAAGCAATCGAGTTGCCAGGCGAGAAAAGAGAGGGCGACAATTTGTGCGCATTGCCAATGACAAAAGTAACTGCCATGGTTTCACCCAAGGCGCGACCTAGGCCCAGCATGACACCGCCCACCACACCCGTTTTGGTGTAGGGCAAAACAATCTTGGTCACCACTTCCCAAGTGGTGCAACCAATGCCATAGGCCGATTCTTTCAAAATAGGAGGTACGATTTCAAACACATCGCGCATGACGGAGGCAATGAAAGGCAGAATCATCATGGCCAAAATAAGGCCGGCTGCCAAAATACCCACGCCATTGAAAGCGCCGGTAAATAAAATACTGATGCCAGGGATTTGACCCAGCGAGCCAGCCAATGCGGGCTGCACAAACTCAGCAAACAAGGGGGCAAAAATAAACAATCCAAACATGCCGTAAATGATGGACGGCACGGCGGCCAACAATTCAATGGCCGTTCCCAGAGGACGGCGCAGCGGCATTGGGCATGTCTCGGTTAAAAATACAGCAATGCCAAAACTAAGCGGCAGTGCAATCAAAATAGCAATAGAAGCAGTGACAACGGTTCCGAAAATAGCAATCAAACCACCAAATTTTGAATTGATGATGTCCCACTCAACTGTGTAAAAAAATTCGAAGCCAAAGGTGGTGAGCACCGGCCATGAACTGATGAACAACGAGACGATGATTCCCGTCAAGGCCACCAAAGTGGACAGCGCAAAGACCATCGTTGTTTTTTCAAATAAGAAATCTTGCCACCGCTGCCAGCGCAGAACACTCTGCCTGTGGGGGGTCATCAAACTGTCTGCATTGTTCATACGAATCTCTTGTGCTTCTTAACAGAAAAACACCCGCCGAAGAATCAGCGGGTGTCTGTTTGAATTACTTCACATTCACGTTGTTCCAAACGCTCTTGCGAATAAAGTCTGTGGTTGCGTCAGGCATAGGCACATATTCCAAATCGGCTGCCATTTTCTTGCCATCTTTGAAGGCGAAGTCAAAGAACTTCAAGACTTCAGCAGAGTTGGCTTTGTTGACCGGCTGCTTGTACATCAAGATGAAAGACGCGCCAGTGATGGGCCATGACTTAGCACCAGGTGCGTTGGTCAAATAAATGCTCATGCCTGGAATCTTTGCCCAATCGGTGCTGGCGGAAGCCGCAGCAAATGTCTCGTCATCGGGCGCCACAAATTGACCTGCCAAGTTGCGAAGATTCAGGTGAGACATGTTGTTTTTCTTGGCGTAAGCGTATTCAACATAACCCACTGAGTTTTTGATGCGACCGACGTTGGCTGCAACGCCTTCGTTACCCTTGCCACCCACTGAAGAAGCGGCAGGCCACTTCACGGCAGCACCCGTACCCACTGTTGATTTCCAGTTGGCACTGACTTTGGTCAAATAATCTGTGAACACAGCTGTCGTACCCGATCCATCAGCACGGTGTACCACGGTAATGGCTGCGTCAGGCAGTGCCACACCAGGATTCATGTCTGTAATGCGCTTGTCGTTCCACTTGGGAATCACGCCAGAAAACACATCGGCCAACAGCTCACCGGTCAACCTAACTTGACCAGGCTTGATGCCGTCAATGTTAACCACTGCAACCACGCCACCGATGATGGCTGGGAATTGGACCAAACCTTCTTTGTCGAGCTCTTCAGCAGACATGGGGGCGTCTGTGGCGCCAAAGTCCACGGTTTTCGCCTTGATTTGCTTGATGCCGCCAGATGATCCGATGGACTGATAGTTCAAAGATTGGCCCGTCTTGGCTTTGTAGGCTTCAGCCCACTTTGCATAGATAGGGAAAGGGAAAGAAGCGCCAGCGCCCGTCAGGTCGGCCGCCATTGAAGTTGCAGCAATGGCGCTTAAGCCCAGTGCAGCAACCCATGATTTGATCTTTAGCATTTTGACTCCTTGATTCAGAGTTGAAATTTGGTGTTTGTATGTGCAACAGGCTTGCCAAACGATGTTCAGGTCACTTTTGCAGCACCCGCCCAATCTATCCTCCAATTGTGACAAATTCATGTCATTTCTTAGACACTGCTACAAACTATTCCAAGCTGGATGCAGATTGCCCCAATAGAGGGCGGTAGAAATAAAAAACAATTTGTCATCAAAATGACAAAATTTAGACACAAAATCACCCAGTTGGATGAAAATTTTGAGCAAGATTGAAGATTTGAGATGCAAAACGGACAATTATTAGCAGCCATCGATTTGGGCTCAAATAGCTTTCGCTTGGAAATTGGGGTGTTGGAGCACGGTCACATCAGGCGAGTGGAATATCTGAAAGAAACTGTGCGTCAAGGCAACGGCCTAGACGCTGATCGGATGCTTTCTCAGGACGCTATGGAACGCGGATGGGAATGTTTAGCTCGATTTTCAGAGCGATTATCGGGTTTTGGACCCAGCCACGTTAGGGCTGTTGCCACACAAACTCTCAGAGAGGCTAAGAACCGAGAGGCCTTCTTAACGCCCGCTGAAAAATTATTCGGTTTTCCGATCGATGTCATTTCTGGCAGAGAAGAGGCTCGACTGATTTACTCTGGGGTTGCCAATTTATTACCGCAATCTGAAGAAAAACGGTTGGTGATTGACATCGGTGGTCGATCAACCGAATTGATCTTAGGGCAAGGCTTTAAACCACAAACCATGGAGTCCTACCGCGTGGGCAGCGTCAAGTGGTCCATGAAGTATTTTGCCGATGGGCTTTTCACGCCCTCTGCCTTCGAATGGGCTGAGGTTGCAGCCAAGGCAGTTCTCGATGAGGCCATCGCGCTGTACCCTAAAAATTGCTGGGACGTTGCCTACGGTTCCTCAGGCACGATTGGGGCAGTTGCTGACGTTTTACAGGCTGCAGGATGGCCATCAGAAGTCATTACGCGCGAGGGCTTGGACTGGCTGAAAGAGAAATTAATCAAAGCAGGGCGCGTTGAAGCCCTCAGATTAGAAGGCTTCAAAGAAGATCGCAAACCAGTGATTGGCGGAGGTCTTGCTGTGTTGTGCGCCCTCTTCGACCTCATGCAAATTAATTCCATGCATGCTGCCGAGGGTGCATTGCGGCATGGTGTTTTATATGACCTTTTACAACGCGAAGAAAACACCGACTTGCGCAGTACCATGGTCACCGCATTGGGCAACAGGTTCGCGGTCGATGCCTTACAAGCGGAGCGCGTCCAAAAAACCGCAGTCAGCTTGTTCAAAAGCATTGTTGATAAATCAAGTTTTGAGCCGCAATATGCAGCCCGTTTGGAAAAGAAACTCAGCTGGGCCGCACATCTGCTTGAAATTGGCACCCGCATATCTCACAGTGATTTCCACAAACATGGCGCCTACATTTTAGACAATGCAGACTTACCTGGATTCTCGATGTCCGAGCTGCACAGGCTCAGTCAATTGATTCTTGGACACAGGGGTAAATTGAAAAAACTCGAAGTTGAATTGCGGAATTCAGACTTTGTGATCCAATTATTGAGTCTTCGCTTGGCCGCTATTCTTTGTCACGCCAGAAGAGATCCTGACCTCAAAGGCATTAGCCTCAAAGCCGTAGAAGGAAGCACGACTGAGTTCACGATCCAATGCAAAAAAACATGGTTGCAACAATGGCCACAATCTGCCCATTTGCTGCGGGAAGAATGCATTGCTTGGCAAAAGACCACATGGAAATTGGAGTTAATTGAAATTAATGGAAAAACGATATAAACTATTTATCTGTTTAACTTGAATGAATTTGAAACATGTCTACAGAAAACACCACGCCTGCGCCTGCCGCTAGCGACAAAGCTCAAACTGTTCCTCAATCTGTAACAGCCACAGCCAAGAAACCTGTTCGACGCCCCGTCAAAAAAGCAGCGGCAAAGAAAACAACGCCAACCGCTACCAAAGCTGCCAAAGCCAAAACAGTCGCAAAGCCCAAAGTGCCAGCGAAATCTAAACCTGCATTGCCAGCAAAGCCTGTTGAAGCCCAAAAAATAAAGAAGCCTAAGTTAGTGAGAGACAGCTTCACCTTTCCAAAAGACGAATACTTGGCCATTGCAGAGTTAAAGCAAAAGGCTTTGAACTTAAAACACAGCGCAAAGAAGAGTGAAATTTTACGAGCGGGTCTGAAGCTCCTCAATGGCTTGAGTGACAAAGCTTTCTTGACAGCGCTGTCTAAGGTGCCTGCTTTAAAAACGGGGCGCCCTGCCAAGGAATAATTAAAGAAGCTCGGGGGTTTGAACACTGACCACCACAGTTTGTGTCAAGTCTTCTCTCACCCGACTTCTCAGCCACCAAACGGCCCCTTTTCTGACTGAACACTCGCCATTTGGCAAACCCAGCAAATAGGCAATGGCCTGCCCAAGAACAGGCTGATGGCCCACGATCAGCACTGACATTTTGGAATCAGGCCATCCCACGGTGACAAGCAAATCGTCCAAACTGCCTTGCGGTTGCAGCTCAGATTTGTATTTAACCTTGCGACCAAGTGTCTTGACCGTTTGCTCGCAACGCACTGCTGGGCTTGACATCACCCGCACGCCTTCAGGCAACTGACGGTCTAGCCACTGCCCCATCCTCAGGGCTTGTTTTTCGCCCTTAGGCGTCAAAGTACGAGACAAATCATCCTGCCCTTCCAGGGAATCAAATGCTTCTGCGTGGCGCCAAAAAATCAGGTCCATTTCGTCTGGATGTTGTGTTAGCGTTTGGCACTGCCTGTTGAATATTTTTGCATCAACAGTGCTTGTGCACTTTGCGTTTTATGGCCTCTTTTTTCGACACGCCTGTATTTGCCATCAAGCTCAAGCGTCCAAGCGTTGCGCGTGTCATGCAAATAGGCCAATAAACATTCGTCCACGATTCTCTGTCGCAGTGCAAGATCTGTCACTGGCCAAGCCAATTCCACTCGACGCGTCATATTCCGTGACATCCAATCAGCGCTGGACAAATAAAAATCTTGCACGTCACCAGCCTCAAAGAAGAAGACTCGAGAATGCTCCAGGAAACGTCCAATGATGGACCTCACTCGAATGTTCTCTGTCTTACCGGGTATCCCTGCTGGCAACATGCAAGCACCGCGAACGATGAGATCAATTTGCGCGCCCTCTTGTCCCGCCTTGATCAGTGCATGAATCAACACGGGATCGGTCAGAGAATTCATTTTTGCCACAATTCTGGCGGGCAACCCCTTTTTGGCAGCCGAACCCACAGACTCAATTTTTTGGACCATGTTCATTTGCAGTTGAAATGGTGCCGTCAATAATTTATTCATGCGCCCCAACCTGCTGGGACTGGCCAAATGCACAAACAAGGTGTCCATGTCTGCGGTAATTTTGGCATCGCATGTTAAGTAACTGAGGTCGGTGTAAAGCTTGGCGGTCCTTGGGTTGTAATTACCCGTAGAGAGATGGCCATAACGCTTCAATAGGCGGCCTTCACGCCGGGTTACCAACAACATTTTGGCGTGGGTTTTCAAACCGACAACACCATATACAACCTGCGCACCCACTGACTCAAGTTGCTCGGCCCAATTGATATTGGCTTCCTCATCAAACCGGGCTTTCAACTCAACCACGGCAGTCACCTCTTTGCCGCGACGCACCGCTTCACGCAGCAGGTTCATCATGGCTGGGTCACTGCCCGTTCTGTAGATGGTTTGCTTGATCGCTAATACGTTCGGGTCTTCAACTGCTTCTTTCAGAAAAGACAAAACCCCATCGAAGCTTTCGAAAGGTTGATGGATCAAAACATCACCCTTTTGCATCCGCGCAAAAATTGAACTACCTTGTTGCAACTGCTTCGGAAAACTAGAATGGTAGGTTGGAAATAGCAAGGCTGGGTCTGCGACCAAATCAATCAATTGGCTAAGCCGGACCAAATTAACGGGCCCCGCAGCACGGAAAAGCGCTGTACTGGGCAAGCTAAATTGATTGAGTAGAAATGTCGACAAGTGTTCGGAACAACTGTCGGAAACTTCCAACCGAAGGGCCTCACCATATTGACGATGCTGCAAGCCTTTTCGCAACGCAGTGCGTAAATTTTCAACCTCTTCCTCGTCTACCGACAAGTCAGAATTTCTCGTCACTCGGAATTGAGAGAACTGGCCCACTTCGCGTCCTGGAAATAAATCGCTCAGGTGGGAGCGAATGACGCTTGACAACAGAACAAAGGCTTTGCCGCTTCCAGCAACCTTGGATGGCAGTGGAATCACCCTTGGTAAAACCCTGGGGACTTTCACGATGGCGATGTCGTTGGTTCGTCCAAACGCATCTTTGCCAGACAGCTGAACGATAAAGTTAAGCGACTTGTTTGCGACTTGCGGAAACGGATGGGCAGGATCCAGTCCAACAGGAACCAATAAGGGTTTTACTTCTCTTCGGAAATAGTCTTGCACCCATTTTTTCTGGATGGCATTTCGTTCGCCATGGGAAAGAATTTGAATATTTTCTTTGCGCAAACTCGGGAGCAAGACTTCGTTGTAAAGGCTGTATTGCTCAGCCACTAAATTTCTGGCTTTTTCGTAAATGGCTTCAAAGGTTTTGGTACTGTATGCACCCTTTGAGTCTTGGTTGCGGTAGGCACTCATGTGCAAATCAGCACGAACTTCAAAGAACTCGTCTAGATTGGAAGAAACGATACAGAGATAACGCAGTCTTTCCAGTAAAGGCACTTCAGGACGCTTAGCCCAATCCAAAACTCTCTCATTGAAAGCCAAAAGACTGCCGTCGCGGTCTAGCAGTTCGACTTCAGGCGCCACCAAAGCAGAATTTGTAAAAGATCGAGTTGTCACAAGTAAGCATCCATCAAAGAATTAAAACATCCTGGTAAGGATCAAAAGGCCGATTGCACCATTTTTGACAGAATCCATGACAATTTTATGACATACAGATGACTCAGCTCAAATTGGGCCATATCAATTGCTGATTGCAAATCGGACATCAAGGGGAACATAAGCGCATTGATTAACAACCCACCCATTCAGCTATTTGATTTTTTGTCACTGAAAATACATGAATCAGTCACATCAAAGAAATCTTTCATCTCCAGAATCTCCCCAACAAAGGAGAACCTCATGAAAATATCTATCGTCGGAGCGGGCTACGTCGGTTTGGTGACTGGGGGCTGCTTGGCAGAATTAGGGCACCAGGTGATGTGCATAGACAACGATGCAGCAAAAATAGCAACCCTGAATGCAGCGGGATTACCCATTTATGAACCCGGCCTGCAGGAACTCATGACGAGAAATAGAACAGAAGGACGAATTCAATTTACCACCAGCATGGCGGATGCTGTTGAACACGGTGAAGTCATTTTCATTGCCGTAGGCACGCCTTCTATGGAAGATGGTTCTGCAGATTTACAGCACGTCCTGACAGTGGCATCACAAATAGGGCGTCACCTCAAAAAATTCAAAGTCATTGTGAACAAATCTACAGTGCCTGTTGGAACCGCCTATCGTGTCCAAAAATGCTTGCAAGACGAATTAACAAAAAGAGGTATTCAGGATTCTTTGTTTGAAGTGATCTCGAACCCAGAGTTCTTAAAAGAAGGTGCGGCCATCAAAGACTTCATGCAACCCGATCGCATTGTCATAGGAATGGACAAAAGTCCCAATTACCAAGCAGTTCACCAGAAAGTGGAGCTGCTGTATTCAAGCTTTAACAGACACCATGCACGCACCATTTGGATGGACGTTCGCAGTGCCGAGCTCACCAAATACGCTGCGAATGCCATGTTAGCAACACGAATTTCGTTCATGAATGAAATCGCTAACTTGTCTGATTTATTGGGTGCAGACATAGACAGCATTCGCAGAGGCATTGGCGCAGATCAACGCATTGGGCATGACTTTCTTTATGCTGGAACAGGTTATGGCGGCAGTTGCTTTCCCAAAGATACGCGCGCATTGATTCAAACTGCACTTGATTGTGGCAGTCAGATGAAAGTTGTGACCGCTGTTGAAAATGTGAACGATCAGCAGAAAACATTGCTAGTGAGTCGCTTGATCCAGTATTTTGGAGAGGACTTTAGCGGCCTCAAATTTGCTGTATGGGGCATGGCATTCAAACCCAATACAGACGATATGAGAGAAGCGCCAAGCCGAGTCATCGTACAAGAACTGTTAAAACGTGGCGCAACGGTCAGTGCATTTGATCCTCTGGCATCAAACGAGGGATTGGAAGCCGTCAAGCACGACACTGCCAATGAAGCACATCTAAAACGCTTTCATATGGCCGACTCAGCTTACAGTGCTGCCTCCAAAGCCGATGCACTCTTGGTTGTTACAGAATGGAAAACCTTTCACCATCCCGATTTTGAGATCCTCAAAGAAAGCATGAATCAACTCCTCATTGTGGATGGTCGCAATTTGTATGAGCCTCAATTGCTTCAAGACTTGGGATTTGCCTATCAAGGCATCGGTCGACGCAATCAACTGGCACTCACTTTCAAAGCCAATCAACGACTTGCACAAAAAGAAGAAATTCCGGCATAGCAATGCCTAAGGGATTTTTTTACCTGATTAGCGCTCAATTTGCGTCAGGCTTGGCAGACAATGCCCTTCTTATTTTGGGCATCGCTTTTTTGAATGAGCAAGGCTATCCAGGTTGGTGGGCGCCTTTGCTCAAGTTTTCCTTCATTTTGTCCTATGTATTTTTGGCGCCCCTGATGGGGCCTGTTGCTGATGCATTTTCAAAGGCCAAGTTAATGGCGTGTATGAATGCACTCAAAGTTGTCGGGGTGATATTTATTTTTACCAGCCTTCATCCCATGTTGGCATTTGCGATTGTGGGACTGGCCGCCTCAGCTTATGCCCCTGCCAAGTACGGGCTGGTCACTGAAACTGTCACACCAACACTTCTGGTAAAAGCGAATGGTTGGTTAGAAGTCACCGTCGTGATGTCCGTCATATTAGGAACAGCTTGTGGCGGCTTACTCGTTGCGTCAAAAGATCTAGCGTTCATGAGTCAATTCAATCAATCATTCATTGACTATTTTTCAGTGCCTATTCAAACCCAATATGCGGGCCCGCTTCTTTCATTGATCGTGATTTACATGGCAGCTGCCCTGCTAAATTTTGGCATTCCACACCTTGATGTTAAATACGTTCAACAAAGTATGCGGCCCATTGCTTTGTTTAAAAATTTTATAGAAAGTAATCGCATTCTTTGGAATGACCCCGTTGGAAAAGTTTCCTTGGCAGTCACAACATTATTTTGGGGAATCGGTGCTGTCGTTCAATTTGCGGTTTTGCTATGGGCCAAAGAGGCCTTAGACATGCCACTCGAACAAGCAAGCTTTTTACAAGCGTTGGTTGCATTTGGTGTAATTTTTGGCGCAGCTTCAGCTGGGCATTGGATCGCTTTGCGTCAAGCTTATAAAGTCTTGCCGCTAGGTATTTGGTTGGGATTGTCATTGCCTGCATTGGCCTTTTCTACCAGCCTATGGGTTGCTATCCCTCTGATGCTTATGACAGGATTTGCGGGTGGCATGCTCATGGTACCGATGAATGCCCTCTTGCAAAATCGAGGTTATACGCTTCTCACAGCAGGAAGATCAATTGCCGTTCAAGGCTTCAATGAAAATGCCAGTGTGATGGTGACATTGGGCATCTACAGCGGCTTAATAGCCTTGTCGATTCCATTGCAGTGGATCATGATCATGATGGGGACTGTCATGACAGTTGGCATCCTTTATTTGATGCGAATGGCATCCCATAAAACTGATTCAACTTGCTCAGCAATTTGACTCCAATCTAAGTGCACAACTTGTTGACGTGTGCTTGCAGTCACATCTCTAAACATTTTGGGAAGCCTAAAGATTTCGACTGCCTGCGCTGCAAAACCTTCGGGGTTATTTTCAGGGACTAACCAACCATTGACATTCGGTTGGACCCAATCCTTAGCGGCAGCGCAATCAAATGCGAGAACGGGTATGCCACTGGCCAAAGCCTCTAAGGTGACGTTACCAAATGTTTCTGTTTGACTGGGGAAAATAAACAGATCAGAGCTTGCGTAATAAGCGGCCAGATCTTCTTGCAACAGCATGCCAGGAAAAATAATATCAGGGTGTCGCTGCTTGAATTGCTCTTTCAAAGGACCGTCACCCACCATGACCAATTTGACATGAGGTCCTAGATGTTTGACAGCTTCAAAGGTTTTAAGAACCTGCTCCAAGTTTTTCTCCGGCGCCATTCTTCCTACAGAGATCAATACTTTGGTCTGATCATTGGCGCCCCACGACTGGCGCAACATGGGGTTACGTTTGCTTAAGTTAAAAAGCTGCGTATCTACGCCTCGCGAAACAACTTTTAAATTTAAAAACCCATTCTCACCAAGTGTTCTTTGGAGTTCGCGGGTGGGCACCATGGTGCAAGATGTTGCATTGTGGAATTTACGAAGGTAAGCCACGATGGGCTTTCGTAGCCAGCCCACACCATAGTGTTTTGAGTAACTTTGAAAATTTGTTCGGAAATCTGATGTAACAGGCAGCTTGAGCACTTTGGCTGCTTGCAAAGCTGACCAGCCCAGAGGGCCTTCAGTCGCAATGTGAACAACATCTGGCCTTCTGACAGTCCAAGTCTTGACCAGTGTTTTTTTACTGGGCAATCCAAGTTTTAATTCTGGATAACGAGGGATCGGCATCCCTCGCATCAACACTTCTTCAAGCTTGGAGTCTCTGTCGGAGCTGTCTAACTTGGCTTGCCGAGGCCGAATTAATTGAACATCATGATTTCGTTGACTCAAGCTTTGAACCAATTTCGACAAGGTTACAGCAACCCCATTGACTTCGGGTGGCCAAGTTTCTGTCACGACAGCTATTCGCAATGAAGGTCGGCTGGCGGGGAAGTCTTCTAAGACAATCGGAATATCAAGTGAATTATCCATAGACTCATCATCAACTGGAGATTTAACAATTTCATGACAAATAGGTTAAGAAAAAAATAAATGATGAAATTTCAGTGACAAACGCAACTTGTCATTGAAATTTCATCATTTTCTACAACCATCTCTTCATGCACAATTTGTGCTGCCACTATTTTCAACCTGGAGACGATGTGACTACATTTTTTGAAGCCTTGAGAATTCAGCGATTCGATGATCACCGCTATTACCATCACAGCCGAATCAATCAGACACTTCACTTTATCAGCGCGATAAGTTTTGTAGTCGCCTATGTGTATCTTCTGATTGATCCTGTGATATCGGCATTGATTGCATGGTTGATTTCCATGACAACACGTCAATCAGGTCACTTTTTCTTCGAGCCTTTGGGTTATGACGAAGTCAACCAAGCTACGCAAGAGTTTAAGGAAGAAATTAAAGTGGGGTACAACCTCAACCGCAAAATTGTATTGCTCAGTATTTGGGCCATATTACCTATGATTTTGTATGTAGAGCCTGGTTTATTTGGCCTGATTGAGCCTTGGGACAACTTGACAGAATGGGTTCGTCAAGTAGGCGCCTCATGGTTATTTTTAGGCGTTGCAGGATTGTTGTTTAGAACCATCCACTTGTTCATCCTGAAAGATGTTCAAACGGGCTTGGTTTGGATGACAAAAATACTGACAGATCCATTTCACGACATCATTTTGTACCACAAGGCACCTTTGTATTTGCTGAAAGGTGAGCTGCTAGACACCAATCCGAAGCAGATGTATCACTAAAATTTGCCCCCTTCAACAGAAACGCCCCTACCGGGGCGTTTCTTTATGCTCAGTATCACTTGGGAATTCTCCCGTCATCAGTTAGCAGATCGGAAACGAAATGCGCCTTGACAAGCCAAACACGGCAAACAAGCCAATTTCGCCATTGAGAAAACTTTGATTTTGAAAAAATATTCAGTTCAACTTTTGACAAACGCCATTTTGCTTTTGTCAAAAACTTCCATCTTTATCTTGCCACTGTTTTTTGGTTTGATTTTTCTTAAACCAAAGTTGGTCTTCAAGTACTCAGAAACTCTTCGCAAGTTACGCATCCATCACAAGGCCCTATCACAGGGCCCAGTTCAAAGATTTGTTGAATCATTTTTTGCGGTTCGATTGAACCAAAGCGATCAAATATCGGGGGCTTGCACGCAGTGTGGCAACTGTTGCTTGAACAAACAATGTGCTTTTCTTGAGCCCATCGACAATGGCAATTTTCAATGCGGTGTTTATAACTCGCCCTTTAGAAAATTTTCAAATTGCGGCGCTTTCCCCATTTCTAGCGAAGACATTGAGCGGTATGACTGTCCAGGCTACGTTGTGAGCCCATATCCTGTCATCAAGTTATTGCCTGTCAATACAAAAACGCTTAAGTATTAAATAAGCTTTCAGTGTGAATTCATTCACACTGCTTCATGACGCTTCAAGTGTCTTTTTCGGGAAAAACATTTCTTTCAAAATGCGTCTCCGAATCAATTTATTGGTAAGCTGCGGGGGTGCCCAAAACCATTGCGCAGCTTTCATTTTTTCGCATGCTTGTACAAATTTATCAAGGACTGCATTAAATTCAGCATCACTGTAATTTAAGCTGAAAATCAATCGGCCTGTGCCAACCCAACTCAAGGCAAGCCCTTCTGCACGCAAGTAATATTGGAGCATCCAGTTGTATCTAGAGGGTTCTGTGTAATACAAGCTCCATACACTGGACATGTTGGCGGCCCTCAGTGGCAAGTCTTTCTCTCTCATCACTTGATTGAATTTTTCGCGCCGGCTGTTCCATTGCTGTTCTACGTTGGCGTAGATTTCACTGATCTCTGTGGACTCAATTTTCTCTAAAAATACCGACATCGCACCCATCACATGTGGATGTGCATTGAATGTCCCGCGCGCAAAACAGATATCTGCTGGCCTTTCTGATCTGAACCGCTTCATCAAGTCAGCTCGTCCGCATACAACACCAACTGGATAACCCCCGCCCAATGTCTTGCCGTATGTGACCATGTCAGCTTTCACATCAAAATATGCCTGAGCGCCGCCTTTGGCCAATCTGAATCCTAAAAAGACCTCGTCAAATATCAAAACGATATTTCGCTCCGTACACACCTCTCTAAGCTCTTTCAGCCAAGCTGTGTAGGCTGCTCTGTCATAGGAAGCTTTACGACTGCTGTCAACCAATGAGGAATCACCAGGTGCGCCTTGATTTAAATGCAAGGCTTGTAACGGATTAATCAACACGCAAGCAATGTCTTTTCTTGTCCGCAATACTTTAAGTGAATTGGCGTGCATGTCTCGTAATGTGTAAGTTTCGCGCGGCGGCATGGGGTTGCCTGGGCCTGGTTGTACATCTTCCCACCAGCCATGGTAAGCCCCGCAAAATCGCACTAAATTCTTGCGACCCGTGTGATACCTGGCCAACCGAACCGCCTGCATGACCGCCTCAGTTCCTGACATGTGAAACGATACTTGGTCTAATCCAGATATTTCCTTCAGACGCTGGATGTTGTATGCAACGCAGGGATGATAAGCACCCAAAGTAGCGCCCACTTGCTGGACTCGTTCTGAGCCCTCTTTCATACAGGCTTTGTAAAAATCAGCGCCAAATACGTTGACGCCATAGGAACCTGTCAGGTCGTAGAATTTTTGTCCGTCTTGGTCTGTCACAAATACGCCATCTGCAGACTGTATAAAGGCCCCAACTTTCAAATGTTGTCGTACCAAGGGACTGAATTGAAAAGGCACACGA
This sequence comes from uncultured Burkholderiales bacterium, assembly GCA_903844775.1. Lineage (GTDB taxonomy): Bacteria > Pseudomonadota > Gammaproteobacteria > Burkholderiales > Burkholderiaceae_C > Limnohabitans_A. The sequence continues at coordinate 33,938 of CAIMUZ010000110.1, read as the reverse complement.
TAAGCCCCCGTGAACTGAAGGTCTGAAATGATCTCTCGTGCTTCTGTGGTTAATTCGATACTTTTTGAATGTCGGGTTTGCAATAAATTGGCCAGTTGATAAAAAGCAGCTCGCCTATTGCTCGCCACAGACTCTGGAGCACCATCACATGAAAAGAATTGGGCCTCAGTGAATTCATAGCCTGGTAAGAAGGAAACGACCCGTTTGGCCATCCGTGAATGACCCGTCAGGGAAGGATGCTTAGCTCGAGAAAGTTCTAAGCGCCTTTTGATAAAAGGCAGTGAAAGCGCAAGTGCACCAAGGGATAAGGCTAGTTGAACAGACACGTTGAATCCGAAGATGAGTGGTTGAAGTCATCTTTTTATTTAAATTTAGTGACAGGACTATGAAAATGAAGCAATTAATTCAAAGAATCACCACACAGGAGGACTTGAACTTTTTGTTGACCAATCGAATCCCTCGAATTACCTTGACGCGCTTCATTGGCTGGTGGAGCCAAATTAAAAATCCGATCATCCGCGACCTTTCGATAGGCGTTTGGAAGCTTTTTTCAGATTTGGATTTGAGTGAAGCCGCTAAAACTCAATTTGAGAGCATGCATGATTGCTTCACCAGAGAATTAAAGCCCGGCGCCAGAACTATTGACATGCGTCAGCACATCTTGAGTAGCCCTTGTGACGCCATTGTGGGCGAATGCGGCACCATTGATCACACTCAAGTCTTTCAAGCCAAAGGTTTTCCTTACAGCCTGGCCAGCTTGATGGGCTTCTCGCCACGCACAGGTGAACTGGTCGAGTCCATCAAAAACGGCACCTATGTCACTTTGCGCTTAACTTCCAGCATGTATCACCGTTTTCATTCGCCCGCAAACGCAACGCTGAAACACGTGACACACATTTCCGGCGACACCTGGAATGTCAATCCGATTGCACTCAAACGCATAGAGCAACTTTTTTGCAAAAATGAGCGTGCAGTGCTTAACTTTGAATTAGAAGATGGCACACCCCTCATCATGGTGCCTGTTGCTGCTATTTTGGTCGCCAGCCTTCGACTTCATGCAGTCAATTTGCTATTTCACGTTGACTACACCGGCCCGAATGAAATTCCATGTGCGGTTCAGACTTACAAGGGCCAAGAAATGGGTTGGTTTCAACACGGCTCTACCATCCTGGTATTTGTTCCAAAAGGGTTTAAATTAGCAGATGGCATTGCGACAGGGCAGCGAATTAAAATGGGCCAAGCACTGCTTGAAAAGTTATCTTGAATGCAGTTATCCCTGCAGGCTGCGTAGTTTTTATTTCACTCGTTTCTGTGGGCAAATGAACAATCAAACTCTTCAAAAAAAGGGGCTGGCTTGATGAACTCAAACTTTAGACCTTTTGGGTTACTGATCGCCAGCATCTTTTTAACGTTTTTTCTGACCGGTTGCGCCGTTCAAAACCAACTACTCCGGAATGCTGGTGATCTCTTGTCCAAAGAAATGGCCTCCACTGAAGAAGACTTAGAACTTCTGATGCATGCCAGTGCATACCATTTAAAAGTTTCAGAAACACTCCTTCAAGAGATACCCGATCACGTTAAATTGTCCGAGTCTGTGACAAGAGGTTTTACACAATATGCTTTTGTCTTTTTGATGGACGAAGCTGATAGAAAAGAATCTGAGAGTATTCAAATTGCTTCCCAGCTTAGAGTTCGCGCTGCAAAAATGCTCATGCGAGCCAAATCGCATGGCTTGAACACCTTAAGTATTAAGTATCAATCACTGGCGGCATCGCTTCAAAATACCTCGCAAAGTCAAACCCCCACAATTTCACCTGACGATGTGGGGCTGGCCTACTGGACTATGACGTCTTGGGCGGGCGCAATATCTTTGTCCAAAGACAGCCCTGACATCGTGGCAGACTTGCCTCAAGTTTTAAAATTAGCACAGCTGGCATGGCAAGCCCATCCGCAATTCGACCATGGTGCACTTGCTTCCATGATGGGTACATTGGAACTGGCAAAGCCTGGTGGAAAAGTTGCCATTGCTGAAAAATATTTTGATTTAGGCATTCAATGGCGCAAGGATCAAATAGCACCCTTGGTTTCTAAAGCTGAGAATTGGGCAGTCGCCACGCAAGATCAAAAGGCATTCACAGAATTACTGAATCTGGCCATCGAAAATGGCAAAGACAAAACTGACTTAACCAATACGGTCATGGTTCGTCGTGCCCGGTGGTTATTGACCGTGACAGACAACTTGTTTTAATTCACCCTGAACACTATGAATTCAATGCGTACTCATCGATTAATTATTCAATTCATTCTGGTCCTCGCATGGGGGCTTCCTTTGCTTTCGCTGGCTGCAGATGCTCAATTGAAGATCGGCTCCTTGGTTCCCAAAAACTCTCTTTACCATCGCCAATTGATGGAAGTGGGAGAGGCTTGGAAAAAAAGTCAAACAGGTTCACCACGATTCAACGTGTTTACCGATGGCAGCCAAGGCGGCGAAGCAGAAATGGTTCGCAGAATGCGCATTGGGCAACTTCAAGCCGCTTTGCTTTCAGTGGTTGGTTTAAGAGACATTGAACCCTCCATTGCCGCCCTTCAAAATTTACCATTGGCTTTTCGGTCTTGGGAAGAACTTGACTATGTTCGCGAAAAAATGCGGCCTGGTATGGAAAAGAAGTTTCTAGACAAGGGCTATGTTGTTTTGGCTTGGGGGGATGCGGGTTGGGTTCGCTTCTTTTCAAAACAAGCGGCTTTCAGTCCCGAGGATTTCAAAAAAATGAAATTTTTTGCTTGGGGGGCTGAAGCAGAACAACAAGAGATTATGAAAAGTCTTGGCTATACCCCTGTTCCATTGGAACCTAGCGACATACTGCCCTCCATTCAAACGGGTATGATCAATGTTGTCCCCTCAACACCCTACTTTGCTTTAGCTTCCCAAATTTACAATACGGCACCCCACATGTTGGAAATCAATTGGGCGCCTATCGTTGGTGCTTTTGTGATTACCAAAAAATCTTGGGATCAGATGTCTCCTGAAGTGCAGAGTGTTTTGCGTACATCTGCCGATTCTGCAGGCGCAGTCATTCGGACACAAGCCAGGAAAGAAGTGGAAGAAGCCGTTGACGCCATGAAAAAACGCGGACTTCAAGTCAATAAACCCAATGCTGAGCAACTGAAAGAATGGCGCACATTGAGTGAATCGCTCTATCCAAGAATTCGAGGGAAAATGGTTCCTGCTGACACTTTCGATGAAGTGTTTGCGCACCTTAAAGCTTACCGCGCCTCTAAATCCCCATGAGTGCCTCTGCAAAACGGTTAAAGGGTCTTTTGCAATGGGATGCCTCGTTGGCATCACTTGCCCTATTGGGCATGGTTCTGATACCAGTTATTGAAGTTTTACTTCGTCCGTTCCAAGGCAGTGGCATCGACAATGCGCCTGTTTTAGTGCAACACTTGGGATTGATTTTTTCGCTGGCAGGTGCAATTTTTGCCGAAAGAACGGGGCATTTAACAAGTCTGGGTTCTTTTTGGAAAAACATCAAAAATCCCTTTTTACAGGCTTCCGCTCGCGCTTGGATATTTTTGTTTTCTGTCTTTATTTGTGGCATCTTAGCTTTGGCAAGCTACGACCTCATGGCATCAGAAATTGAAAGCGGTCAAACCATCGCTTACGGCATACCGACTTGGATTTTTTTGTGTGCCTTGCCATTGGGATTCGTCATCCTCGGTATTAAATTTGGATTACGGTGGCACGACAATGGGCTCAATCAGTTCATTGGAATTGGGATTGCTTTTTTGATCGCACTCAATTCTTCTAATGGACTGTTTGGTTTTTCATTGCCAGGGCCATTGCTAGGGCTATTTTTAGCCAGCTTCTTATTTTTGGGCGGCCCTATATTCCTAGTCTTGGGTGGTATGTCGTGGGCCTTGTTTTCTCAAGAGAACATTCCAATGGCCTCGTTAGCGCTTTCGCACTATCAAATTACAGTGAATCCATCCCTGCCTGCGCTGCCTCTCTTCACATTGGCAGGACTTATTTTTGCCAACACCCAAGCAGCACATCGACTAAGCCAGCTGTTTACGTCGGTTTTTGGAACAGGGAAAATCGGTACCGTACTGGCTGTTGCCTTTCTGTGCAGTTGTTTTACGGCCTTAACAGGTGGCAGTGGTGTGACCATCTTGGCCCTGGGCGGGCTCATGCTGCCCTTGTTACTTAAGGCAGGCTACCCAGAATCGAAAAGTATTGGGTTGATCACCAGCGCAAGTTCGCTTGGCGTGCTGTTGGCACCCTCCGTGCCACTCATCATGTACGCCATCATGGCTCGCGTACCCATCAACACCATGTTTGTTGCAGGACTTATTCCTGCTTTGGTCATGGTGTTCTCATTGCTTATTTTTGGACGCTTCATTACATTTCCGCAGCGAGTGGGCCGTTTTGAAAATGTGCAAGCATTGCAATCTGCAGTACCGGACAAAAATCCAATCAGCTTGAAGCAAGCTTGTTGGCAGGCCAAGTGGGAAATATTGGCGCCCTTCATCGCCGTTGGCTCCCTGATTTCCGGTTTAGCAACGCCAACCGAGGGTGCAGCCTTGACAGTCACTTACGCGTTAATCACGCAGGGACTTATTCATCGAGAATTAAAGTTTTCTAACTTTCAAAATTGTCTATATCAGGCCGCTCAAATCATTGGCGGGATTTTGCTCATTATGGGTATGGCATTGGGGCTCACTAATTATTTAATTGATGTAGGCATTCCCGATTTGGCTTCGGAATGGGTTCAGAGCATCACGAGCAACAAGTATGTGTTTTTACTGGCACTGAACGTGTTTCTGTTTTTCGCAGGTGCATTGATGGAGATCTATGCAGCCATCATCGTACTGGTGCCACTGCTCTTGCCTTTGGCAATGAGTTACGGCATTGATCCAATTCATTTTGGCATTATTTTTCTGGCCAATTTAGAGATGGGGTTTTTATGCCCGCCCGCAGGCATGAATATTTACTTTGCCAGCGCCGTATTTAAAAAATCTTTAAAGGATGTGATTCAGTCTGTGCTGCCAGCCCTCATGGCAATTTTCATCGGTACGGTTTTATTGTCATGGTTCCCCTCATGGGTAATGGCCTTACCTCAATTGCTTTCTCTTACAAGCTCTTAGCTTGTCAACAATTCATTTATTGAAACCATCTCTTTAGAGGCACACAATGAAATTTTTAATCACACCCCTTCTTATAGCGACTTTACTGACCCAATTAAGTGCGTGCGCACCCTTGATCATTGGTAGTGCGGCATTGGCCACTAAAGTTGTCATTGATCGGCGCACTGCGGGCATTCAGTTAGAAGACGAGGCCATATCGCTCCGATCAGAATCGGGCTTGCGATCACAGCTGCCCAAGAGTTCAAATGTCAGGGTCAGCAGCTATAACCGATTGGTACTTCTGACTGGGGAAGTCAATAACGAAAGTGAGCGATTACAAGCTGAACGTTTCGTAAAAAGTCAGGACAATGTCAAATCAGTGATCAATGATTTAATTGTGAGCCCTGAAAGCTCTTTGACACAGCGTGCACAAGATATATTGATCGCCACCAAAGTAAGAGCACTGTTGATACAAGCCAAGGACATCCACTCTTCTGCCGTCCAAATTGTGACTGAGCGTGGCAACGTCTATTTAATGGGTCGCTTAACTCAAGCAGAAGCCAAAAGAGTGGTTGATTTGATCAGTACTGGCAATGTTTCTGGCGTACAGAAAATTGTGAAAGTGTTTGAAACAATTTCAGAAGAAGATTTAGCACGCCTGGTAGCACCATCGCGCCCTTAAAGTCAAATCCATCATTTCTTAAGCAGTCACCAGCGAAGTCGTCTTTGGAATTATTTTCACTTCTGAGTAGGGATCGAAAGAAAGCACCTCCAGGCGCCCGTCGTGGTGCTCTACCAGCGTGGTCAGACTTTCGACCCAGTCCCCATCATTGCAATAAAGAACGCCTTCAATTTCTCTAATTTCAGCATGATGGATGTGGCCACAAACAACACCGTCATACCCTAATTTTCGCGCCTCGCGTGCAACCGCTATTTCAAAATCAGAGATGAAATTGACAGCTTTTTTCACTTTGTGCTTTAAGTAAGCAGACAAGGACCAATAGGGCAATCCGAGCCGCCCACGCATGTAATTTAGATGACGATTCGCTTTGAGGGCCATTTCATAGAGGGTATCTCCCACATAAGCGAGCCACTTGGCAAATTGAATGACGCCATCAAAATAGTCGCCGTGAATGACCCACATTTTTTTGCCATCGGCCGTGATGTGAACGGCGTGCTCTACAACTTCAATGCCACCAAAAGAATGGTCTAGAAAATCACGGGCAAACTCATCATGATTTCCAGGCACATAAACCACACGACAGCCCTTACGCGCTTTCCGCAATAATTTTTGCACCACATCATTGTGCGCTTGTGGCCAATACCATTTACGCCTTAATTGCCAGCCATCGATGATGTCGCCAACCAAATAGAGCGTGTCGCAAGTGTGAGTTTTTAAAAATTCCAAAAGCGCTTCAGCTTGACAGCCTGGCGTTCCAAGATGAAGGTCAGAAATAAATATTGCACGGTAGTGCTTGTTTGACGCACTTTCTCCCGGCATAAATTCCTGAATATCTTTGAACATCACGATGCACCTACAAAATTCTTTCGGTACCGAAGAGGTAGATCTTTGACTTGCAACATCATAGGCAAGTCAGCTGTATTAAAGTCTGGATCCCATGCAGGCGCACCCAATATTTTGGCACCTAACTTTAGATAACCTCTGATTAAAGCGGGAGGTTCAACGAGCAAGGTAGCGTCGAGCTCATCGATGGGCAACGGAAGCCTTGGACGAACATGAAACTCTATGGAGGCTAAGTTTTTTGTAGAAAGTTGACGCCACATGCTTGCTGCTGCATCACCACTGACAATGCCGTTGTGAAGCATCGGAATGCTAGCGCAGCCGATCATGGTGTCCAATTGATTTCGGGACATGAACTCAAATAACGCACCCCACAAAGCCAGAATAACGCCGCCATGACGATGTCCAGGGTGAACGCAACTTCGGCCCAATTCGACCATGCGCTCACGCATGAAACGCAATCGGGTTAGATCAAACTCAGTGTCTGTGTAAGTGCCGCCAACACGCTTGGCTTGAACGGGTGTCAAAACACGGTAAGTTCCAATGACTGCATCCGAATCGCCATCCTTGACAAGCAAATGCTCACAGTAATCGTCAAACAAGTCGATATCATGGCCCGCAATGGTGACAGGCAGCCTTGCACCCATTTCATTCGCAAAAACTTCGTAACGAAGTTTTTGGGCTTCTCTTACTTCATCCTGATGTTTAGCCCATGAAACTTTGATTGCAGATTTCGAAACTTGATTGCTGCTGGCTGCACTTTGATTTTGAGGGCTTTGATGAAGTGACCCCCGAGGCAAAGCAATCTGCGAAATTGGGAATGTGGGGTTTGGCAACTCTTTCATCAGTGTCTCCAAGTTTGGTTTAACTTGGAAGTTAATGATGCGCATCGATCATTTCATGACTGTTTCGAATATATTAAATATTTATGACATTCAATAGTTCAATTATCCCAATTTCAGGTCCTCTTTTTTCAAATTGAGCTGATTTTCTGGCAACATAAAGTCATGAATCAAATATTTCCCCCCCAAGTTTTGAAAACTTCTCAACGCAAATTCAGGGTCAAAAAATCAGATGTACACGGTAAGGGTGTTTTTGCACTTGTCGACATTCCCAAGGGAGAGGTCATCATTGAATATGTTGGAGAGATGATCAGCGCACAAGAAGCAGAAGACAGGCATCCTCACGACCCCTCTGATCCCAATCACACGTTTTATTTTCAAGTCAGCGATGACAAGGTTCTTGACGCATTGCATGGTGGCAATTCATCGCGATGGATCAACCACAGTTGCGCACCCAATTGCGCTCCTAAAGTCACTAAGGACCGTGTCTTTATCAAAGCCAAAAAGAACATCACTGCTGGCGATGAACTTAATTACGATTACGGCCTTGTGATTGATGCGCCCATTACCAAAAAACTCAAGTTACAGTACCCCTGCTGGTGTGGAAGCGATCAGTGCAGGGGCACAATGCTGGCTCATCAAGAGCCCTCATCTAAAAAGAAAAAACAAATTGAAAAATTAAAAATGAAGCTGAAAAAGATTAAGTCTGAAATTAAAAAACTACAAGAGCGGTAGTCAACCGCTAAAGTACTCAACTCCAACGAATGCTAGCAGCGCCCAGCCCAACCAAGGTGGCGCCCGCAATTCGCCAAAGTCCAAATGGTTCTTTTAAAAACCATGCGCCCATCAGGGCTGCAAAGACAACAGATATCTCTCGCAGTGCAGCCACAGAAGGAATACTCGCTTGTGTCATGGCCCACAGCACGATGCCATAGGAGGCCATGCTCAAAAAAGCGCCCAAAAAGGATCTTTGCCACCCATTGAACAGCTGGGTTGTGACCATTGCATAGCCACGGCGCCAAATCAAAACACTTAAAATGCCCCAAGAGTTAAATAGAAATAACCACAAAGTGTAGGATGCCGCGTTGCCAGAGAGGCGAACGCCATATCCATCTAAGAGGGTGTAAGTTGCAATGATGACAGCATTGAGAAGTGAAAATATTAGACCTTTTTGATGGCGCGTTTGCCAAGGCTTTCCCATCCAACTGGGCAACATAATGCCAAGCCCAATGATCAAAATTCCCATGGTTTGAATGCTTGAAAGAATTTCCCCCATGGCGAAGGAAATACCTGCAACCAAAATCGGCGCAATACCTCGCATCAAGGGATAGGCCAAAGACAAGTCTGCGTGCTTGTAGGCTTCTGCCAAGGTCAAGAAGTAAGCCACATGAACAAACATTGTGGCCATTAACCAAGGGTAACATTGCGGATCGGGTGCAGGTACAAACGGCAAGCAAACTGCCGCAATCAAGCTACAACCCAATGCAAATTTAGCCGTATCTAACTGAGCGTCATCGCCCTTCTTGACCAACAAATTCCACCCTGCATGCATCAACGCCGACAGGAGAACCAGACCAGCCACCCAAGCAGACATTAGGCAGGCCAGGGCAATGAATAGGTTTTGACGTTGGTAAAGCTTTTCATGGCTTCGAGTACGCCTTCTTTGTAGCCGAGGCCGGAGTCTTTGATACCGCCAAATGGCGTCAGTTCCAACCGATAACCTGGCACTTCGCGAACATTGACAGTGCCCACATGCAATTCATTGACCAATCGGGTAATCACATCCAATCGATTGGTACAAACTGCAGACGACAATCCATATGCGGTTCCGTTAACGATGTGAATGGCTTCGTCTAAATTGTTAAATCTTATGACAGGTGATACAGGCCCAAAGGTTTCTTCCTGAACCAGCGTCATGTGTGGCAATACATGATCAAGTAAGGTCGGTGAATACAAGGCGCCTTCACGATGATTGCCAAAGAGGAGCTTAGCACCTTGTGCCACCGCCTCATTGACCCTTGATTCAAATAAGCGAGCTGCTTGTTGGTCTATCACCGTGCCCATATCAACATCCGGGTCAGCAGGATTGCCAAACTTCCAAGCCTGTGTTTTGGTAAGTAATTTTGCAACAAACGCATCTGCAATATTATCTTGCACCAAAATGCGTTTCACAGCCGTGCAACGTTGGCCGGAATTTTTATAGGACCCAGAGAGGGCAAGCATTGCCGCCTCTTCCAAGTCAGCATCGTCCATCACAATGATCGGATCGTTGCCCCCCATCTCAAGCACCGTGCGCCGGTAACCCACAGTTTGAGCAATGTGCTTGCCAATGGCAACGCCACCAGTGAATGTCACCAAATCAACATGAGGATTGGTTAACAATTCATGCGCAATTTCAGTGGGATCACCTGTGACCACCTGAAACATTGCAGGCGGTAGTCCAGCCTCATACAAAATATCTGCCAAAAGCAATGCACTTAAAGGAACTTTTTCTGAAGGCTTTAACACCATCCGATTGTTCGTCGCAATCGCAGGCACAATTTTGTGCGCCACCTGGTTCATAGGATGATTGAATGGCGTGATGGCACAGATAACCCCCAACAATGGGTCGCGTTGAGTATGAATACGACGTTGACGGCCATGAGGCGTGATGTCGCAAGAAAATGTTTGACTATCATCTTGCAAAGCAGCATTGGCCCCAAAAATTAGAACATCCCTGACCCGACCCGCTTCATAAAGACTGTCTTTTTTGCACAAGCCCGACTCTAGGGTAATTAGATCACTGATTTGCACTGCACGCTGCACTACTAAATTAGCCGCTTTTTGCAAAATATTGGAGCGCTCGTATCGACTCAGGCGTGGTCGATACGCATGTGCGAATTCAAAGGCTTGACGAATGTCATCGACAGTTGCTTTGGGAACAGTACCAATGCATTCTCTGGTGAAGGGGTTTTCAATTTCAATAACACGATCGCGGTGAATGCGACGGCCGCACATGCGCATGGGTTCAGAGTTGAATGACATAAATCTTAGTTCTTAGGTTTAGAAAGAATATTTTGCAAGCGTTTTCGACTTTCACCCACATGCAATTTGAGTACTTTCAGGGCTCTTGGTTGGTCCCCCATAGTAAGGGCCTCAAGTAAAGCTTTATGGTCTTCAACTGACTGCTTTAAGCTGGAGGCATCCGCTTGACTGGCATGCGCTTGCTGCCGAAACAAGGACAGTTCATTGACCAATCGGCGATAGGTATTAAGAAGTGTGTGATTGCCAGCCAGCTCGGCCAATCTTTCGTGAAACTGAATATTCAATGCATGACAACCTGAAAAGTCTGCTTTGGCAGCCAACTTAGTGGCTCTGCTTAGAAGCTGTGGCAGGCCAGAGTTATGAAGGCAATCTGGCGCTTTTGCAATGCGCGAAACAATGATTTTTTCAAGCGCATTACGTACTTCAAAAATATCGTCTGCTTCTTGTGAAGTAATGACGCGAACAAATACACCTCGGTTTTTTTCAACCGTGACCAAACCCTTTTCTTCCAATGACCGAAATGCTTCACGAATAGGTCCACGCGAAACACCCAACTGGGTGGCCAGTGTTGCCTCTCGCAAGGGATGCCCAGGTGTGAACTTACCTTTTCGAAACATGAGTTCAAGCTCATCTTGAACCAATGAGGGCAAAGAGTTTTGTTTAAGCACACCCAAGTTTCTGGAGAACGTCATGAAGTTGTCATTGAATATTAATCAATCAAAATAAATTGCACTGAATCGTAGATTGTCAACAACTTGACACATACAAATTCTAAGCTCGCTTCATTGCAATTCAATGACAGCGAAATTTCCATGCCCTATGCGGTCGTCACTCGAGAGTTAAGTAAGTCGTTTGCCACCTGTCAAGCATTGGACAAGGTGTCCATTCAAATTGAAGAAGGTGAAATGGTTGCGTTGCTGGGTGCATCAGGCTCCGGAAAATCAACGCTTCTCAGACACTTGCCAGGCTTTGTGACATCCAATAGCGGCGAAATTGATGTATTGGGTCAAACAGTTCAATCCAACGGCAAACTCATGCCTGGTTATAAACAAGTCCGAAATCGTGTTGGATTTGTCTTTCAGCAATTCAATTTGGTCAACAGACTTCCAGTCATCACAAATGTGTTGATTGGGCAGCTTTACGAAACACCTTGGTGGCGCAGTCTGTTCATGCGATTTAACGTTGAGCAGCGTCAAAAAGCCCTGGAAGCACTTTCATCAGTTGGCATAGAGCAAACTGCGTGGCAACGTGCTGCCACCCTGTCTGGCGGCCAGCAGCAAAGGGCTGCGTTGGCAAGGTGTTTGGTTCAAAAGGCCCGAGTCATTTTGGCCGACGAACCTATTGCTTCCTTAGACCCAGAGTCTTCTAGAAAGGTCATGGACCTTCTGCAACAAATGAATCGCGAAAACAAATGCACCGTTCTGGTATCACTTCACCAGGTGGAGTTTGCAGTTCGATATTGCCCGCGAACCATTGCACTGAATGCCGGTCGCGTGGTTTACGACGGCCCCTCGGCAGCACTTACCCCCGATTTACTGGCCGAACTATATGGCAGCAGTGCCTCTGAGCTCTTTGCAACGCCACCCGATGCGTCATTCGGTTTTCAAACCGGAAAAAACTCACCTCATTTACATCCCACTGCAAACTTTTAATTCCTCCCTTCCCTCCCCTCAACTACTTCTATCTAGGATTAAACATGCTCAAAACCATGAAGACCCTCCTCTCGGCCTTGGCCATCAGTGCGGCAACCATTGCCAACGCCTCAGACATCAAGGAACTCAACTTTGGCATCATTGCAACCGAAAAAGCGGGCGCCATGAAACAAATGTGGGAGCCGTTTTTGGAAGACATGACCAAAGCCACCGGCATTAAAATCAATGGCTTTTACGCCACAGACTACGCAGGCGTTATTGAAGCCCAGCGTTTTAACAAAGTACAACTTGCCTGGTACGGCAACAAAGCAGCGATTGATGCAGTCGATCGCTCGCAAGGCGAAGTTTTCGCTCAGTTTGTTGACCTAGACGGTACGCCAGGCTACTACTCCTACTTGATCACACACAAAGATTCAGCCGTTAAAACGCTCGATCAAGTTTTACAGAATGGAAAACAATACTCATTTGGAATTGGCGATCCTTCTTCTACATCAGGCACACTGGTCCCCACTTATTATGTTTTCACACTCAATAAATTGGACCCCAAAACGCATTTCAGAGTCATGCGTTCCTCCAATCATGAAGGCAATTTCTTGGCTGTTTTGAACAAACAAGTCGATGTCGCCACCAGCAACAGCGAAATGACCGAGAAAATGAAGGAAAAATCACCCGAGAAAATGGATCAAATTCGTATTCTCTGGACTTCACCCCTCATTCCTCGTGATCCTTTGGTCTGGCGTAAAGACTTGCCTTCTGATGTGAAAAAGAAAGTGCAAGATTTCGTCGTCGGTTATGGCAAGAATGACCGTGAAAAAGAAATTTTAAAGAACATGTATCGCTTGGCTGGCTTCAAGGCTTCCACTGACGCCCAATTGATTCCCATCCGTCAACTCGAATTGTTCAAAGATCGCATGAAGTTTGAGTCCGATGCCAATATGTCCGCCGCCGAAAAGCAAACCAAGATTGCTGACATCGATGCCAAGCTTGCAGCTTTGGCAAAAGCCAAATAATTTGAGGCTTCATCTGCGCTTGTCACGACCATGAAACCCACCATCAAAGACATTCCGCTTTCACCGCCACCCACCAGCTTGCTGGCGCAGCTGGCTTGGGGTGTTGTATTGATGATGCTCATCTGGTCCTGGCAAGGCGCAGAAATACGCCCAATGGCACTCATTGCTGACTCAGCCAACATGGCTGTGTTCAGCAAAGAATTTTTTCCCCCTAATTTTCACGATTGGCGTATTTACCTGAGTGAGATGGTTATCACAGTTCACATCGCCATCTGGGGCACTGTGTTGGCAATTTTTTGCGCTGTTCCGTTGGGCTTGTTGTGCTCTGAAAACATTGTGCCCGCTTGGGTTTATCAACCTGTGCGCCGTCTCATGGATGCCTTTCGAGCCATCAACGAAATGGTGTTTGCCATGCTGTTCATTGTGGCCGTTGGTTTAGGTCCATTTGCGGGCGTGATGGCGCTTTGGATTCACACCACTGGAGTCTTGGCCAAACTTTTTGCTGAAGCCGTTGAAGCCATTGACCCACGGCCCGTCGAAGGTGTCAGGGCAACTGGCGCAAATCCATTAGAAGAAATACTCTACGGTGTCATCCCGCAAGTTCTCCCCCTTTGGATCTCCTATTCTCTTTACCGATTCGAATCCAACGTTCGGTCGGCTTCTGTTGTGGGCATGGTCGGCGCCGGTGGTATTGGCGTTGTGCTTCACGAATCAATTCGCGGCTTTGATTACGCAGAAACTGCCGCAATACTGTTTATCATCATAGTTTTTGTTTCCTTGGTTGACGTCATCTCAGCGCGAATTCGACGCTGGAGCATTTGATTTTTAAAATTTATAAATGAACAAACTTGAACTCAATGGCGTCAGTTACAGCTGGCCCCATCAACCCGTCGTTGTTGTCTGTATCGATGGCGGTGACCCTGCATACATTGAGCAAGGCCTTAAAGACGGCATCCTTCCCAACATTGAGAAATTCATGCGTGAGGGCTTTTCGGGCATTGCCAATGGCACCGTACCTAGCTTTACCTGCCCCAACAACATGTCGCTAATTACCGGTGCACCCCCCTCTGTGCATGGCATTTCTGGTAACTACTATCTGAATGAAAACGGTGAGGCCGTTGTCATGACAGGTCCTGAACTCCTCAGAAGCCCAACCATCTTGGCCACATTTGCCAATGCGGGCGCCAAAGTGGTTTCCATTACCGCCAAAGACAAGCTTCGTAAACAACTTGGAAAGGGTCTAGACCTCTCACGTGGCAACGTGAGCTTCTCTTCAGAATTTGCAAGTCAATGCACTCTTGAAGAAAATGGCATTGCCAACGTGCTCGAATTGGTGGGCATGCCCCAACCCGACATGTACTCCATGGACCTGTCTTTGTTTGTGCTTGAGGCTGGAATTAAATTGCTCGAGCGTGATCAACCTGAGTTGTTATTTTTGTCTTTAACCGACTACATTCAGCACAAGTACGCACCTGGTGATGCAGTTTCAAACACGTTTTACAAGCGGCTCGATGATGCATTTGGTCGCCTTTCTGAATCAGGTGCCGTCGTAGCTTTGACGGCAGATCACGGCATGAATGACAAGTCTTTGCCAGACGGCAAGCCCAAAGTCATCTTCCTTCAAGACATGCTTGATCATGCGTTTGGTCAAGGAACAACCCAAGTTATTTGCCCTATCACGGATGCCTTTGTGCGTCACCATGGTGCCTTGGGTGGTTTTGTGCGCATCTGGATGCGTGACACGCAACTCACTGTGCAAGAAGTCATTGCCAAAGTCAAAGGGATTGAAGGTGTTGAACTGGCGCTGACCAAAGATGAAGCTTGTCATCAATTTGAATTGCCAGCAGACCGTGAAGGTGATGTTGTCGTCATTGGCGATGCTGGAACCGTCATTGGTGCTAGCGTTGCTGATCATGACTTGTCGAATCTAAACGATGCCAGATTGCGCAGCCATGGTGCGGTGGCAGAAGCGCGCGTCCCGTTCATTTTGAATCGACCTTTAAATCAGAAATATGCTGATCGAGCGGCGCATGGCCCCCTCAAGAGCCACTTTATATTCGACTTCGCTATCAATGGCGTAGCGACCAACGCATGACCATTCCAGCCTCTGGACGAGTTGCTGTTTACACTGCGCCCAATGCGCCTTTCCAAGTGCAGTCTTATCCCATTCGCGCACCAAACGCGAACGAAGCTTTGGTCAAAGTCAGCATGTCGACCATCTGCAGATCAGACATTCACTCCTATCATGGCCATCGTCCCAGTCCATGTCCGGGCCTTCTTGGCCACGAAATTGTGGGGCGCATCGTGGCACTTGGCGAAGGCTTAACGCACGATATGCGCGGTGATTCACTGTCTGTCAATGACCGAATTACATGGAGTGAGTTCTTCATACCAGGGGCAAACTACTTTTCAGAAGTTCTGGATTTACCGCAAAAGTCTCACGGTGTTGAAAAGTATGGCCACATGGCGGTCACTACCGCCCCCCATCATCATGGTGGGTTTGCTGAATATTGCTATGTGCTCCCTAAATCTTGGATCCTGCGTTTGCCAGACACCATCACAGACGCAGAAGCGACCCCTGTCAATTGTGGTGTCGCCACCATGGTAGCGGTCACAGAAGCCTCAAATATTCGCCTTGGCAGCACGGTGGTCATTCAGGGATTGGGATTATTGGGGCTGTATGGCGCTGCGTTGGCCAAGTCTCGCGGTGCTCGTACCGTGATCGGGCTTGATGTCAATCCAAAACGTTGCGCGCAATCAAAACGATTTGGAGTTGACATTGCCTTAGACGCCAGCAGTGACCCCCAAAAGTTATTGAAGGATATCGAGTCACACTGCAAACCCGAGGGACCTGATGCTGTCATCGAGGTATGCGGTGTTGCTGACGCGCTCCCTTTTGGAATTGAGATGGTTCGAGTTGGCGGCACTTACGTGATTGCTGGTTTGGTCAGTCCAGGCGCTAACGTCACCATCGATGCCAACCGATTGGTCAAAAAAATGATCACTCTTCGCGGTGTCCATAACTATCACCCGCGTCATCTGATTGAAGCATTGGATTTTGTGGTGAAAAATAAAGTGCATTATCCTTTTGCCGACTTGGTGGATGCGCAATATTCACTCGATGAAGTAACACAAGCCATGTCAGATGCGGCATCACAACGCGTCTTGCGTGCTGCCATTGTTCCCTGAGGAAACTGTATGTCAAAAGCCATTCTTTTAACGCCCGGACCTTTAACAACCACCTCTCGAACCAAAGAAGCTATGTTGTCAGATTGGGGTTCTTGGGACGCCTCTTTCAATCAATTAACTGCATCGGTTTGCAACGACATCGTAGACATTGTCAAGGGCCAAGCAACCCATGTGTGCGTCCCCATGCAAGGCAGCGGCACTTTTGCCGTAGAAGCTGCACTGGGAAGCCTGGTGCCCCAAACTGGCAAAGTTTTAGTGCCCAGCAATGGCGCCTATTGTCAGCGAATTGTGCGCATCTTGGGCTATCAGAAAAAAGATGTGGTGGTTTTAGAGCACGCTGAAGATGAACCTGCAAGCCCTGAGCGAATTCAGGCCGCCCTCATTGCAGACCCAGGCATTACGCACGTTGCCATGGTGCACTGTGAAACCAGTGCGGGTATTTTGAACCCACTCCATGACATTGCCCTTGTGGTGGCTGCGCAAAAAAGACATTTGATCGTAGACGCCATGAGCTCCTTTGCCGCCATTCCGATTGACCTCACCACAACGCCCATTGACGCACTCATTGCAGCCTCTGGAAAGTGCCTTGAGGGTGTCCCTGGTATGGGTTTTGTGATTGTGCGTCAAGACGTACTCCAAAATTCTAAAAGCAATTCACACTCTCTTGCATTGGATTTGCATGACCAATGGATCTACATGCAGAAAACAGGTCAATGGCGCTACACGCCGCCAACGCATGTGGTTGCTGCTTTGCGATCAGCACTGGATCAGTTCCATGAAGAAGGTGGCGTCATTGCGCGCAATGCTAGGTATCAAAAAAATTGTGCGGCCTTGGTGGCCGGCATGAGAACCATTGGCTTGCGTACCTATTTAGCGGACGACGTTCAAGCCCCCATCATCGTGACTTTCCATTCGCCTGATCATCCCAATTTTGAATTCTCTAAGTTATATGAAGGTGTTAAAGCACAGGGCTTTATTCTTTATCCGGGCAAACTCACGCAAATTGAAACTTTTCGTGTAGGTTGTATAGGGGCCATCGATGCCACAGACATTTTCAAAGCGACAGAGGCCACTTCACGAACGCTTCGTGATCTTGGTGTCATCTCGTAAATTCAAGTTCAATCAAAACCCAAATGATTCCAAACAAGCATGAATTAGCATTAGCCGATTTATCATCGATTTATGCAGGCCGCGCCAATGGGCTCTATGGTTTAACACTCATCAACCAGCTCGCACATGCAGTTCAGTCTGCTTACCATGCTCGCGCCGCAGGCTTATCGGATTCAGTGGTTGTGGCCGCATTGCTTCACGACATAGGCCACATGGTGCATCAATTGGGCGATCATCCTGCTGCGCTGGGCATTGACGATCAGCACGAAAAAATTGGGGCAAATTGGCTTGAACGCTACTTTGGTTCTGATGTGACAGAGCCCATCAGGCTTCATGTGGCCGCCAAGCGTTACCTTTGTACTGTCGAGGCAGACTACTTTTCGAAGCTATCGAAAGACTCCGTTGAAAGCTTAGCCCTTCAAGGCGGCCCTATGTCGGATGTCGAAGTTCTGGCTTTTCAGTTATCGCCCTACTGGAAGGACGCCGTATCATTGCGCCGCATTGATGAGTTAGCAAAGGACCCTCAAGGGCCCATGCCTCTGTTTGATGAATTTACAGGCCAACTATTGAGCAGCATGAAGCTGTGACGCCAAGAAAAAAAGATCAGAAATTAGCGTTATTTTTTCCATAAAATAGCCTCTCCGGCATCCCTGCCGCAGTTGCAGAAATCCTGCATAAAATCAGCCCTTTTGGCTTACTCCTTGGCTTGAAGCGCCTTTTATATTTCCGCGCTTCAGCATCTTCTTGAAACCATGACTGTTTATTGGGTCATCGCTTACTTCTTGGTGCTGGTACTGGCCATGATTTACAAAACGCCCATCATGAGGGGGCCATGGTTGTTTCTTCTCCGGTCTTTTTTCCCAAATTGGAAGTTCTTCCATGCTGTAGGGTATGTGCCACACCTGTATGCCCGCGCTGCCACAGCCAGCGCCACGGGCGATATGGTGTGGTCAGAATGGGTTCATCTTTACCCTCGCCTACCTCAAAATTTCTGGTGTCTTTTTCACAATCCAGAAACCAATTTAGGTTTGGCACAGCAAAACTTGATTGATCACTTTTGGGCAGACTTGCACGACTTGCCTGAGGGCGATGACCCCCGGCAGTTGGTCACCTACCAGATGGTGTCGCACTTTGTCGATGGTGTTTTACTTGAAAAATACCCCACGTATTCACAAAAGCAATTTGAATTGCGCATGTTGCTAGACAGCAGCACGCAAACCATTCATACCCATGTGATGATGACCTCGCCCGCCGAGGCTAGATCATGATGTGGGGCATCGCGTCTGACGGACTAATTCCGATGAGCTTGAGTACGCCATGGGCCATTCGCGCGCTAGAGCTATTGTTTGCTTTGAGCGCGGGCATTCAAACGCTTGAATATTTGCGCATGCGCAAAGCCATGCACAACGCGGGACTGTGGTCATGGGCCATTCAAAGACGGGACATCCCCCATAGGGCCATTCGGGCTGGCTTTGATTTCTTATTTTCAGAACCTATTTTTCGAGGGCTTCTGTGGGCAAGATTGATTGCGCTGATGAGTTTGGCTTTTCAAGGTGCCAGCCTTTACAACGTGGGCTTTTTGTTCGTCAGTAATTTAGCGGTGCTCATCCGTTGGCGTGGCGCCTTCAATGGCGGCAGTGACTTCATGACCTTGGTGGTCCTCACCGGCCTGCTCATTGCTCAAATCGTGAGGTATTTTGACAATGCAGAGTTGGGTTGGCGTACATGTTTCTGGTACATCACGATTCAATCTATCACCTCCTACTTTGTTTCGGGCGCCGTCAAGCTTCTCCAGGCAGAGTGGCGTGATGGCAGCGCCATGACCATTTTCTTAAACGCGGCCATTCATGGCCCCTTGAATCAGCAGCATTGGCTTCGTCAACCCTGGCTATCGGCGATCGGTTGTTGGACATTCATCTTGTGGGAATGTGCTGCCCCATTGGCCCTGTTACACACCAGTCTGGCAGTAGCCTACTGTTTGATTGCCGCGTTGTTTCATTTTCTTGTTTTTTGGTTCTTTGGATTGAACCGATTTTTCTGGGCCTGGGTGGCCAGCTTTCCAGCGATCATTTGGTGTGCGGGACAGTTGTTTTAATGGACTGGCACTCTTCAATTTGTTTGGCGCACTTCGGTGGACTAGAAAGTAACACGAATTGGGAATCAGTTCGCGCTGATTGAGGACCACCGCAAATTTTAAGAAGAATGGCGGAGCGGTGATTCGCCACTCATCAGCCAGCTCATCAGCTCCTTGACTGGTCGAATGTTTTCGCCAAATGGCAGCACCCCAGTTCCTCTGAAAAAGAGGCCCTTTTGTACATCGCCGGTTAAAGCATGGCCGAGTTGCTGATCAATGCAAAATTGACCCATTTTTGATTGGCCATCGCGCAGGCCGCAGTGTTGCAAGCAGTCAAATGACATGTTGCATTTCTTCTTCACATGCGCACGTTCTTGTAACTTAGACTCGATCCGAATGTATTTCTCAAGCCATGGTGTTTTAACGGCTCTGGCAGGAAGCCCTGCAACGCTGATGAATTCCTGCAAGTCATCTGGCTTTGCATGCGCCAAGACCTCTTTAAATGACAATGGCGCATCACACTCCTGCGTCACAGCAAAGGCAGTGCCCAATTGCACGGCAGATGCGCCCATGGCTTGCAAACGCGCAATGTCCTCTCGGCATGAAATACCGCCTGCGGCAATCAAGGGAATTTGACCCTCAAGTCCGGCCGTTTTGAAAAATTCCAAAATAGCGGGAATGGCCACGTCGAAATTAAATCGAGGATCGTTCAGGTCTTGTATGTTGGCTGCACCCAAATGGCCACCGGCCAATTTTGGATGCTCAATCACAATGGCCGAAGGCAAGCGGCCTTTCTTCTCCCATTTGCGCACCACCAATTGAACACCACGTGCATCGGACAAAATAGGAATGAGCGCTGTCAGAGGAAAATCTTTGGCCAACTCAGGTAAGTCCAAAGGCAAGCCCGCACCCACCACGATGGCATCTGCACCCGACGCTAAGGACTGCTGAACATAGCCTACGTATTGGCTCAGGGCTTTCATGATGTTGACTGCAATCAGGCCACGACCGTTGGCAATGAGTTGTGCCCGCTTGATTTCCCGATCCAGCGCAACCAAGTTGGCACTTTCAATTTGTTGTCTCGCATCTGGCTCTTTGTCCAACTTGCCCGTCAGCGCCATCAAGTCTGGGTGCAAGCGCCGCAAATCAACCGATGAGATGGTGCCTACAGCACCCAGACTGGCAACGGCACCCGCCAGCCCGCCTGCGGAAACACCAACCCCCATGCCCCCTTGAACCACAGGTAGCAAACTTTTGCCACAGAGCTGTAGCATGCGCAGCCCAGACTCTAAGCCGCTTTGTCGGAGTGTTTCATAGGCTGGCAGTTCTTGGATCAACATATCGGTTTTTTGCGAAAGTAGAGAAGATTCAGCCCGTTAATGTGCGCCCTACTTCACACAAGGTGGTATGCGATAGGTCAAGAAAATTTGAATCATTTAAACTAGACGCAAGCAAATAAGGAAATGAAATGACCGATTCCAACTACATCCCGCCTCAAGTTTGGACCTGGCAAAAGGCCAATGGCGGCCGTTTCGCCAACATCAATCGGCCCGTTGCAGGTTCGACGCACGAAAAAGAACTGCCCAAGGGCAAACACCCCCTCCAGCTTTATTCCTTGGGCACACCCAACGGCATTAAAGTGACCGTGATGCTGGAAGAGTTACTAGAACTGGGCCACGCTGGCGCTGAATACGATGCTTGGCTGATTCGCATCAACGAAGGCATGCAGTTCAGCAGCGGCTTCGTAGAAGTCAACCCCAACTCCAAAATTCCAGCGCTGCTAGATCACAGTGGTCCCGCACCTGTCCGCGTGTTTGAGTCGGGTTCGATTCTTTTTTACCTCGCAGAAAAATTCAAAGCCTTCCTGCCCACCGATGTGGTGAAGCGCACAGAGTGCATGTCTTGGCTGATGTGGCAAATGGGCAGCGCGCCATACTTAGGCGGCGGTTTTGGACACTTTTACGCTTATGCGCCTACCAAAATTGAATATGCCATCGACCGCTTTGCGATGGAAGTCAAACGTGAGATGGACGTGCTCAATCAGCGACTTGCACAACACCGCTTCATTGGTGGCGACGAGTACACCATTGCCGACATGGCCATTTGGCCTTGGTATGGCAGTTTGGCCAAAGGCGAACGGTACGAATCTGGTGAATTTTTACAAGTACACGAATACACCCATGTGATTCGCTGGGCCGATGAAATTGAAGCTCGCCCGGCTGTTCAACGCGGACGCATGGTGAACCGCGTGATGGGCCCGCTGGAAACTCAGCTGCATGAGCGCCACGATGCGAGCGATTTTTTAACCCAGACGCAAGACAAGTTGCAAGCTAAGTCTTGACGCCAGGCCGGCGCTTACAGGCTTGCTTATTGTGGAAGTTGCGCCAATGCGGCCTGCAATCCAGCCAGCCCACCCACACGCTGGTCGTTGATAAAAATTTGAGGCATTTGACGAACTGAAGGGCCACATTTTTCGTAGAACGCCATGCGCTCGGCTTCGTCATCAATTTTGATCTCTTCATAAGCCAAGGACTTGGACTTGAGAATCATTTTGGCTGACTCGCACTGCGGGCAAGCCGACTTGGAATAAACAAGGATTTTGAGGCTCATGTGAAAGTTGATGGTTCAGGGATAAAAGAAGAATAGATCAAATTCTAAGTGAGCATGATCTGCCTTCCACTTTCCAGTCAAATCAAGAGTGACCAAAAAGGAAGCCCTAAATTAGTACTTATTTCGTTCTAATTATTGATTTAAATCAGCCAATAATGCAGTATCAAAGCGCACACTTACACCGTACCGCCGTTTTATTAACACAGCGGGGCTTCTGAAAGGAAAACAAAATGACTCAAACTTTTGAAATTGAAGTTGAAAACATCAAATGCGGCGGCTGCGAAAATTCGATTGTCAAAGGCATCAACAGCGTTGCCAAAGTCGCTGAATTGACGATTGACCGAGACAAGCAATTGGTCAGCTTCTCTGGCGAGGCGTCCATCAAACAAGCGGTAATCGACAAGTTGCGCGCCATGGGCTACCCAGAAAAAGGCTCGGTCGCTGGCCTACAAGCCGGCATTACCAATGCCAAATCATTTGTGAGTTGTGCCATCGGCCGTATGACCTGATGTTGGGGGCACTAGAATCCACTTGATACATGAGTGGCTTCAAAGATCAGACTCCCAACCCCAACCCTGAAATTTTTTTCAGGGCTGTCGATCGTTTGCAACTCGAAAGCTCACTCACCTCCCTGCGCAATGACAATAAGAGCCTGGTCTTACTAAGCGATCACAAAGAGTTACTGGACTACTACGGTGAAGTCGTCGTTCAAAGAGTCAACCGTGAATTTCCAGATACGCCCCTTGAAATATTCTTGCCAGCCGACACAGAAGGTTTGCTAGAGCGGTTCAATACCATTTTGAACAGCATGTCTTTTGAGCTTGCGACCCGCCCTTTTAACAAAGGCACACCAGACAAAATTTGGCTTTTGAAAAACGCCAGCGCCCTCGAAGAAAAAGACCTTCAAATCTTGCTAAAGCTCTTAGAAAATTTTCCGGGAGCTGGCATTGGTGCCTTGTTGATGTTTGACACCAGTGGCGCTTCCAACACCGCCATTTTTGACAATAATCCACGACTCAACACCTGGGCATTGAGCATGCCCACAAAAGAACAAAAACTGAATGCCATTCAGCAAGCACGCCGAAATGGCACAGAAGAAATAGCCATCGAATTCTTCAGCCAACTGGCCAAAGCTGAGAAAAAAAATCTTGCGCCCAAGCTTGAAACCCCCAACTCAAGCAAGTCCGCCACCAAAAATAACGCTGCGCCTGAAATCAAAGCCTCAACCTCTTCAAAACAAAAAAAGAGGGTATTGCCTTGGGTCATCATTGTTGCCGGTCTGCTGTCTATTTCTGTGGGCGTGTCAGCTGTTCTCCACCCTGAATTTGGCGAGAAACTGTTGGGCCTGTTTACACCCAAAGGCAAGAATCTGAAGGCGGTTCAATCAGAAGAGACTCTTTCTTCAGCTAAAAATGACCCCCTCAGCAAAGATGCCCGTGAAGTGCCAGAAGTGGCCCTGCAAGGCCAGCGATGGCTCATGACATTGCCACAAGATCACTTCGTCTTAGAGTTTCAAACTTTCACCAACGTGCAGGATGCGCAAAATGAAATCGCAGGCAAAGAGTGGTTAAAACGAAGCTACATCGTGCCAGTACGGGCAGAGGGTTCGAGCGATGTGAAATTCTTGATTGTGGATGGCCCCTTCAGAACGGCCGAGATCGCCAAGAAAGCGGCCTCACGCATGCCAAACTCGAGCGACATTGTGATCGAAAATGTCGCCAGCTTGCGCGGTTATGCAGCGTCGCAAAAAATCCACCCTTAAACATCTCAAACTCTTTGCCATCGACTTTGAATAAGGTGCTATCGCCCTGTTAAGGCCTCAAAAACATTTGCTTAACGGCCTCGCGCGCCTTGACCCTCAGCGGCTCTTCTGTGTGATTCAACTCACGCAGAGGGCCATTCAGCATTTTCTTCATCATGCCCATTGAAAGCGACTCTAAAACGCTCTCAATACCCTGCCCTTTGTCAAGCAATTTGCGCGCGCGCAATACCTCGGCCTGACGCCAAGCGTCTGCTTGAAAATTCAACTCTTGAATCAGCGGCACTTCGCTGCGATGCGCCAACCACGACATGAATTTCTGTACGCCATCGTCAATGATGACTTCAGCATCGAGCACAGCCGCTTGCCTGTGAACTTGTCCGCTGTTGATGACTTCTGTGAGATCGTCCACGGTGTAAAGGTACACATCTCGAAGGTCTTTGACCTCGGGCTCAATGTCGCGCGGCACCGCCAAATCGACCATGAAACTAGGTTTGCTTTTTCGCTTGCGCAATGCACTTTTAACGGCCCCCAATCCAATCAAGGGCAAGGTGCTGGCGGTGCAACTGATGACGATGTCAAACTCATGCAAGCGTTTTGGCAGATCTGCTAAAGAGATACTTCGCCCCCCATGAGCTTGCGCCAGCAGCTCGGCTCTCTCTGCCGAGCGGTTGGCAATGGTGATTGTTTTAGGCGACTTGGCTGCAAAGTGCGCCACGCAAAGCTCAATCATTTCACCAGCGCCGACAAACAAAATATTTGTTTCTTTGATATTTTCAAAAATGCGGCCCGCCAAGCGCACCGCGGCGGCGGCCATGCTGATGGAATGCGCGCCAATTTCAGTGGTGCTTCTGACTTCCTTGGCCACTGCAAATGAGCGCTGAAACAATTGGTTCAGGGTGGTACCCAAGGCACCCGAGTCGCCGGCCATGCGAACGGCTTCTTTCAATTGCCCCAAAATTTGCGACTCACCCAAGACCATCGAGTCAAGGCCACTGGCAACTCGAAACGCATGACGGGCAGAAGCATCTCCTTCAAAGCGATAGGTGTGCGAAGCCAACACATCTACTTGTGTTTTACCTGCATCTGCCAACCAGCTCAAAGTTTGCGGAATTTGAACTTCATCACCGGCACAGTAAATTTCTGTTCGATTGCAAGTGGACAAAATAGCGACTTCTTTGTGGGTGGCAAAACTTTGACGCAAACCTTTCAAAGACTGGTCCAACCTCTCGGAGGCAAACGCGAAGCGTTCGCGCAAATCAAGCGGCGCAGTTCTGTGATTCAGCCCTAAGGTCCAAACAGCCATTAGCCCACCGCCCTCAAAACGGGTGTGGCCTTCAAATCAGGCCAGTAATCTTCAATGCATTTTTGAATACCGGGGGCAGTCAAGCCATATTGCTGCATCAACTTCTGCGGATCACCGTGCTCTGTGAATTCATCTTCAAAGCCCACCGCCAACACGGGCATGGCAATGCCCATGTCGTGCAAAGCCTCCATGACGGCTGAGCCTGCACCGCCCATTCGGGTGGCATCTTCCAGCGTGACCAGGCGATCGTGTGAAAGCGCAATCTCTTTCAATGTTTCAAGGTCCAGGGGTTTGGCCCAACGCATGTTGACCACCGTGGCGTTCATGCCTTCAGCCACTTTGAGGGCTTCGTAAAGCAGTGGGCCAAATGCGAGCAACGCCACGCCTTGTCCTTCACGCCTGATTTCAGCTTTGCCAAAAGGCAAAGTTTCTAAGTCAGTGCCCACTTGAGCACCCACACCCGCACCCCTAGGGTAACGAACTGTGACAGCATGGTCTTGCGCGTAAGCGGTGCTGAGCAACTGTCGGCACTCGGCCTCATCTGCAGGACACGCAATGCTCATGTTGGGAATGCACCGCGTGAAAGCAATGTCATACATACCAGCGTGTGTGGGGCCATCTGCACCGACCAATCCAGCCCGGTCGAGTGCAAACACCACAGGCAAATTCTGCAAGGCCACATCGTGAATCAGTTGGTCATAAGCACGTTGCAAGAAGGTAGAGTAAATGGCCACCACAGGCTTCAAGCCTTCGCAGGCCATGCCGGCTGCAAAGGTCACCGCGTGCTGTTCGGCAATGCCCACATCGTGATAGCGATGTGGGTACTGTTGACTGAACTTCACCATGCCCGAGCCTTCACGCATGGCCGGTGTGATGCCTACCAAGCGCTCATCTTTTGCAGCCATGTCACAAAGCCATTGCCCAAACACTTGCGTGAACGTTGGCTTTGCAGGGACAGGCGCCGCGGCGCTCACGATACCCACAACAGGATCAAATTTACTGGGCCCGTGATAAGCCACAGGATCGGCTTCTGCTTTGGCATAGCCCTTGCCCTTGCGCGTGACCACATGCAAAAACTGCGGGCCCGGTTTGTTGTACAAACTCTTCAATGTGTCGACCATCGCATCGACATCGTGCCCATCCACTGGGCCTGTGTACTCAAAGCCCAAATTTTCAAACATGGTTTGCGGCTGAATGAAGCTTTGTGTTTGCTGTTCAAGCATTTGCGCCAGTGCATACAAAGGCGGCGCATTTTTCAGCACTTCTTTGCCAATTTTTTTGGCATCGGCATAAAACCGACCACTCATCAATTCATGCAAATAATGGTTCAAGGCCCCAACCGGTGGGCTGATGGACATGTCGTTGTCGTTCAAAATCACCAGCACATTGCAATCGCTCGCGCCTGCATTGTTCAAGGCCTCGTAGGCCATGCCCGCAGTGAGAGCGCCATCGCCAATGATGGCGACTGCTTTGCGACGGCTGCCCATTTGTTTGGCGGCCATGGCCATGCCCAATGCGGCCGAAATGCTGGTGGAGGAATGGGCCGTGCCAAAGGCGTCGTAAATACTTTCTTCACGGCGCGGAAAGCCGCTCAAACCACCCAATTGGCGCATGCTGCCCATTTGCGAGTTTCGGCCCGTCAGTATTTTGTGGGGGTAGGTTTGATGGCCTACATCCCATACCAAACGGTCTTCAGGCGTGTTGAAAACGTAATGCAGGGCCACAGTGAGCTCAACAGTTCCCAAGTTGGAGCTGAAATGCCCGCCCGTTTGCGAAACCGACTGAATCAAACGCTCCCGCAACTCTGCAGCCAAAGGGGCCAAGTTGTCTCGGGACAGTTTTCTAAGCTGTGCAGGGGACTGAATCCAATCAAGCAGGGCACTCATCATTTGCCTCAATATCTGTTCAATGAGCACATAATTTAACTGGATTTGACAAAACGTCAAGTTAAATTGACACTTTGTATAATTTTTTAAGTTGACACTTTGCCATCCAGCCCGTTTTAACCTTCATATTCAATCAGATGTCTTTGACCTTCCCCTTCTCTGCCATTGTTGGCCAGGACGACATGAAATTGGCCATCATGCTGACTGCCATCGACCCCAGCATTGGGGGTGTTTTGGTGTTCGGTGACCGTGGTACCGGCAAATCGACGGCAGTTCGAGCCTTGGCTGCCCTGCTGCCCAAAATGCGCGCCGTGGTGGGTTGCCCCTATGGCTGCGACCCCGAAAATGCCAAGTGCCCAGACTGTTTGGCGAACGCAGCCGCAGCCAGCAAATCAGTACCCTCCTCCCAAAAAAGCCATCTGGTCAGTGTGCCGGTGGTTGACCTGCCACTGGGCGCCACTGAAGACCGGGTGGTCGGCGCCCTTGACTTGGAACGCGCCCTCTCTCAAGGCGTGAAAGCGTTTGAGCCCGGACTTTTGGCGCGTGCCAATCGGGGTTATTTGTACATCGACGAGGTCAATTTACTGGAAGACCATTTGGTCGACCTGCTCATTGACGTGGCTGCCTCGGGGGAAAACGTGGTGGAACGGGAAGGCCTGAGTGTGCGGCACCCCGCCCGCTTCGTACTGATTGGCAGCGGCAATCCGGAAGAAGGTGAGTTAAGGCCCCAATTGTTGGATCGCTTTGGCTTGTCCGTGGAAGTTAAAACACCCGACACGCTGGCACAACGCGTGGAAGTGGTGAAACGCCGAGACGCTTTCGAGCAAGGCCCACAAGCCTTTACCGATGTGTGGAAAAAAGAAGACGACCGCGTCAGGCGCAGCATTGTGGCTGCGCGCAAACGTTTACCGGATGTGGCCATTCCCGATGAAGCCCGAGAGTTTGCCGCCCAACTTTGCATGAGCTTGGGCACCGATGGCTTGCGCGGCGATCTCACTTTGGTTCGCGCGGCGCGGGCCGAGGCTGCTTTGCAAGGTGCCTCCAAAGTTACGCAAACTCATCTGATTCGGGTAGCGCCCTCTGCGCTTCGTCATCGACTTCGGCGTAACCCGCTTGATGATTCTGGCTCCTCGACGCGCGTCGAAAGAGCGCTGGCAGAACTCACCGCGCCCAAGCCTAAAGCACTCAACACTTAAGGCGCGCAGACTCTACTTATGCAAGGCGACGCCGCAACCATTGCTGCACTTTTTGCAGTCGACCCAGTGGGTCTGGGCGGTGTGGCACTTCGCTCCCCTGCTTGTGACAACCGAGACCAGTGGCTGGCGCTTTTAAAAAGCCTCTTGCCAACAGATACGCCGCTTCGGCGCGTGCCCCTGAACATCAATGACACGGCTTTGTTGGGCGGGCTTGACCTGGGTGCAACGCTGCAAGCAGGCAAGCCCATTGCCCTTCGAGGTTTGCTGTCGCAAGCCGATGGCGGTGTGCTGGTTTTGGCCATGGCGGAGCGCATGAGCCTGTCCTCTGCGGCCCGCTTTGGCAGCGTCCTTGACTCCGGCGTGGTGGCTTTGCAACGGGATGGTTTAGACACATCGGCCAAGGCCCGCTTGGGCTTGGTAGCCCTCGATGAAGGCGCCAGCGAAGACGAGCAAATGCCAGCGGGCCTGGCCGATCGACTGGCCTTTCGTTTGCTGATGGGCGCGCAAGACGAGGATGAAGCAGGGCCCGATTGGACGCCTCAAGAAGTCCTGAATGCACGGCAGCGTTTGTCACAAGTGACGATAGGCGACGAGGCTGTGCAAGCCCTGTGCGCCGCTGCATTGGCGCTCGGCATTGACTCTCTCAGGGCCAGCGTTTTTGCTGTGCGCGTGGCGCGGGCCGCTGCTGCGCTGGCGGGCAGCAGCACAGTTGAAGAAGAACACACCGGTGTTGCGGCGCGGTTGGTACTTGCGCCTCGCGCGACGCGACTTCCGCCAGCAGCGCCGCCTGAGAATGAGGCGCAAGACACACCTGAAGACACTGAATCACCACCAGAGCCTGACACTCCTGATGCTGAGAACAAGGACGAGTCCAATGCAGACAACGATCAAGAAGAAGCGCAAGACGAAGACCCCGGCCTCCCTGAAAATTTAGCTGAGTTGGTGCTTGAAGCCGCCCAAGCCGCCATTCCTTCTGGCCTGTTGGCAAGTTTGAAAATCGGCAAATTACAGCGCGCCAAAACACCGACCTCTGGCAGCTCAGGCGCGCTGCAAAAAAACGCATTGCGCGGACGGCCCGTGGGCGCACGCAAAGGCGAGCCGCGTGCGGGGCAACGCATCAATGTGCTTGAAACGCTCAGGGCAGCCGCCCCTTGGCAAAAACTTCGGCAGCGACAGCAAGCCATCTCGGATGGGCAAAAACAACGCATCGTGGTGCGCAAAGAAGACTTCCATGTCACTCGCTTTCGTCAATCGGGCCAGACCACCACGGTGTTTGTGGTCGACGCTTCTGGCTCCTCTGCCCTGAATCGTTTGGCCGAGGCGAAAGGTGCCGTAGAGTTGTTGTTAGCGGACTGTTATGTTCGGCGCGACAGCGTGGCCGTCCTCGCATTCAGGGGTCAAACGGCTGAGTTGATCTTGCCTCCAACTCGCTCTTTGGCACGCGCCAAAAGAAGCTTGGCCGGCTTGCCTGGCGGTGGTGGTACGCCCTTGGCCCATGCCATTGATGCATCGATGCTGTTGGCAGATCAGTTGAGAAAAAAAGGCGAGACACCCATTGTGGTGTTGCTCACGGATGGCAAAGGCAACATTGCGCGGGATGGTCGCCCGGGTCGCGCGCAGGCTGCCACGGACGCTTTGGCGGCGGCCACAGAAATGCGCTTGAGAGGCTTTAGCACCTTGCTGGTGGACACCTCGCCCCAAGCGCAAGATGCTGCCAAAAATCTGGCCAAAGCAATGGGCGCGCAATACCTGGCCTTGCCTTATGCCGGCGCCAATTCTTTGAACCAAGCAGTTCGCGCGGTGGCGGGCCGATCTTGAAAAGAGGCTGCATGTGAGCCCACGCCAAGCTTTGAATTGGGACACCGATGGCCGAAATTGGCCGCTGCGGCAGCTTTCAAGTTTCATTGAAACGCCAAGACTGCGCTGGCATGTGCAATGGGCAAAGCACCCTAACCCAAGGGCAACAAGCATCCTGCTGTTGCATGGGACAGGCGCCTCGACACATTCATGGCGCGGCCTGATTCCCTTGCTCAGCGACAACTACACCGTGATCGCGATCGATTTTCCGGGGCATGGCTTTACTTCGATGCCGCAGGCTGCCGACGTCCCCACTTTGTTTTCAATTCCGGGCATGGCAGCAGGCGTGGCTGAGTTACTGACACAAATGCAAATCAAACCAGACATCATCGTCGGCCATTCTGCTGGCGCAGCCGTGGCCTGCATGCTGTCACTCAATGGGCATTGTCAGCCGCAACGCTTGGTCTCTTTGAACGGTGCCTTGTTGCCTTTAGACGGTGTCGCAGGACAAATTTTTTCACCCTTGGCCAAGGTGCTGATCAAGGCGCCATGGGTGCCTGAGCTCTTTGCATGGCAAGCAGCTCGCCCCTCCGTGCTGCACAAGCTGATGGAGGGCACGGGCTCACAACTTGATGACGAAGGCAGAAAGCTTTACCAAACTTTGATCAGCAACCCGTCCCATTCACAAGCTGCGCTTTACATGATGGCGCACTGGGATTTGCAAACCTTTTGGGAGCGACTTCGCTCGCTGCAAGACCCCCTGTCTTTGATTGTTGGCTCGCAAGATTGGATTGTGCCGCCGTCGGTGGCCTATCGCGTGGCCGAAACACTTCCACATCTTCGGACTCAGGACGTCATTTCTCTGCCCAACCTAGGGCACCTGGCACATGAAGAGCAAGCCGAGTGGGTGGCCAATGTGATTTGGCCCATGGGCCAGCCTTCCACCAGAGCGAGTGGCATTTAATTTAAAAAATCAATGCAACTACCGTTGACAGGTTCATTTGATGTGTCTATATTTGTTTACACATTTGAATGACAACTCAAGTTGTCACTTGCCAAATGATTTCAACACCCACGGGAGACAAGCATGAAGGCAATTACAAGAATCGAACAATGTTTGGCAATGGCGTTAGCGGCTGCTGAAGACCCTAGTTGCCCTCCCAAATTGGCGGGTGCGGTTCGCCATGCGGTGTTTCCTGGCGGTGCGCGTATTCGGCCCCAATTGGCCCTGGCTGTTGCTCAGGCGTGTGGCATGGACGACCCCCGTTTGAGCGAAGGCGTTGCAGTGGCCATTGAGCTCATGCACTGCGCCTCCTTGGTTCACGATGACCTGCCTTGTTTTGACGACGCATCGACACGACGTGGACGTGCCTCTGTGCATTTCGCCTATGGCGAGCCTTTGGCCGTGTTGACGGGCGACGCCCTGATCGTTTTGGCCTTCCAAACTTTGGCGGCAGCAGCCAGCCAATCGCCGCTTCGCTTGCCTGCTTTGATGCACATCATTGCCTCTTGTGTGGGCATGCCTTCGGGCATTGTGGCGGGTCAAGCTTGGGAGTCAGAGTCTCGCGTTTCTCTCATGCAATACCAGCGCGCCAAAACCGGTGCGCTGTTTGTTGCCGCCACCAGTGCAGGCGCATTGAGCGCAGGCGCAGACCCCAAGCAATGGCAAGCCTTGGGCGACTGTTTGGGCGAGGCTTATCAAGTGGCCGATGACATTCGTGACGTGATGGGGCAAGCCGATCTTTTGGGCAAGCCCGTGGGTCAGGACGCACAGCACGACAGGCCCAATGCCATTGCCAACCTGGGTCTTTCAGGCGCCATTGCACATTTTGAGTCACTCATTCAAGCCGCTTCAGATTCCATTCCAGAAGGCCCTAACGCCAAGTCGATGCGTGAGTTGGTGATGCAAGAGTCTGAGCGCTTGGTACCCCGTGCCGCTTGCAATGCTTACCGGGCCAGCTCCACGCAAAGCGTTTCTCATTGATCGCCCTTTTTCATTGCATTTTCTAATTTTCGCCAAGTACAGGACGCACACATGAAAACGCTGGATCTGGCCTCACCTGCACAAGGTATGAGTCGCAAGACACCTTGGCAGGACTCTCTGGCAGCAGTCTGGGATCGGATGATGACCAGCACGTCTTTGTACCGCTGGAGTGTTTCAAATCCTCTGACCCGATGGATCACGCAGCGCCGCGCGCGTCAAGTGTTCGATCTGATGGCGGGTTTTGTTTATTCACAGGTGCTCTTGGCCTGTGTGCGTTTGCGCATATTGGAAACTGTGGCCGAACGACCCCGCACCCTTGAAGAGTTGGCCCAATTTACCAACCTGCCTGTGGCTGGCTTGCAACGATTGTTACAGTCGGCACTGGCCTTGCGTTTGCTGGATTTGCGCAGTGAGGGCCGCTACGGATTGGGTGCTTTGGGAGCGCCTGTAGCGGGTCATGTTGGCATTCGCGCCATGATTGAACACCACGCTGTGTTGTACCAAGACATGCAAGATCCTGTGGCCATGCTCAAGGGCACAGAACAGCCAGGCGCCATGTCCGAATACTGGCCCTACACCATCGAAGAGCAGAACGCGCAACGCGCAGCCACGAACGCAGCACAAGCTGAAAAATTTCAGCGCTACTCCAACCTCATGTCTGCTTCACAGCCCTTTGTGGTAGATGAAATTTTTGCCAGCTACTCGTTTGACGAACATCGCTGCGTGCTCGACGTGGGGGGTGGCCAAGGCACCTTTTTAGGTCGCTTGGCACAACATGCCAAGCACTTGCAGCTGCAGTTATTTGACTTGCCTGAAGTTGCGGCCCTTGCCCGCGCTAATTTTGAGCGTCAAGGCATTGCTGATCGCGCAACAGCCAATCCAGGCAGTTTTTTAGAAGACTCTCTTCCCCGTGGCGCCGACTTGGTCACTTTGATCCGTGTGGCCCACGACCATCCCGATGCCGATGTGAAAACTGCGCTTCGCGCCATTTACGAAGCGCTGCCTGTAGGCGGCACTTTGCTCTTGGCAGAACCCATGGCCCAAGAGCCCGACGAAACACCTCACGGCGATGCGTATTTCCATTTTTACCTGTTGGCCATGGGTGCTGGCCGGTTGCGTACAGCCCGAGAGTTGATGGCCATGATGACAGAGGCGGGCTTCTCGAACTTGGAACTTGTGCCTAATCCCATGCCCTTGCAAACGCAGATCTTGGCGGGGCGAAAGTCTCAGGGTTTACACCCATAATTGAATTAATTTGTAAATATTTGTTGACACAAATCATTGTAAGAGTAAATATACAGTCATGCAGTCCACCGCTATCGTTTTCCAGCAACCCAAGTCATTGGCATTGACCGCTTTGTCCTTGCCGGAAATGGGTGCGGCAGACGTCAAAGTTGAGGTTGAGTTCAGTGGCATCAGCACTGGCACAGAGCGCCTGCTTTGGGATGGCACCATGCCCGCTTTCCCAGGTATGGGCTACCCCTTGGTGCCGGGTTATGAAACCGTGGGCCGTGTGGTCGATGCAGGCGATCAAGCCACTTTGAAAGTGGGCACGCGGGTTTACATCCCAGGCTCACAATGCTTCCAAGAAGCTAAAAATTTATTTGGTGGCTCTGCCTCCAAATTGGTCGTGCCTTCAGCACGCGCTTTGCCCATCCAAGAATCATTGGCCGAGCAAGGTGTCTTGTTTGCTTTGGCTGCCACGGCCTATCACGCTCACAGCGCGCCCGGCACACAGCAACCCGATTTGATTGTGGGCCATGGTGTTTTGGGCCGGATGATTGCCAGACTGGCTGTGTTGGCAGGTGGGCATCCAGTGGTGTGGGATACCAACCCTGCACGCCGCTCGGGTG
>CAIMUZ010000109.1 GCA_903844775.1 uncultured Burkholderiales bacterium | reverse complement strand
TTACTGGATCTGCATATTTTTTTATGGTCGCGTACCACTGCGCGACATGTTTTTCATTTCGCCACTCAGCCTTCTTACTATCGATGCAGTCTTTGGCAAATTCACTGAAGACGGTCTTTTCCACTGTATTGTTAAGGTGTTTTTCGGCTTGCTTTGGCTTCCATGGTGCAGATGGCCGAATCCCTTGATTCAGCTCATTTCTAGAGGCTGTAGCACGGGCTCGTGCTTCTTTAAGAGTTATCGTTGGGTATGAGCCGATTGCAACGTCATAACGCTTTCCCATGAATTGGTATCGAAACGTCCAGTACTTTCCCCCACCAGACTTCAGTTGGAGGTTTAATCCTTTGGTTGCACTGTCTGTGTATCTTCCTGTAGCCTTTAGGTTTCGAACATATGTATCGGTGAATGAGGTGCTCATGTTCTTACTTTCGTTTGTTTCCCCTCAGTTTTCCCCCAGAAATTGGTTGATAAGCCTTGAGAGGGCTAGTGACGTAAAGTAAAGCCTTGAGAAGGTTGCAAGCAATTGGATGCGGACTTATTGCCGATTTTTTCTCAATTTCAATTGGGTAAATGCCACAATAGGTATCAAGGGGTCTCAAGGCCTCACTAAGACCTTAGTTGACACCTTCTCCGCCAGTTTTTTTAGCCTCGCACGTTTGCGGGGCTATCCTTTCCCAGCTGCGAACAGCAGTGTTGGCAGCCAGACATTTTCTGCCGTCAATGAGTTGAGTAGTAATGCCTAAGGCGGCTGACGATTTCTGGTACTCCAGCATGAGGAAGCCGCCTTAGGCATTGCTGCTCAACACTCTCACTCAGTAAACCACCCTTAGCCTTGCTGCTAACCGCTCCAACTGGCTGATGATTCATATCGGGCTGAAACAAAATGCAATCAGAATCCCTTGCTAAGCTAGAACCACAATGGCTAAAATGGCCAATCACTTTGGAAGCCCATCATGCGCGTCACAGCCACAGAAGCTAAGAACAGATTCGGTAGTCTTTCCGCTCAGGCCAAGCGCGAGCCCGTCTTCGTTGAAAAAGCAGGTCAACTCGATACCGTTATTTTGTCGGCAGAACACTATCAAGCTCTAAAATCCGAACACGAAAAAAGCAGTCTGGCTATACGCAAGAAAAAATTTGAAAAAGAGTTTGCCGGTTGGATCGATGCCCAAAATGCGCATTGCGAAACGCATGGCATACCAGGCTCAGATCTGCGCCCTTGGTAAATCTTTGATGGCCCAATATGATGTCTATGTCAATCCAAGCAAAAGCGCCGCTGACGGTATTCCCTATGTGGTTGTGATACAGAGCAATTTGCTTGACGCCTTAGCCACAAGGCTAACCATGCCACTTGCTATTTCAGATACATCGATGAAAACGCCAACTGCACTGTGCCCTGTCGTTATGGTGAAGAGTCAGCGTTTGCATGCGCTTGCGCATTTCGCTGCGCCTTTGCCAGCAAAGTTACTCAAGCGACCTGTTGCCAATGTTGCGGCGCAAGCAAGTGCCTTGGTGTCGGCAATGGATGCAGTGCTGTCGGGCTTCTAATTTTTTTTGTTGAGCTTGCTGCTCAACGCTTCATATCAGTTGAATGATTTTGAACGAGGGTCAAAACAATTCAGCAGCTTGCTAGGTAACTCCGGTACTTGGGTTGTTAGATAGGTCCGAATCAAAGGTGCCGCCATCCAAGGCTTGGTATGACCGCTCCAAATGCCACGCGGCACAATTTTCTGTTCGTTGCTGCTTTTTTGAAGGGTGACGACAGCGGGTAGCAAGGCCTCAAACTCTACTTCGGCCAAGGTCCATTCGCCAAGTGTCCACATGCTTGCTATTTGCGCAGATTGGGATTGCGGTGG
>CAIMUZ010000108.1 GCA_903844775.1 uncultured Burkholderiales bacterium | reverse complement strand
TGCAACCCGCTGCCGGTCGACAATTGTCTGAGCATTTGTATGTGGTCGACCCCATGGGCAATTGGATGATGCGCTTTCCGCCAGGCATCGAATTGGCGGCTGCGGCCAAAGCCAAAAAAGACCTAGACCGACTTCTGAAAGCCTCGGCATTTTGGGACACGCCAGGCCGTTAATCAAATGACCGAAGTCGATCTTTACAACCTTTCACCCACCCTGCGATTGCTGGGTGTGGGCGTGCTCATTGCGCTACTCCCTTTGGTGTGGACGTTGTACCGTTATCGTCACAATCCGGTTAATTTGAAGCTCCGGGCACTGACGATACTCACACTTTTTCTCACTTTCGATTTGGTTTTGTTTGGCTCTTTCACGCGCCTCACTGATTCTGGTTTGGGCTGCCCCGATTGGCCAGGCTGCTACGGCAGCGCAAGTCCGCTAGGCGCTGCAGCCCACATCAATGTCGCACAAACTGCGATGCCCACAGGGCCCGTGACGCACAGTAAAGCCTGGATTGAGATGATTCATCGCTACTTGGCCACGGCAGTCGGATTTCTCATCTTGGTCTTGGCCTTGAGCAGCACTTGGCAACGTTGGAAGGGCCAGTTTTCATTTCAAGGCGCTTGGCAGGTTAAACCTTTCTGGGCATGGCTGACCTTGGTATGGGTGTGCATGCAAGGCGCCTTTGGTGCGCTCACTGTCACTCTGAAACTCGCTCCTTCTATTGTCACTTTGCATTTGTTGGGGGGCGTCGGTTTGTTGGTCTTACTGTCTGCGCAAGTGGCTTGGAAGCCTCCCTCGCAGCGTGAAGAAATTTCTGCGCGCCATCGAGGCATGATCAAGGTAACTGCCATGCTGCTGGTCTTACAGATTGCACTTGGGGCGTGGGTGAGTACCAATTATGCAGTCTTGGCTTGCACTGGTTTTCCAGATTGCAATGGCCAGTGGTGGCCCGCATGGAACTCCCAAGGATTTGAAATCTGGCGTGGCTTGGGGATCGATTCCAAGGGCCAGTATTTGCCCATGGAAGCTTTGGTGTCCATACACTTTGTGCACCGCTTAATGGCCTTGCTGTTATTTTCTTTTGCGGCCGTCATGTTGTGGCAGTTTAAAAAATCCGATGTCTTGCCTGGACTCAGTCGCGTACTCATTGCATTGTTAACGCTTCAGTTCATCACGGGATTGTCCAACGTGGTTCTAGATTGGCCGATGCTGGCCGCTGTGGCTCACACAGGCGGTGCGGGTGCCCTCATGATGACCCTCACTTACATGTTGAGCAGAAGTAAAACACAAACACGATGACCATGATTATTTTTTCAAGAAGGCTTGCCGCATGAGCACCGCTGCTGAATTACAAGCTGGCTCACCCTGGCGCCAGTACTACGCGTTGATGAAGCCCCGCGTGGTGCAGCTCATTGTGTTTTGCGCCCTCATTGGCATGGTTTTGGCTGTGCCTGGGGTGCCCACATGGTCTGAAGTTTGGTTGGGATTCATTGCCTGCGTGGGCATTTGGTTGGTTGCGGGTGCCGCTGCCGCCTTTAATTGCTT
Organism: uncultured Burkholderiales bacterium; assembly: GCA_903844775.1. Classification (GTDB taxonomy): domain Bacteria; phylum Pseudomonadota; class Gammaproteobacteria; order Burkholderiales; family Burkholderiaceae_C; genus Limnohabitans_A. The sequence continues at coordinate 5,135 of CAIMUZ010000108.1, read as the reverse complement.
GATTGAAAAAAGCATCGATGCACAAATGAAACGCACCTCTTGGCGTCCCACGGCCAAAGGGCAATTAAGCGACATGCAAGCCTTGTTGTTCTCTGCTGTGTTGTGCACCATTGGTTCTGTTATTTTGTACTTTGCGGTCAACCCCCTCACCATGTGGCTCACCTTTGCCACGTTTGTAGGCTATGCCATCATTTACACCGTTATTTTGAAGCCGCTGACGCCGCAAAATATTGTGATTGGGGGCGCATCCGGCGCCATGCCGCCTGTGTTAGGTTGGGCCGCCATGACGGGCGACGTAGGCCCCGAAGCGCTCATTCTTTTCTTGATTATTTTCTTGTGGACGCCACCGCATTTTTGGGCGCTGGCTTTGTACCGTGTAGAAGACTATCGCAAGTCGGGCTTGCCCATGTTGCCCGTGACGCACGGCAATGAGTTCACTCGTTTGCAAGTGCTGCTGTACACCATTGTTCTCATGGCTTCGTGCTTGATGCCCTTTGCTTACGGCATGAGTTCTTGGTTGTACCTTGTTGCGGCCATTATTTTGAGTGTGATGTTCATTGGCTATGCTTGGGCCTTGTGGCGCAATTACTCCGATGAACTGGCGCGAAAAACTTTCAAGTTTTCACTCATCCATTTGAGTGTCTTGTTTGCGGCTTTGTTGGTCGATCACTATTTGTTTTAAAACAAGCTCTATTCTTCATGTCTAACCGAACACGTTTATTTTCGCCCTGGCTGAGATGGCTTGGCATCTTGGCATTGACTGCCTGGGTGGCAGGTCTAGTCGCTTGCTCAGAACCCAAGCCTGCTTTCAAAGGTGTTGACATCACGGGCGCCGATTACGCCAAAGAGTTGAATCTGGCTGATCAAAATGGTCAGGTGCGCCAGCTGAAAGACTTTTCAGGAAAGCTGGTGGTGGTGTTCTTTGGCTATACCCAATGCCCCGATGTATGCCCTACGACCATGCAAGAGTTGGCAGAAGTAAAGCGCTTGTTAGGGTCCGATGGCAACAAGCTTCAAGCTGTGTTTGTTACCGTTGACCCGGAACGCGACACCACCGAATTGTTAAAGGCTTATGTTGAGAATTTTGACGCGAGCTTCGTGGCTTTGAGGCCAAGCTCAGAGCAGCTGCCGACCATTGCCAAAGAGTTCAAAATTTATTTCAAGCGAGTGGAAGGTAAGACACCCACCAGCTACACCATGGACCACTCTGCAGGAAGCTACACATTTGACACGCAGGGCCGAGTGCGTTTGTTCAACCGCTATGGCATGGGAGCGCAGGCCCTGGCAGATGACTTCAAGTTGTTGTTGAAATAAAAAACTTCAAGCCGCAGCGTATTCTGTCAAAGTTGCTTTCATCTTCTTCATGGCCGCTACTTCAATTTGACGAATACGCTCGGCGCTCACGCCAAATTCATGGGCCAAATCGTGCAGCGTCATACCGCCTGAGCCATCGTCATTCACTTTAAGCCAACGCTCTTCCACAATTTTGCGGCTGCGTTCGTCAAGAGATGCCAAGGCCGTGACAATGCCGTCGCTGGCCATCATGTCGCGCTGATGCGCTTCAATCATGGCAGTGGGTTCGTGGTGCGCATCGGTCAAGTAGGCAATGGGGCCAAAGACCACCTCGCCGTCGTCGGAGGGTGCAGGGTCGAGCAGCATGTCGCCACCTGACATGCGCGTTTCCATCTCCATCACTTCCTCTCGTTTGACATTGAGCGTTTTGGCCATGCTGTCAATTTGCGCTGAGGTGAGGGTGTCGCGGTGTGTGCCTGTGGCTTCGTCAGCTTCGGCTTTGAGGCCTTGCTTCATGGAGCGCAGGTTAAAAAACAATTTGCGCTGCGCCTTGGTGGTGGCCACCTTGACCATGCGCCAGTTCTTCAAGATGTACTCGTGAATTTCGGCCTTGATCCAGTGCATGGCGTAGCTCACCAAGCGCACGCCTTGATCAGGGTCGAAGCGCTTCACGGCTTTCATCAAACCGATATTACCTTCTTGAATGAGGTCGGAATGGGGCAGTCCGTAACCCAAGTATTGGCGCGCCACAGAAACCACCACGCGCAAGTGCGAGAGCACCAACTTACCGGCGGCTTCGAGGTCGTTTTCGTTTCTCAATTTGCGCGCAAACTCTTGCTCTTGCTCGGGGGTGAGCATGGGCATGCGGTTGACCGCAGAGATGTACGCATCGAGGTGCCCCAACGAAGGCACTACGGCCCATGGATTCTTCAGGGTGAGTGCAGTGTCGAGGGATCCAGTGAGGTTTGTCATACCAGAACGCTTTTCCATAATGGATCGGATTTTAGCACTCTCTTGGGCAGAGTGCTAAACTTATAACTTATTGATTTTATTGATATTTATCAAGTAGTGACACTTCAGATCAGGTCTTGCATGGCTTCTAAAGGGATGAGGGCACCCCGGTGCTGGATGACCCTTGCGGCCAAGCTGTTGCCAAAGTGGGCTGATTTTTCAGCCTTGCTACCTGTCAAGCGTCGACTCAAATAGCCCGCAGCAAACGCGTCGCCAGCGGCCGTGGTGTCGACCACCTGCTTAACGGCTTGAGTTGGAATGGCCAGCCATTCGTGGGTGTGCTCTTGTCTGACGAGCGTGGGGTCAGCACCGCGCTTGATGACCACTTCTGAAATTTCCAATCCTTGTGCGTGAATGAGCGCATCGTTTAAAGAATCGCATTCAAACACTGCTTGGTGATCGTCGAGTGTGATCATGGCGGTGTGACAGTTGGCAAAAGCTTGAAGGTAAACACTTTGTGCAACTGTGCGGTCTGGCCAAAGTTTGGGGCGAAAGTTATTGTCAAACACCACACGGCAGCCATTTGATTTTGCGCGTTCTAACAAGGCAAATAAACGCTGACGCGATGCATCGTTCAGGATGGCCAATGTGATGCCACTGAAATAAAGACAGTCCAAGCTGTCTAGATTTTTTTCTAAAGCAGTTTGAGCGGCTTGAAAGTAAGCGCGTGCCGCACTGTTTTCTCGCCAAAAATGAAATGTGCGCTCGCCATGACGGTCCGTTTCAATCAGGTACATGCCAGGCAGACGGCCTTCGATGTACTCCACTTCGTCAAGCCTGAGACCTAAGGCTTGCCATTCTTTTTGCAGTGATTGACTGAGTTGATCAGTGCCCAAGCCAGTGGCATAACTGACCTCGATTTCTGAGGGATTGGCGCATCTTCTCAAATAGACCGAGGTATTGAAGGTGTCACCGCCATAAGCAAAAACTGCAGGCCCAAAGCCGTTGGCTTGCACTTCGAGCATGCACTCGCCAATGGCTGCAAAACGAATGGGTTTCATGCAATAGGCTTAGCCATGCGGTGACGCTTTGACAAATGCACCGCCTTGGTAAATGGCGGCCTTGTCGTTGCCATCGATGGTGGGTTGCCTGGCTTCTACCGAGCTTCTGAAAACATCCGAGCTGTCCAGAGGGCGATAGCCAATGTGTTTGGCATGCGTGTTGTCCCACCATGTGGTTTGGTTGTCTGACATACCGTAAATGATGGTGTGGCCGACGATGGGTGCTGTGAGGGCCGACACCACTAAGCGTTCTAAATCATCGAAGCTGAGCCATGTGGCCAGCATGCGGCGGTCTTTGGGTTCGACATAGGATGAGCCAATGCGCAGGCTGACAGTTTCAATACCCCAGCGTGCCCAATAAAGTTCGGCAAGGTCTTCGCCAAAAGCTTTGGACAGGCCATAGAAGCCATCGGGCTTGGGCGGCATTTTGGTGTTGACCACTTCGTCTTGTCGGTAAAAGCCTGTGACGTGGTTGGAGCTTGCAAACACAATGCGCTTTGTGCCTTGCAATCTGGCTGCCTCGTACAGGTTGACCATGCCCACAATGTTGCTGGCCAAGATGGGATCCCACGGCTGCTCGGTGGACACACCACCCATGTGCACCACGGCATCCACGTCCTTCATGAGCGCCATCATTTCCGCTTTGTTTTCCAAAGAGGCCAGCATGATTTCTTCACCAGGTGCGCTGTGACCTAAATCGCTTCGGTGGCTGACGCGAAGGACATCGCAATAAGATTTCAGGCGAGGTCTGAGTTCTTTGCCCAAATTGCCGCCTGCACCGGTTAGAAGAAGGCGAGGAAATTTGAGGGGACTGGCGGGAGGATTGAGCATGAGTGTCTTTTATAAAATTTGAATCAGTGGGTTTAGCTTTTGAACCGTTGTGCGAGCGCCGTGGCGCTGTCACGCAAAACATTTTGATCGGCGCCAACCGCCACAAACAAGCAACCTTGCGCCACATAGTGCTTGGCCAAGGTTTCGTCGCCTGTCAGAATGCCGGGGGCTTTGCCGCAGGCTTTGATACGGGCGATGGCATCGTCAATCACCTTCAAAACTTCGGGGTGCTTGGGGTTACCCAAGTGTCCCAGCGCTGCCGACAAATCGCCGGGGCCAATGAAGACGCCGTCGACACCCTCAACGTTGGCAATGGCTTCTAAATTTTCCAAGCCTTGAATTGTTTCAACTTGAAGCAGCAAACACAATTCGTTGGCGTTGAGGTGTGCGTAGTCTTTGACACGTCCGTAATTGCTGGCGCGGGGCGCGCCTGCATAACCCCGCACGCCTTGTGGTGGGTAGCGCGTATAAGAAACAGCGTTGCGCGCTTCCTCGGCAGTTTGAATATAGGGCACCAATAAATTTTGCACACCAACGTCGAGCAATCGTTTGAAGGTCACCATGTCATTCCACGGGGGACGCACGATGGGGGTGGCGCTACCGCCTTTCATGGCTTGAAGTTGGGCCACGATTTCACTTAAATCATTGGGCGAGTGCTCCATGTCAAGCAGCAGCCAGTCATAGCCACAATCGGCCAAAATTTCAATGCTGATGGAGCTGCACAAATGGGACCACAGGCCAATTTGTTTTTGGCCATTGCGAATGGCGTGCTTGAATTTGTTGTGAATGGATTGCATGGCTTGATGGAGGTGTGCGTAAAAAGACTAGCGTACCAGCGCTGGCATTTTGGGATTGAAGGTCCAGCCTGGAATGAGATATTGCATGGCCATGGCATCGTTGCGAGCGCCCAGACCGTGTTGCAAATAAAGTTGGTGGGCCGCTTCAACGGCCTCCATGTTGAGTTTCACACCCAAGCCAGGTTGAGTAGGTACTTGAATC
>CAIMUZ010000107.1 GCA_903844775.1 uncultured Burkholderiales bacterium | reverse complement strand
TGACTTCGGTCATGGCTTTACATTGCCCTTGGAGAATTCACTTGTCCGCTGACACCACTGCTTTGCTCAATACCCCTCTCAATGCGCTGCATCTTGAATTGGGCGCTCGCATGGTGCCCTTTGCCGGCTACAGCATGCCTGTTCAATACCCTATGGGCTTGATGGCTGAACACATTCACACGCGTTCTGAGGCTGGGTTGTTTGATGTGTCTCACATGGGCCAGTTGCGCTTGGTCGGAGCCGATGCCGCGGCCGCCTTTGAATCCTTGATGCCTGTTGACGTGATCGATTTACCCGTGGGCAAACAGCGCTACGGTTTACTGCTCACAGACGAAGGCACCATCATTGACGATTTGATGTTTGTGAACCGCGGCACCGATATTTTTGTCATTGTGAATGGCGCTTGTAAAGTGAACGACATCGCTCATATTCAAGCCCGCATTGGTTCAAAATGCCAAGTCGTTCCCATGCCAGAGCGCGCGCTCTTGGCTTTGCAAGGCCCCAAGGCCGTTGATGCCTTATCACGCACAGTGCCTGGGGTTGCAAAACTGGTCTTCATGACGGGCGCCTCATTTGAGTGGCAGGGCGCTGATTTGTTCATCACGCGCTCTGGGTACACCGGTGAAGATGGTTTTGAAATTTCTGTTCACAACGATCATGTGGACATATTTGCGCGCGCTTTGTTAGCGCAAGCAGAAGTCAAACCCATTGGCTTGGGTGCACGCAATTCATTGCGCCTTGAAGCTGGTTTGTGTTTGTACGGCAACGACATTGACACGGGCACAACGCCGATTGAAGCGGGTCTCAATTGGGCCATTCAAAAAGTTCGTCGCACAGGGGGCGCGCGCGCAGGTGGATTTCCTGGCGCCAGCATTGTCTTGGGCCAACTGGATGGCGCCCTCGCGCTCACACGCAAACGCGTTGGCCTCATTGCGCAAGAACGCGTGCCGGTGCGTGAGCATGTGGAATTACAGAACATGCAGGGCGCCAAAATTGGCGAAGTTTCTAGCGGTTTGTTAGGGCCGACTGCCAATGTACCTGTAGCCATGGGCTATGTCGATGTGGCAAACGCGGGCTTAGGCGTTGTGGTCAACGCAATGGTGCGCGGCAAGGCTGTGCCAATGATTGTGAGCGCGATGCCCTTTTTGCCCAATCATTACTACCGCGGCTGAAACACAAAGATTGTTAAAAATAATTGTGATCTGACCCCATTAATTAATTGTGATCTGACCCCCATTAAATTTTTAGGAGAGAGAAATGAGTTTGAAGTACACGGAAGAGCATGAGTGGATTTTGGTGAACGGCGATGTGGCCACGGTGGGCATCACGCACCATGCACAAGATGCGTTGGGGGATGTGGTGTTTGTGGAGTTGCCTGAAGTGGGCAGCAGCTTTGAACAAAAGGCTGTGGCGGGCGTGGTCGAGTCTGTCAAGGCGGCGGCTGATGTTTACATGCCTATCAGTGGCGAAATTACGGAAGTGAACGAAGCGCTGCGTGACGATCCCTCCTTGGCCAATACAGACCCTTTGGGCGCTGGTTGGTTTTTCAAGGTTAAGTTGGCTGATACATCCCAAGTAGATGCTCTGCTGGACGAAACTGCTTATGCCGCGTTCGCAGAGTCTCACTGAAATTTGCCTTGAGTTTTTTTTATTTTGTAATTTTCCATCGAACTTTGAGTTTGAAAGTACAACCATGTTGATGCCCTCAGTCGCCCCTTTAAGTCATCTTGAAAACGAGAGTGAATTTATTGCTCGTCACATTGGCATCAGTGATGCAGATGAAAAGCACATGCTCTCGGTCATTGGCCAGGCTTCACGCCGTGCGCTCATTGACAGCATCGTGCCGGCCTCCATTGCTCGCAGTCAGGCTATGAAGTTGCCTGCGCCCGTTACCGAGGCTGGTGCTTTGGCAGAGCTCAAAGCCATGGCGCAACACAACAAAATACTCAAAAGTTTCATTGGACAAGGCTATTACGGCACACACACGCCGGGCGTGATTTTGCGCAATATTTTGGAAAACCCCGCTTGGTACACCGCCTACACCCCTTACCAAGCCGAGATCAGCCAAGGCCGCATGGAAGCTTTGGTCAATTTCCAAACCATGATTTGCGATTTGACCGCCATGCCCATTGCCAACGCCTCCATGTTGGACGAAGCCACGGCAGCAGCCGAGGCCATGACACTGGCCAAGCGTTCGGTCAAATCAAAAAGCAACAACATCATTGTGGCCAGCGATTGCCATCCGCAAACCATTGAAGTAATTCAAACGCGTGCAGCGCCTTTGGGCTTGAAGGTGTTGGTCGGTATCGCGTCAGAGCTCATGAAGCAACACGACTACTTTGCTGTGGTGGCGCAGTACCCCTCTACTTCGGGTATGACGCACGATTTGAAAGACCTCGTTGCACAGGCCCATGTCGCACAAGCAGCCTTCATTGTGGCAGCCGATTTATTGGCTCTCACACTTCTCACGCCACCTGGCGAACTCGATGCCGACATCGTGGTGGGCACCACCCAGCGCTTTGGCATGCCCATGGGGGCTGGAGGCCCGCACGCAGCTTACCTTGCCTGTCGTGACGATTACAAACGTTCTATGCCAGGGCGTCTGGTCGGTGTCAGTGTAGACGTGCATGGCAACCCTGCGTATCGCTTGGCTTTGCAAACACGCGAGCAACACATTCGCCGCGAAAAAGCCACTTCTAACATCTGCACAGCACAAGTTTTGCCTGCGGTGGTGGCCAGCATGTACACGGTCTATCACGGCCCAGTCGGCCTCACGCGCATTGCCCAACGCGTGGCCAGTTTCACCGCCATCTTGGCCGAAGGTTTGGAACAACTCGGTTGCAAACTGGCACACCCATCAGCCTTTGATACTTTGCAAATTAGCACCGGCGCTCGCACCGATGCCATTCTGCAAAAAGCGCTGCTCAAGGGTATGAACTTGCGCAAGTTAAGCGTCGATAGCATAGCCGTCTCTCTAGACGAGACCACTGAGCGCGATGACATCGAAGCCCTCTGGTCCTGCTTTGCAGAAGGCAGTCAATCTTTGCCCGACTGGACCCCCTTTGAAAAAGGTCGCGACAGCCTGATTCCAACGGGCCTGCGCCGGACCAGCAGCTTTCTCACGCATCCCGTGTTCAATCGGTACCACTCCGAAACCGGCATGCTGCGTTATATCCGCCAGTTGAGCGACAAAGATTTGGCACTCGATCGGAGCATGATTCCGTTGGGCTCTTGCACCATGAAGCTCAATGCCACCAGCGAGATGATCCCCATCACCTGGCCCGAGTTTGCCAACATGCACCCCTTCGCTCCCGCTGATCAGCTCAAAGGCTATGCACTGCTCGATGAGCAACTGCGCGAGTGGTTGTGCCAAGCCACAGGCTACGCAGGCATCAGCTTGCAACCCAATGCGGGCTCGCAAGGTGAATACGCAGGCCTCTTGGTCATCAAGGCTTTTCACGAAGCCAAGGGCCAAGGACATCGCAATATTTGCCTCATTCCTTCTAGCGCGCATGGCACCAACCCTGCCAGTGCGCAAATGGTGGGCATGCAAGTGGTGGTCACCGCTTGCGATGCCCAAGGCAACGTCGATATGGTCGATTTGAAGGCCAAGTGTGAAGAGCACAGTGCCAACTTGGCCGCAGCAATGATCACCTATCCCAGCACCCATGGTGTGTTTGAAACCCAAGTGAAAGCGCTGTGCGAGTTGGTACACCAACACGGCGGCCGCGTTTATGTGGACGGCGCCAACATGAATGCTTTGGTGGGCGTCGCAGCCCCTGGTGAATTTGGCGGCGATGTCAGTCACCTTAATTTGCACAAAACCTTCTGCATTCCCCACGGCGGTGGCGGCCCAGGTGTGGGCCCTGTTTGTGTGGTGGAAGATTTGGTGCCTTACCTGCCAGGCCATGCCACAGGGGGTTTGAAAGTGAATGGCGTGGGCGCCGTGTCAGCGGCACCTTTGGGCAATGCCGCCGTGTTGCCCATCAGCTGGATGTACTGCCGCATGATGGGCGCCGAAGGCTTGAAGCACGCCACCGAAGCGGCCATTTTGGCGGCCAACTACATCAGCCATCGCTTGGCCGATCATTACCCTACGCTGTATGCCAGCGCAGGTGAAAACGGCAAAGCCGGTCATGTGGCGCACGAGTGCATTTTGGATTTGCGTGGCCTGAAAGAAACCAGCGGCGTGATGGCCGAAGACGTGGCCAAACGCTTGATGGACTATGGCTTCCACGCCCCTACCCTGTCATTCCCCGTGGTCAACACCTTAATGGTAGAGCCCACTGAAAGCGAAACCCTTGAGGAGCTCGATCGCTTCATTGATGCCATGATTGCCATTCGCGAAGAAGTGCGGCAAATTGAAAACGGCGTTTGGCCGCAAGACAACAATCCGCTGAAGCATGCACCCCACACTGCGGCCAGCTTGATGGCAGCAGATTGGAACCGTCCTTACTCACGCGAAGCAGGTGCAGCCCAAGCCGGCCGCCCCTTAAGCAGCGTGAAGTACTGGCCACAAGTGGGCCGCGTAGACAACGTGTATGGCGATCGTAATTTGTTCTGCAGCTGCGTGCCCATGAGCGATTACGCTTCATGAGCGCTTTGCTAATCAAGCGCGTTGACTATTTGAATGCACAAGATTCGGAGGCTTTGATCTTCCTGTTAGATACCTATGCACAAGACCCGATGGGCGGTGGTGAGGCACTGAAGCCAGAGAATGCAGCGCGCTTGTGCAGCGACATGGCCCGCATCGCCAGTGCTGTCAGCTTCATTGCTTGGCTTGATGGCAAACCGGTGGGCCTGATCAACTGCTTTGAAGGCTACTCCACCTTCAAGGCCAAACCCTTGCTGAATGTGCATGACATCGTTGTCTTGGCGGGTCATCGAGGCCAAGGCATTGGACAAGCTCTGCTCAAAACAGCGCAAGACCATGCCTACTCTCGCGGCTGCTGCAAGCTCACCCTCGAGGTTCTCAGTGGCAATGCCCAGGCCATGACCAGCTACAAAATCTTTGGATTTGCCCAATACGAACTTGATCCAGCGGCCGGACAAGCGCAATTCATGCAAAAGTGGCTGTAAAGTCACGGGTTGAATGAACCCCAACCCACTTCGCGTCTTAAGCGTCATCCCGCCGATGACGCAACTCAACACCCCCTACCCGTCCACGGCCTACCTGACGGGCTTTTTGCGTTCTCGCAAGGTTGATGCCTTTCAAGAAGATTTGGCTCTAAAGCTGGTCCTGAGTTTATTCACAGCGCAAGGTTTAGAAGACGTGAAGGCGCGCGCGCTGCAATTGCCAGAACCCGAGCGCAGCGCCAGTGTCAACTTTTTCCTCGATTTCTTTCAGCGTTATGTTCACACCATCGAGCCCACCATTGCTTTTTTACAAGGCAAAGACAGCACACTGAGCCACCGCATTGCTGGCCGTGGCTTTCTGCCAGAAGGCCCGCGCTTTGCTGCGTTAGATGCTTATGACGACAGCGAATCGGGCGATCCCTTATCGTGGGCTTTTGGCGCTTTAGGTCAGCAAGATCGCGCACGCCATTTGGCCACTTTGTATTTGAATGACTTGGCCGATGTGCTCCGAGACGCCGTCGACTCCCGATTTGAATTTGTTCGCTATGGCGAATCATTGGCTGGCAGCCAAGCCAGCTTTGAGCCCTTGGCTGAAGCGCTTGCAGCACCCCTCACCTTGATGGATGAGAAGTTGCGAGTACTCACGCTGCAGGCCATTGACAAACACCAACCCAGCTTGGTTCTGCTGTCAGTGCCCTTCCCTGGCGCTGTTTACGCAGCCTTCAGGATTGCGCAGTGCATCAAGCAAAACCACCCCCAAATTCACATTGCATTGGGTGGCGGCTTCGTCAACACCGAATTGCGTGAGTTGACCGAGCCGCGTGTATTTGATTATGTTGATTTCGTCACACTCGATTCAGGCGAGCGGCCGCTGCTGGCTTTGCTAGAACATTTGGAAGGCAGCCGGTCTGCTTCACGCTTGGTCAGAACCTTCATTCGAAAATCAGCTGATGAAAATCAAATCGTCGATGGGACTGCCAACACCCAACGCGTTCAATTGATCAATTGGTCGGAACCCGATGTGCCGTTTGAAGAAGTGGGAACAGCTACTTGGGAGGGCCTGCCTTTGCAAGACTATCTGTCATTGCTCGACATGCTCAACCCCATGCACCGCCTGTGGAGCGATGGCCGATGGAACAAACTCACCGTAGCGCACGGTTGCTATTGGAAAAAATGCAGCTTCTGCGATGTGAGTCTCGATTACATCTCGCGCTATGAAACGGCATCTGCAGCCTTGCTGGTCGATCGCATTGAACAAATTGTGAAAGAAACGGGTCAAACCGGTTTTCACTTTGTCGATGAAGCGGCACCCCCCAAAGCCCTGAAAGCGCTGGCAGAGGAGCTCATTCGCAGAAATGTGCACATCTCATGGTGGGGCAACATTCGTTTTGAAAAAACCTTCACACCCGAGTTGGCAGAACTGTTGGCCGAAAGTGGCTGCATCGCCATGTCCGGCGGCCTTGAAGTGGCCTCCGACCGCCTGCTTCAACTGATGAAAAAGGGTGTAACGGTTGAGCAAGTGGCCCAAGTCACCAAAGGCTTCTCAGAAGCAGGTATTTTGGTACACGCCTACCTCATGTATGGCTTTCCTACTCAAACCGTTCAAGACACCGTAGACGCACTTGAGTACGTGCGCCAGTTGTTTGAGAACGGTTGCATTCAAAGTGGCTTTTTCCATCGCTTTGCATGCACAGTTCACTCCCCCGTGGGCTTGAACCCTCAAGAATATGGCATTGAACTGATTCCTTTACCGCCTGTGAGCTTTGGAAAGAACGACATTGGCTTTGTCGACCCCACCGGTGTAGACCATGACCTCTTGGGACTCGGCTTGAAAAAAGCCATCTACAACTTCATGCACGGCATTGGCCTTGAAAAAGATGCGCGCAGTTGGTTTCAAGAAGCGCTCATAGAACATGCAAGCAGCCAAAGCCCCGCTTTCAAAATTCCCAAAAGCAGCGTCTCAAGACACAAAATCTCTCAGGCCTTGCAGCGTTAAAAAATCAAATTCAAATTCTGCGCAATGCAGGCTAAGGGCTGGGGTAAATTTTGAATGACACCATTTTTCCAGCTGCGTTCACTTTGGCCAAAACCATGTCACCTGAGCCTACGTTTTCACCCGTAAATGCCGCAATGTTCACGTGGTGGGTCACCAAAATAAGGGCTTTGTCGCCTTTGGTTTTAAGCTGAGTGCCAATGAATTTCTGCAAGTCCAAATTGCTTTGCGGCCCCTGACGCATGTCGTCAAAGAATGAATTCAAAGAAGCCTCATGCACAGGCATGCCAAATGCCAACTTTTCAGCGGTCTCTTTGCAGCGACACCACGCACTGGCAAAGACGAGTGCATTGCCCACACCCTGAGCCCTCAACCACTGCCCTGCTCTTTGCGCTTGCTCACGCCCTTTGGCATCTAAATTTCTTTGTGACTTGCAATCTTGAAGTTTGTAGCCCGCAGGATCACCCACACCCGGCGCCAGCGCGTGGCGCATTAGCAAAACATGGTCTGAGGACTTCAGTAATTCTGACAGTTCACTGGCGCACGCATGAACACTGCCTGTCAAAAGCAATCCAAGCAACACCAGTCTGAGTAAACTTGCCTTGAGTCCCTTGATCATTTGGACCCCGCCGAAGACTCACCATGCTGAGATGGCGTATCTTGAACTTCATGTGTTGGAAGTTCCAGTTTGGGCATGGCCATTTTTTCGCCATCCCATTGCTGACCGCACCAACAGCGGCCTTCAGGGTCAATGATGCAAGTACCGGTGCCGCAACATCTTGGATCTTCGTTCATATTTCTCCCTCCAATATCAAGTTCATCACCATGGAATGACCTGCCCAGCATGGTCGACAAACTGCGCACGGCCGCTGGGCTTTAAGCCTAACAACACTGACATTAACTTTGACACCGACGCATCGGGCAACATGGCATCTTGTGTTGCGACAAAACTGGATGACAGTTTCGATTGAACGGTTCCGGGCTGCAAAGCTGCGAAAACACAGAGTGGTCTTTTCCGTGCAGCTTCTATGGCGGCCGTTTGCAGCAGCATATTTCTGGCAGCTTTGGCGGCCCGGTAGCCATACCACCCGCCTTTGTGATTGTCTTCAATGCTTCCCACACGCGCAGACAAGGTGGCATAGCACGACGGTTCTTGCGTTAAAAGCAAAGGAAAGAAATGCTTCATGAGCAATGCGGGCCCCACTGCGTTCACCTCGAACTGTTTGAGCAATTGCTTCGCATTCAAAGCTTCTAAGCGCTTTTCGGGGCCTTGTCCCTCAAGGGTCAATGCACCTGTGGCATCAATGATCCATTTGAATTGGCAGGCGCCAAAGGGCCCAGACGCACTTTTCAATTGGGCAGCGCAATGCGCCATGCTGTCTTCGTTTTCCAATTCAAAATGCAATTCACTTTGACGCGACAAACCCACCACCCATGAACATGCGGGATCTGCTTGAAAGTGCGAAACAAACGCACGGCCAATGGCACCGCTTGAACCCAAAACCAAGGCTTGATAGCGGCTCATGAGTGACGCGCATCCCATTGAAGCAAGTACTTTTGCACCGTCGGCCGAATAGGCAGAAACATTTTGTAGCCCACGTTGATGGCCCCACTGAACGGCCATACCGAAAACACACGACCGAGCCAGCGCCAGCCCCGTAACTCCAACCACAAGCGCGCAAATGCAGCACCGCCCTCAAACAAGTTGCCCTGCGCATCTCTGACATGAAAGTACGCCATGGCGCGCTGGCAACTGAGCCCCTCGCCCAGACTTGAATCGTCGTTGGCCTGAAAATTCAAACTCACATCGTGCCAAAGCAATTGGGCTGCATCTGGATTGCCTTTGTAAAAGGCAATTTCGCGCCGACAAAGTGGGCAACTTCCATCGTAATAAATGGTCAGTGCAGGCATGGATCAAGCTTCGCCAGCCGCAATTTTTCTGAGCGCTTGCTCGAAGACTTCGGCAGGTTGACCGCCTGAAATCAGGTGCTTGTCATTGATGATAACGGCAGGCACAGAATGAATGCCTGCTTGTTGGTAAAACTGCTCTGCCGCCCGCACTTCTTGTGCAAAGGTGTCAGAAGCCAAAATAGCCTGGGCCTGGGCGACATCCAAACCAACTGAGGCCACGACTGCCAACAAGACCTCATCGGATTCGACACGCTCCGCGCGGCCCTGATAAGCCTCTAGCAAGGCTTTCTTCAAGGCTTGCTGGCTTCCTGCCGTCCCTTGAACACCTGCCCAATGAAGCAAGCGATGCGCATTGAAGGTGTTGTAAACACGGCCTCGACCGTTTGGGTTGAACTTGAAGCCCACCGCTTCACCTCGCGCCGTGATATTGGCCCGAATCTGCGCCTGCTGCGCTGGAGTTGAACCGTATTTGGCGGACAGGTGCTCGCCTAAATCCTGCCCGCCTGGGCCCATGTCAGGGTTCAATTCAAAAGGCTGGAAATGCAGGTCAGCCACGACTTCACCCTTGAGATTGCCCAAGGCTTGCTCCAGCGCTCCCAAGCCCACGGCACACCAAGGGCACGCAATATCAGAGACGAAATCGATTTTTAAAGTAGCGGCCATGGCAAATGTTTTTGGAATAAAAGCGCGATATTGCCTCAAATATTGGAAAATCGGCGTTCAGGGCTCAGATTTCATGTTTTCTCAAGGGATCTTTGTCAGCCCCACACCAGAGGACGATCATGAAGATTTTGTGTTTGAACGGCATCAACTTGAACATGTTTGGCAAGCGTGATCCAGCCCAATACGGCACCATCACCTTGGCCGAAATTGACGCGCAGCTTGTCAAGCTCGGTCATGAATTAGGCGCCAACGTGGAATGCTTTCAAACCAATTTTGAAGGCGCCATGGCCGAGAAAATTCACCAAGCACATGCGGAAGGCGTCTCTGCTGTCATCATCAATGCAGGCGCTTGGACGCACTACAGCTACGGCATTCGCGATGCTTTGGCCATTTTGAAGTGCCCCATCATCGAAGTGCACATGTCCAACATTCACGCCCGTGAAACGTTCAGGCACCACTCCGTGATTGCAGAAATAGCAAAGGGCCAAATTGCAGGATTTGGGGTCGACAGCTACTTGCTGGGTCTGCGCGCTGCAGTGTCGGCCATCAAAGCCAGCGCTTAAGCTAATTTCAGCGTGTGATTCAAAGCACGCTGAAATTCAATTGGGTTTTCATATTGAACCCAATGACCCATGCCCTTCACCTGCTGCCACGAAACCAAGTGAGGCGTGAGTTGCTTGAACATCACTTCAACTTCGGGCAAGCGGTCTAAATACAAAGCGTCAAACTCACCATAAATCACGTGCACCGGGCATTTGATTTTGGGCATGGCCGCCACAAGCACAGGGGTCGAAGACAGCCGACGCCTCGTCATGCGGTCGCGGACCACATTGAGCACATGAAGGCGCATGGCCAAGTCATCCAAATGAGCCTCGTCGTGCAGCATCAAGCCCAACAAATTGTGCCGGTGCGCCTTTGCCTGTAACTCGGGCGTTGGCAAGTGACGCCAGCCCTTTAAAGGGATTCTGTGGGGAGATGCCAAGCCAAAGCCGGGTGCGCCCACCAAGACCAAAGTTTGCGCGTCCTGCGGATAAGCCGCCAACCAAAGGGCTGCGGTCATGCCGCCAAATGAAAAACCCATGAAACTATTATTGTCATGACAGCGCATGTGTTGCCAAGCTTGGTGCAGAGGCTCAACCAGTGCATCGGCATCGCCCCCCTTTAAAGGCGGATCAGAATCGCCAAAGCCAGGCAAGTCGATGGCCAACACTCTGTAGCCGTCTGCCAACAAGGGGGCAATGTTCCGAATCCAATGTGTCCAACTGCCACTGCCGCCATGCATGAGTACAAAGGTCGGCGCAGCTTCAGGCCCCCAAGCATGCCAAACCATGTTGCCAGGCAAATTAAATCGATGGCCGCCAGCCAATACAGCGGCCATCTCTGGCTGCAGCAAGGCTTTCAGCTGCGCATCAATTTGAATGGGCACTTGAGTGAAGGACATCCTGAAATTTATTTCTTCAATGCGCAAGTCATCAGGCAGTCTTTGGAAAGTTGCCCAGGGGATACTGCAATCGCCACACTTTGTAAGCTGAAAAAGTGGCCGCCAACGCTGCACCCATCGAAGCCCAATAAACACTTTGCAAACCCAAACTATCCCCCAACAAGCCCCCTGCTAAGCCCCCGAGTACACCCGGAAAGCCATAGGCTATGACGGTGTACAAAGCTTGCCCTCGGCCACGCAAGCGACCAGGGAAATAATCCGATAGCAAAGCCACACAAACGGTGTGGTGGGCCGCGAATGTCAAGGCATGCAGTGCTTGTGCAACCAGTAAAACCCACAACACATCAGCCCATTGCGCCGTCATGCCCATGCGCAATGCCATTGCGCCAGAACAAACCAGCAGCCAAGCTGTCAAGGGTATTTTGTTCAACCACTTGGATTGCGTAAAGAAGCACCCAATTTCGACAATCACTGAAACAGCCCATAGGATGCCAATCCAAACTTTGCTATAGCCCAGTGAGTCTAAATACAATGAGAAAAATACATACACACCCATGTGCGACAAGACATGGAAAAAGGCCGCGATAAAAAACCAAATTACCGGTTTTTGGCGAAGCACAGGCATCACTGCCTCCTTCACGTCATTTATCGAGACTGCCTCTTTGAGATCGGGCAAGAGCCATACACTGACCGTGACTGCAGCCAGACTCAAGACGGTCCAACCCGGAAAATGTTTCATGCCGAAATGCTCAAACCAAGCACCCGCTAAAAACACAGTGACCAAAAACCCAAGCGATCCAAACAAACGCACTCGCCCATAACGTTTGGCATCAAAACCACCGCCCAGACTGACCAAGTGCGCCATGGCCGCTTCACTCATGGGCATCATTGAACTGGTGTGCGTGAACATCGCCAACAAAACCAAGCCCAATGCAATGGGCCCTAAATCAAACAGCAAGACACAGGCACACAGCAGTGCCACTGTGGCACTGTAACGAAGTAACTTGGCACGCTCGCCCGTATGGTCGCTCAGCCAACCCCAGCCATACGGTGCAAACAATCTTGTGGCGGCTTGAATCGATGTCAAAACACTGATAGCCAACAGACCAAATCCCAATTCTTTGAGCCACAAAGGCAGATAGGGATTGAAAAATCCGATGTGTGCAAAGTAAGTGGCAGAGACTGCCGCAAAAGGCACGAGTTGCCGACGAGTGGCTACTACTGAGTTGGGCATCAAAGCCCCTTACTTGGAAGCAGGCGAAGCGACATCGCCGCACTGAGCGCGATGCTGAAGTGCATGATCGATGATGACCAATGCCAGCATGGCCTCGGCAATTGGCGTGGCACGAATGCCCACACAAGGGTCATGACGACCCTTGGTCAGCACTTCAACCTCATTGCCCTGTGTGTCGATCGAAGGACGCGGGATCAAAATTGAGCTGGTGGGCTTCACAGCAATCGACACCTCGATGTCTTGCCCCGTGCTAATGCCACCCAGCACACCGCCCGAGTGATTGCCAACAAAGCCGCTGGCCGTGATGGGGTCGCCATGCTCACTGCCCTTTTGAGTCACGGATGCAAAGCCTGCACCAATTTCTACGCCTTTAACCGCATTGATGCCCATCATGGCGTAGGCAATGTCGGCATCCAATTTGTCAAACAAGGGCTGGCCCAATCCGACGGGCATGCCTTGTGCCACCACACGCAATCTGGCACCGCAAGAGTCACCTGATTTGCGCAGCGCATTCATGTAGTCTTCCAATTGAGAAACATCGGCAAGCGGGGCAAAGAAAGGATTGTGAGGAACATGGTCCCAGCTTTCAAAACCAATCGACATGTCACCCATGTGTGTCATGCAACCCTTGAAGGTGGTGCCGTACTGGGCAGCCAACCATTTTTTGGCCACCGCGCCCGCCGCCACCATGGGTGCTGTTAAACGCGCAGAAGAACGGCCACCGCCACGGGGATCGCGCAGACCATATTTGCGCCAATACGTAAAGTCAGCATGACCGGGGCGAAAGGTTTGAACGATGTCGCCGTAGTCTTTACTGCGTTGATCTGTGTTTTGAATCAGCAGGGCAATGGGTGTGCCGGTGGTGAGCCCTTGATAGACACCCGACAATATTTGAACGGTGTCGGGCTCATTGCGCTGAGTGACAAACTTAGAGGTGCCAGGGCGCCTTCTGTCCAGGTCCGGTTGGATGTCTGCCTCAGACAAAGGCATACCAGGAGGGCAGCCATCAATCACGCAGCCGATGGCTGGGCCGTGGGATTCACCAAAGTTGGTGACCGAAAAAAGGGTGCCGAAGGTGTTGCCGCTCATAGTGCCTCATTATCTCAGAGGGTTGGCGCTTCTTTCTGTTCTTTATGATCACCCTCTGGCCAATCGCGAATATAGGCTTTGAGCATTTTGTTTTCAAAATTTTGACTGTCGACCACGGCCTTTGCCACGTCGTAGAAGCTGATCACGCCCATTAACATGCGCTTGTCCATGACGGGCATGTAGCGCGCATGGTTGTTGAGCATCATGCGCCTGACTTCGTCCATTTCAGTTTCGCTGGTGCAGGTCATGGGTGCATCGTCCATGGCTTTGCGCACCGAAACGCTTGCAATGGCGCAGTCGTTGTCGGCCAATGATTTCATCACTTCACGGAACGTGAGCATGCCCACCAAATCGCCATGTTCCATGACCACCAAAGAACCGATGTCTTTTTCGGACATGATTTGAACAGCAGTGGCGAGGGTTTCTTCTGGCGTGACGGTAATGAGGATATTGCCCTTGACGCGAAGGATGTCACTGACTTTCATGCTGGGTTCTCCAAGTGAGCGTCAAATATAGCCCACAATCTTGACTAAGAATAGTAAAAGCTTACCCTTAAGCTCTTGCCCGAAACTTTCAGACTATCGTTGGAGCAACTCTATGCCTGGCTACTCAGATCCTGGTTTTGACACACTTGCGTTGCATGCAGGTGCAGCACCCGACCCCACCACGGGTGCGCGCGCTGTCCCCATACACCTCACAACCTCTTTCGTCTTTGAGTCGAGTGACCAGGCAGCCTCCCTGTTCAATCTTGAGCGCGCGGGGCATGTCTACAGCCGCATTAGCAATCCGACCAATGCCGTTTTGGAGCAGCGCATTGCAGCCTTAGAGGGCGGGATTGGCGCCATTGCCACCGCCAGTGGCCAAGCTGCTTTGCATTTGGCGATCACCACCTTGATGGGCGCAGGCTCGCACATCGTGGCGTCCTCTGCGCTTTATGGTGGCTCGCACAATCTATTGCACTACACGCTCAGTCGATTCGGCATTGAGACCACATTTGTCAAGCCGGGCGATTTAAACGCGTGGCGTGCCGCCGTCAAACCCAACACCAAATTATTTTTTGGTGAAACGGTGGGCAATCCAGGCATGGATGTGCTCGATTTACCGGCCGTCAGTCAAATTGCACATGCTGCAGGCGTACCCCTTTTGGTCGATGCCACACTCACTTCGCCTTGGTTGATGAGGCCCTTTGAACATGGCGCAGATTTGATCGTGCACTCAGCCACCAAATTTTTATCGGGACACGGCACCGTGATTGGCGGCTTGGTGGTCGATGGCGGCAGCTTTGATTGGTCAGGGCCCCACACCGAGGGCAAATTCACCGAACTCACGCAAGCCTACGAAGGCTTTCACAACATGGTGTTCACCGAAGAGAGCACCATTGGCGCATTCCTCCTTCGCGCCAGGCGCGAAGGCTTGCGCGACTTTGGCGCGTGCATGAGTCCACACACCGCATGGCTCATTTTGCAGGGCATCGAAACCTTGCCGCTGCGCATGGCGCGCCATGTGAGCAACACCGAAAAGGTGGTCAACTTTTTGGCAGCACACCCTATGGTGAGTCGTGTGGGTCACCCAATGTTAGAGACGCATCCCAGCCACGCATTGGCGCAAAAATTATTGCCGCGCGGTGCAGGCTCTGTGTTCAGTTTTGACATTCAAGGAACGCGCGAGCAAGGCAAGGCCTTCATTGAAGCCTTGCAAGTTTTCAGTCACTTGGCCAATGTGGGCGACTGCCGTTCTCTGGTCATTCACCCCGCTAGCACCACACACTTTCGGGTTGACGATGAAACTCTCAAAGCCTCTGGCATTGGCCCCGGAACTGTGCGCTTGTCGATTGGTCTTGAAGATCCCGATGATTTGATCGATGATCTGAAAAAAGCGCTTAAAGCAGCAGAGAAAGCCGCCGTTCAAACTGGAGGTGCCGCATGATTTACAACGTGCAAGGTGCCCCCCTTTATGCATACACTGGCGGCAAAAATTTCGACCCGACCAAGCCCACGGCCGTCTTCATTCATGGCGTTTTAAACGACCACAGTGTTTGGATTTTGCAAACGCGTTATTTTGCAAATCATGGCTGGAACGTATTGGCCATTGACCTGCCAGGTCACGGCAGAAGCGGCGGCAAATCGCCGGCATCTGTTCAAGAAGCGGCGCAAAGTGTCATGGCGTTGCTGGATGCGGCAAGTGTTGATAAAGCAGTCTTGATTGGCCACAGTTTTGGCTCACTCATTGCCCTGCATGCCACCGCCGAAAATCCCTCGCGTGTCTCTCAATTGTTGATGGTGGGCACCGCTTACCCCATGCGAGTCTCGCCAGCATTGCTGGAGAGTTCGCTGAACGATCCCCAAAAAGCCATTCAGATGGTCAATGTGTTTTCACATTCCACACTGGCACCACCACCCAGCGCACTGGGCCCGGGTACGTGGTTGTTAGGGGGCAGCAAAGCCTTGATGCGACGCGTGTTGAACAGCAATCGCCATGAAAATATTTTCAACATAGGCTTCAAGGCCTGCGACAGTTACGACCAAGGTGAAGTTTCCATCGGCAAAGTGACTTGCCCGACCCTCTTCTTGTTGGGTAAAAAAGACCAAATGACTCAGCCCAAGGCGGCACAGGGCTTGATCAAATTAGCCCACGACGGCCGTGTGGCCATGGTCAACGCGGGGCATCAGCTCATGGTTGAAGCGCCGGAAGAAACCTTGAGCGCCATGATTGCATTTTGCAAAAAGTGATGCCCACATCACGCACAGGCCAGCTTAAGTTCGGATCACATCGGCCAGCATGAGGCGAGTTAGTTGCGTTTTTTGCCAAAGCAAATCGGTGGCCTCGGAAGGATGCAGGCAAAGTTTTTTCACCAGCGGCTCCAGTTGAGTGACCGAGACCTCGACCAACAACACCCAAGTGCTCTCAATCTGAGTGTCGGACTGCTCCAGCCGCCCCACCCAATTGAGTTCTTGCAAGGCATCCAAAACAAGCTGAGCGTGGCGCTGCTCAATGTGCAGTTCATCGGCCAGTTGACTCAATCGCAAACCTTGAGGCGATGCCATTCGCGCAACTGACAACCGCTGCAAAACCTCTAGCGCCAGTCTGAACGACCAGCCAGGGCCATCTGCATGTCTTTTAGCCTGCCGGCCAATTTCAGGCAAGCTGGCAGTGACCACGGCACCCAACAAAACCACCACCCAAGCCACATAGATCCAAACCAACAAAATGGGAACGGCAGAAAACGCGCCATAAATGGCCGAGTAGGTTGGCATTTGCGCCAAATAAAGCGCCAACACCTTCTTGGACAACTCCAAGCCCAAAGCGACCGCCACCCCGCCTATCAGCGCATGCCGCCAATCAACACGTGTGTTCGGCAGGTAGTAGTACAAGCCTGTGACGCAGCCCACCAACAAACAAAATTCAACCAAGTCCAATAAAGTCCGCACTGAAACGGGCAGCCAATCTCCTAAGCCCGACAAATAGCCGGTAAACAAATAGGAAGAAATGGCCAAACTCCCGCCAAGCAGCAAGGGCCCCAAAGTCAAGCCAGCCCAATAAATCAAAACCCTTTGCGCCCAATTGCGCTGTCGGCTGACGCGCCAAATTTGACCCAGCGTCCTGTCAATGGTGACCAACAAGGCCAAAGAGGTCGCCACCACGGCCAACAAACCGACCAAGCCCAAACGACTAGCCTTTCGAGAAAATTGGGTCAGAGACCCCAAAACTTGGCGGGAGATACTTTCGGGGACCAAGCTTTCAATCAACCAGCGCTGCAATTGGTCTTGCACTTGGGCAAAGATCGGAAAGGCCGTAAAAATGGCCAAAACCAAGGTAAATAGGGGTACCAAGGCCAAAACGGTGGTGAAAGTCAGGGAACTGGCTGTCATCCCCAGCCTGACTTCACGAAAACGGAGCCACAAGGTGCGCAACATTTGTCGCCAAGGGAACTGGACAAATTCATTCAAAGTGGAACGGAGAGATTCAATTGGCTTCATGACCGGTATGATGCCATCGCCATGAACGACTCCTCAACGAACCTCCCATTTCTGACCCCAAAGTCCATCGAAATCACCCGCTGGGTGGCCGTTGGCAGTCTTTTAGCCCTTATTTTGCTGGGTTTGCTCTGGGAGTTGTGGCTTGCGCCTTTGCGCGAAGGTGGCTCATGGTGGGCCATCAAAGTTCTGCCCCTGTGTTGGCCACTGGCGGGCCTGCTCAAAAACCGCATGTACACCTACCGCTGGGTCAGCCTCATGATTTGGCTTTATTTCATTGAGGGTGTTGTCCGGGCCTGGGGGGATCAAGGCATGTCAGCCGGACTCGCCCTGATCGAAACCATTTTGTGCGTCGTGCTGTTTGCCGCTTGTGCATTCCATGTCCGTTGGCGGTTTCAAATGGCCAGAGAACATGCCGCATTGACAACTGAGCCAACATCGACAGGCCCTTCTGAAGCATCAAAATGAGCACCTTATTGGAAAACCTGCGCCGCATTTGCGGCAGCCCCAATGTCCTCACACACGAGGATCCACAAACTGATTTAAGTGCTTGGGAGCGAGACTGGCGCAAGCGCGCACATGGCAGGGCTTTGGCCGTCGTTCGGCCGGCCAATGTGCAAGAAGTTGCTGCAGTCGTCAAAGCCTGTGCCAACGCATCGACCAGCATCGTTCCGCAAGGCGGCAATACCGGTTTGGTGGTGGGCTCTGTGCCTGACAGTTCAGGCCAGCAAGTGGTTCTGAGCTTGCAACGCATGAATCAAATTCGATCGCTAGACTCCGCCAACCTCACCGTGGTTGCAGAGGCTGGTTGCATTTTGCAAAACGTTCAAGAGCATGTTGAAAATGCAGGCTATTTGTTCCCCTTGAGCTTGGCCGCCAAAGGCAGTTGCACTTTGGGTGGCAATTTAGGGACCAATGCGGGTGGCACCCAAGTGCTTCGATTTGGCAACACACGCGAGCTGTGTTTAGGCCTGGAAGTGGTCACCGCACAAGGTGAGATTTGGCATGGCCTGTCGGGCCTTCGCAAAGACAACACAGGCTACGATTTGCGCAATCTCATGATTGGCAGTGAAGGCACTTTGGGCATCATCACGGCCGCCTGCATGAAGCTCTATCCCCAACCTGCCGCACAGCTCACCGCATGGGCTGCAGTGCCCAACATGGAAGCAGCTGTGTCCCTGTTGGGTTTGGCCCACGAACGCTTGGGTGCAGGACTCACAGGCTTTGAAGTGATGGGGCAATTTGCATTGGGCTTGGTGGACAAACACTACCCCCAGCTTCGAGTGCCATTGTTCAAAGAATCGCCCTGGTGCGTCCTTTTAGAAAATTCAGACCACGAATCGGAGGCCCATGCCCGAATCGGCTTTGAAAGCCTGATGGAGGCCGCCTTGGACAAAGGCTGGGTGACCGACGCAGTCGTGGCTGAGAGTTTGGCGCAGGCCAAGGGGCTCTGGGAAATACGCGAAACCATCACCATGGCGCAAGCCGATGAGGGCCTGAACATCAAGCACGACATCAGCGTGCCGGTGTCTCTGATTCCTCAATTTGTGACCGAAACCGACGCTTTGCTGCAGTCCAAAATTCCCGGCATTCGCTTGGTGAACTTTGGTCATTGGGGCGATGGCAACCTTCATTACAACGTGCAAGCGCCGGCTGGCACAGACGGCCCCGCATTTTTACGCGACCACGAGGAGCAAGTGAACACTTGGGTGTTCGACCAGGTCAAAGCCTTCCATGGGTCGATCAGCGCCGAACACGGCGTGGGCAGCCTGAAGGTCGACAAACTCACGCAATACAAAGACCCCACTGCGCTGGCCATGATGAAGGCCATCAAGCTGGCTTTAGACCCTCACAACATCATGAACCCCGGCAGAGTGATTAAAATTTAGCCTTTGGCCCAGATTGCATTTGAAGCCGTCGAAAAACTCTCATTGATCAGACCATGACCCCACGCCCTATTCGCTCGCAATACGAAGACTTCATGCGCCACGTGAACGACCATGGTGTCTTCAAGGCAGACCGCACTGGCACGGGCACCACCAGTGTGTTTGGCCATCAAATGCGTTTTGATTTGAACGAAGGCTTTCCGCTGGTCACTACCAAAAAAGTTCACCTTCGCTCTATCATCCAAGAGCTTTTGTGGTTTCTGACGGGCTCTAGCAACAACAATTGGTTGCGCGAACGCGGTGTCACCATTTGGGACGAGTGGGCGCGGGAGGATGGCGATCTCGGCCCGGTCTATGGCGTGCAATGGCGCAGTTGGCCGACACCCGATGGCGCTCACATCGATCAAATTAGCGATGTGATTCGCACACTCAAAACCAATCCTGATTCGCGCCGCATCATTGTGAGCGCTTGGAATGTGGCCGAGTTGTCCAAAATGGCCCTCATGCCTTGTCATGCGTTCTTTCAATTTTATGTCGCACCGTCTCAAGTTGAGGGCGGTAAGGGCAAGCTCAGTTGCCAGTTGTATCAGCGCAGTGCTGATATTTTCTTGGGCGTCCCTTTCAACATTGCCAGCTACGCTTTGCTCACGCACATGATGGCGCAGCAATGTGATTTGGATGTCGGTGATTTCATTTGGACGGGTGGCGACTGTCATGTCTACAGCAATCACAAAGAACAGGTGGCACTGCAACTCAGCCGCTCACCTTTCGCTTATCCCACTTTGAACATCAAGCGAAAGCCTGCATCTGTCTTTGAGTACGAATACGAAGACTTTGAAGTGCTGGACTATCAGTGCCACGCAGCCATCAAGGCGCCGGTGGCCGTTTAATGAAGTTAAAACTCATTTACGCGCGCGCCGCCAATGGGGTCATTGGACTGAACAACCAAATGCCTTGGCATTTGCCCGAAGACTTAGCGCATTTCAAACGCACCACACTGGGTTGCCCTGTGCTGATGGGGCGAAAAACCTGGGAATCGATTCCCGTCAAATTCAGACCGCTTCCTGGCCGTGCTAATTTGGTGATCACGCGTCAAAAGGATTGGCGCGCAGAAGGCGCTCATGTTGTGCACTCTCTTGCAGAAGGCCTCTCACTTGCATTGGCCCATTGCCCTGAGGGTAAAGATTTATGGGTCATGGGCGGCGCAGAAATTTATGCGCAATTGGCGCTGATCGCCGATGAAGCTGTCGTGACAGAAATCGAACAAAACTTCGAAGGTGATGCCTACGCACCCGTGTTAAATGATGAATGGCACGAAACATCACGCGAGCCTCACACGGCATCGTCGGGTATGAAATTCAGTTTTGTCACTTACCAACGGTCTGCTTGAAAGTAGTTTGAGTGCCATGAAACTTGCCACCTGGAATGTCAACTCACTCACCGTGCGCTTGCCTCAAGTGATCGACTGGTTAAAAGCCCAAGAAATCCTAGGACCAGAACACGCCATCGATGTTCTTGCGTTGCAAGAATTAAAAATGACCGATGACAAGTTTCCGCTTGCCGCATTCACAGAAGCGGGCTACCACGCTCAGTGGTTCGGCCAAAAAACCTACAACGGCGTGGCACTCATTTCTCGCATCGAAGGCACACAGCTTGTTAAAAACATTCCGGGCTTTGAGGATGACATGTCACGCGTGATCACTGCCACCTTTGGCGACGTGCGCGTGATTGGCGGCTATTTTCCCAATGGCCAAGCGCCTGACAGTGACAAGTTCGCATACAAAATGCGCTGGCTAACGGCATTGCATCAGTGGGTCAAGCTAGAGATGTCAACCTACCCCAAGCTGGCACTGATGGGTGACTACAACATCACCTTTGATGATCTTGATGTTTGGGACCCCGTCGGCTTGGCGGGCACCATTCACTGCACACCCGAAGAGCGAGAGCATCTGAACAGCTTGATTCAATTAGGCCTGCACGACAGTTTCAGACTGTTTGAGCAAACCGAAAAAAGCTTCAGCTGGTGGGACTACCGTGACTTCGGTTTCAAAAGAAATCGCGGCATGCGCATCGATCACATTTTGATCACTGATGCATTGAAGGCTTGCGCCACTGGTTGCGTGATTGATAAAGTACCGCGCAAAAACGAGCGGCCCAGCGATCACACCCCCGTGGTTCTGACACTGCGTTAAGCTTTAAGGGCGGCCATGGCCTTGCCCACTTCCAGGCTGCCTTGGCCTGAACCAGAACCCGGCACCAACTCGCCATGGCGATCTTTCACCTGCGCCATCGCTGCCAACAATTGCTCTGGGGTGTCGTCTGAAACACCTAAATACAAGCCTTGAGTGAGAGTGATATTGGCGACTTCAAAGCTTCCTGCGCCGGCGCACATAATGGTTCTGTTAGGTGCATCTTCACACGCCATGACCAACATAGCTGGCACAACGGCTTGCGGCTCCAGCGCCTGCAAGACAGCCTCAGGCATCAGGCCCTCGGTCATGCGAGTGGCGGCTGTGGGCGCCAAAGAATTGACGCGAATATTGTATTTTTCGCCCTCAATGGAAAGCGTTTGCATCATGCCAGCCAATGCCATTTTGGCCGCGCCATAGTTGGCTTGGCCAAAGTTACCGTACAAACCACTGGAAGAAGTGGTCATCACAATGCGGCCATAGCTTTGAGCCTGCATGATGGGCCAAACTGCTTTGGTGCAATGAACTGCGCCCATCACATGAACTTCCATGACCCAGCGGAAATCTGAAATCTCCATTTTGGAAAAGCTTTTATCCCGCAAAATGCCGGCATTGTTGATCAGAATGTCAACACGGCCCCATTGGTCCATGGCTTGTTTGACCATGGCCTGAACAGCCTCGTAATCGGTCACAGAGGCGCCATTGGCCATGGCTTCACCGCCGGCTTTGATGATTTCATCCACCACGGCCTGGGCCGCACTGACAGAACCACCCTCACCATGAACGTTGCCGCCCAGGTCATTCACCAACACTTTAGCGCCCCGCTTTGCCAGCGCCAGCGCATGCTGTTTGCCCAATCCGCCACCTGCACCTGTGACAATGGCGACACGTCCGTGAAAATCAATGCTCATTTGGTTTCCTCAATCTGATAGCCTTGTGATGTTACTCAATTTAAGCCCTCATGGAAATCACCTCTCACATCGTCGACACCCCACCGCTTGATGCAGCCACTGTGTTGATGCTGCGCGAGGGATCGTCTGGCTTAGAAGTTTTGTTACTCAAACGTCACTCAGACTCTAAGGACTTGGGTGGTGCTTTTGTATTTCCAGGTGGCAAACGCGATGAAGCCGATGCCAGTCCTAGCGCCTTGGCAAGCCTTGACCAAGCCCTCTCAGATTTGCAAACAAAGCTGGGGGAACCCGACATCACGCCTGAGCATGCTGGCAGTTTATTCGCGGCTGCCTTGCGAGAAGCCCAAGAAGAGTGCGGCTTGCAACTGAGCTGCGCCGACCTGAGACCCTGGTCGCGTTGGATCACACCGCGCATGCCCTCCATGATGTCCAAACGCTTCGACACGCGATTCTTTTTAGCCAGAGCGCCTGCATCACAAACTGCTGTGCAGGACAATCACGAAACCACTCAAGTCTTGTGGACAACACCAAGACAAGCCCTTGTGCAATATTGGGCGGGAGAGATACTGTTGGCACCGCCTCAAATTATGAGCCTGTCTCACTTGAGTCTATTTCAGACCGTCGATCATGCGCTAGAAGATGCCGCGCAACGCACACCCCCAGTGATTCAACCAGAGCCTTTTGATATCGAGGGAATGCGGGTCATTTGTTACCCTGGCGACCCTGGGCATCCTGTGCGGCAACGTGCACTCCCCGGCCCCTCACGACTCCACTTTAGAAACAAGCGCTTTGAGCCGGAAGGTGGCTTGGATGCCCTGCTTCACGGTCAGTTGTAAAGCATGACCTCACTTCGTTTTTTGTCCATGGAAAAAGCCATCGGTTTTTTGGGAGATGCCAGCAGCGCTTACCAACTTTTGGGCACGCTCAATACCACGCTGCTCACTGACGAGTCGGTCATTGCCAACGCCATCCAAAATCGAAACTTCGAAGTATTACAAAAAATATGGCACCAACTGAAAGGCTTTGCGCCCGTGTTTTGCCAAGATGCATTGGTGGCTGAAATCACGCGCACTGAAGGCTTGTGCAAACAAATGACGTCACACCAGGAGCAAGCTGCCGCCCTTGCGGCCAGTGCGCTTTTACAAGCTAGCTTGCAAGCGCTTCAACTTGAGGTTGCCGCTCAAATTTTGCAAGCGGCTGCGATATCCAAGCCTCCAACACCTTAGGGTCTTGCACCAGCCTGAGCGTGTCAAATGCTTGCTGCGCTTCAGGGTAATGCCGACGCAAATAATTAAGCCATTGTTTCAAGCGCCCAGAACGATGGCGTGGCGCCACATGCAAGCTCATGCGCTTCCAAAAAACACTGAGCAAGGGCCACAACTGTTGCCAAGAAAATTTCTGCGGCATGTCTGCCAAAGACATGCCTTGTGCCTGAGCATCGTGAAATTTAATTTCCAATGCAAGCCCAGGGTTGTTCACCATGCCACGGCCAATCATAATGTCATTGCAGCCAGTGACTTCGCGGCAACGAATGGCGTCGGCCACAGTCCAGATTTCACCATTGGCCACCATCGGCAGTTTCACACTTCGACGAAGGTCGGCAATGCGATCCCAATAAGCAGGCGGCCGGTAGCCATGCGCCTTGGTGCGGGCATGCACCACCAACTGATCTGCGCCAGCGGCTTCAATGGCTTGGGCGCAATCTTCCGCACGCAAATCGTCGTTAAAACCCAAACGCATTTTGGCGGACACAGGCACATTGGTGGGCACAGCACGGCGCACGGCAGCCACAATTTGACCAATCAATTCAGGCTCATCAAGAAGCACCGCACCCCCTCGATGACGATTGACCGTTTTGGCAGGACAACCAAAGTTCAAATCAATGCCAGCAGGATTCAGCTTGGCCAAGCGCGCCGCATTGGCGGCCAAAATTTCGGGGTCAGAACCTAATAATTGCGTTCTGACTGGCACTCCCGCATGCGTTTTACTTTCATTCAACAACTCTGGCACCACCCGGTAGAAAGCTCTTTTTGGAAGCACCGCATCGGTCACTCGAATAAATTCAGACACGCACAAATCAATGCCGCCCGCACGTGTGAGCGTGTCACGCAGGCTGTGGTCTAACAGCCCTTCCATGGGGGCCAGCAAAATTTTCATTGAAGCCAATGTTTTAAGCCAAGGAACGCTTCATTCGAACTTCTTCCACTTTGACAGTACCAATAGGCACGGTGCGCGCCGTGTTCATTTCACGCTTGAAGCCTGCCAGTTCATGAAAACGCACGGTGCGCTCATTCAGCAGTGGCACCCAAATGGTCACATCGGTGCAATCTTCTTCCAGCAGGCCTTCGCGGGCCGCATCCCACAGCGCCAAGCCAACGCCCTCACCCAAACGATCGGGGTCCGCGTAAATGGCCCAAATTTCACCCATGGTGTTTTTGGACTTGGGGTCACGCGAACGGTCATAGCCCACAAAGCCAACAACGCTGTTGCCTTCCAAAGCCACCAGCACCTGGGGCTCTCCATATTCAATGGCTTCTTTCCAGTAAGACACGCGCTTGGCCATGGGCGTGGCATCCCAGTGCGCTTCTGGCACTTGTCCTGCATAGGCGGCACGGCTAGCGATCAGGTGCAATTGGGCCACATCAGCGGCTTCTTTTTGGGTGGCAAATCGAACTTCAAAATCGGACATATCGGTCAATGTTAGAGTCTCAAAACCCTAGATTGTCGCCTGAACTGGGAATCTTCTATCCTTGGACCTGAACCAGGCCCTAAAAAGCCGCCTTTCGGGTCATCTTTTCAACATGTTTTTCAATTCTTTTTTGATGCACATCGCCAAGTTCCTCTTGAAATTAGGAAAGCTTGCTTGGTTGATCTCCATCGCCTCAGTTTTCTACGGGTCACAGGCCTGGGGCCAAGGAAAAAGCTTCAAAGACGACATGGCCGAAAGAACCCGCGCCTGTACTGCCTGCCATGGCGAGCAAGGCCGCGCCGGACCCGATGGTTATTACCCCAGACTGGCCGGCAAGCCTG
>CAIMUZ010000106.1 GCA_903844775.1 uncultured Burkholderiales bacterium | reverse complement strand
TGAGCATGTTGCCCTTGCTCTTGATGTTTGTGGTGCTGTATTTCGTCATGATTCGCCCCCAAATGAAAAAGCAAAAAGAACACAAAACCATGATAGACGCCCTTGCAAAAGGCGATGAAATTATCACGGCCGGTGGCTTCTTGGGAAAAGTGAGCAAATTAGGTGACGGTTACTTGAGCATTGAAATTTCCAATGGTGTGGAAGTCCAAATGCAACGCTCAGCCGTTATTCAAGTTTTGCCTAAAGGTTCTATCAAGTAAACGCCACATGAGCCAAGTGCCCTGCGCTTGGACATGCCTGTTGCTCTTTTCTCTTCTTTGAAGCGACTGCCATCATGAACCGTTATCCGGTGTGGAAATTTGCGATCATCGTGATCGCTTTGTTGTTGGGCGTGGTCTACACCTTGCCCAACTTTTTTGGTGAAGCGCCGGCGGTGCAAGTGTCGTCTTCTAAGATGAGCTCGAAGGTTGACACAGCGGCTTTGGCGCGTGTAGAAGATGCCTTGAAGGCAGCCAATGTGCCGTCTTCAGCGGTGGCGCTGGAAGGTACTTCTATCAAAGCGCGCTTTGAAACCACCGAGCAACAACTCAAAGCCAAAGACGCGATTCAAAAAGCCTTGATTCCAGAAGGCGCAGACAATGGCTATGTGGTGGCCTTGAATTTACTCTCGCGCTCACCGGCTTGGTTAACTTCGCTGCACGCCTCACCCATGTACTTGGGCTTGGACTTGCGCGGCGGCGTGCACTTCATGCTGCAAGTGGACATGAAGGCCGCGCTGACGCAAAAGACAGATTCCTTGGCTGGCGACATTCGCACCACACTGCGTGAAAAAGATGTTCGCCACGGAGGCATTACACGCAACGGCCAAAGCATTGAAATCAAAGTACGCGATAAGGCGCAATTGGATGCCGCACGACGCGTGTTGGCGGATCAGTTTTCCGACTTGCAAGTGGTGGATGCGGCTGACGGCGGCGAATTCAAAATCACAGCCGACATCAAACCTGAAGCCGCACGCCGCGTTCAAGAGCAAGCCCTCAAGCAAAACATCACGACCCTGCACAACCGAATCAATGAGTTGGGCGTGGCCGAACCTGTGATTCAGCAGCAAGGTCTCGATCGCATCGTGGTGCAATTGCCTGGCGTGCAAGACACGGCCAAGGCCAAAGATATTTTGGGTCGCACCGCCACCTTGGAAGTGCGCTTGGTCGACGAGAGCAGCGAGGCGCGTTCTGCAGAGCAAACCAATGGCCTGGTACCCTTTGGTTCTGAGCGTTATTTAGAGCGCAACGGCCAGCCGGTGATTGTGAAAAAGCAAGTCATTCTGACGGGTGACAACCTGACCGACGCACAACCTGGCTTTGATAGTCAGACACAAGAGCCCGTTGTGAATTTGTCATTGGATGGCAAAGGCGCACGTATTTTCAAAGATGTGACGCGCGAAAACGTGGGCAAGCGCATGGCCATCTTGCTGTTTGAAAAAGGCAAAGGCGAAGTGGTCACAGCGCCGGTCATCCGCTCAGAAATTGGCGGCGGCCGCGTTCAAATTTCGGGCCGCATGACCACCAGCGAAGCCAACGACACATCTTTGTTGTTGCGCGCAGGCTCCTTGGCAGCGCCCATGGAAATCATTGAAGAGCGCACCATTGGCCCCAGCCTGGGTGCCGAAAACATTGCCAAAGGTTTTAACAGCGTCACCTGGGGCTTTTTGGTGATCGCTGCTTTCATGTGTGTTTATTACGCGATATTTGGCCTGTTTTCCAGTATCGCCTTGGCCTTCAACTTGTTGTTGCTGGTGGCGGTCTTGTCGATGTTGCAAGCCACACTCACGCTGCCTGGTATGGCTGCCATGGCGTTGGCGCTGGGCATGGCGATTGACTCCAACGTACTGATCAATGAGCGAGTGCGCGAAGAACTGCGCTTGGGCGCTTCGCCCCAAGCGGCCATCCATACGGGCTATGAGCGAGCCTGGGCCACCATTTTTGACTCCAACATCACCACCTTGATTGCTGGTGTGGCCTTGTTGGCATTTGGTTCTGGCCCCGTCCGCGGCTTTGCCGTTGTGCACTGCTTGGGCATTTTGACCAGCATGTTCTCTGCGGTATTTTTCTCACGCGGCTTGGTCAATCTTTGGTATGGCCGTCAGAAAAAACTCAAGTCAGTGTCTATCGGCACAGTCTGGCGACCTGACGGTTCGGCATTGCCTGCAACAGCCGACAACAAAGAATAAAGCGGAGCAGCATCATGGAATTTTTCAAAATCCGCAAAGACATCCCGTTCATGAAGAATGCGTTGATCTTCAACGTCATCTCCTTGGCCACTTTTTTGTTGGCGGTCTTCTTTTTGTTCAGCCGCGGTTTGCATTTGTCGGTGGAGTTCACGGGTGGCACAGTGATGGAAGTCAGCTACAGCCAACCCGCCGACCTCACAAAGGTGCGTGGCGTGGTCTCAAGCTTAGGTTACACCGATGTGCAAGTGCAAAACTTTGGCTCTGCGCGCGACGTGATGATTCGTTTGCCTGCACAAAAAGGCGTGAGCTCTGCGCAGCAAAGTGACAAGCTCATGGAAGCATTGAAAGCCCAAAACGCAGAAGCCACCATGCGCCGCACAGAATTTGTCGGCCCGCAGGTGGGTGAGGAGTTAGCGACTGACGGCCTGAAGGCTTTGGCTTTTGTGGTGATCGGCATCATGCTGTATTTGGCGGTGCGCTTTGAATGGAAATTCTCAGTGGCAGCCATCATTGCCAACTTGCACGACGTCATTATTATTTTGGGCTTCTTTGCCTATTTTCAGTGGGAATTCTCCTTGGCCGTATTGGCCGCGGTGCTGGCGGTGCTGGGTTATTCGGTGAATGAATCGGTGGTGATTTTCGACCGAATTCGCGAGAATTTCAGGCGTTATCGCAAGATGAACACGGTGGAGATCATTGACAACGCCATCACGTCCACCATTAGCCGAACCATCATCACGCACGGCTCAACGCAAATCATGGTGCTGTCCATGTTGCTGTTTGGCGGTGAGACTTTGCACTACTTTGCCATGGCGCTGACCATTGGCATTTTGTTTGGCATTTACTCGTCCGTGTTTGTGGCCGCGGCCATTGCCATGTGGTTGGGCATTAAGCGTGAGGACTTGATCAAAGCCGGACCGAAAAAAGACGAAGATCCCGACGATCCCAACTCTGGCGCTGTGGTTTAAAGAAGAGATCTAACGCTGTCGGTTGAGCTTTTGGTAAAGGCCGCCCGACAACCGCCCCAGTGCCCCACGCATCTCCAATTGGAACAACTCGGCTTGCAGTTGCGCGATCGGCAAACCACTTCGCAATTGCAACTCATCTAGGCCCACGGGGTCTTGGCCCAAATGGTCGATCACCTTCAATGGACTGGCGCTCATTTGAACGTCAATCAATAGGGGCGACAGTGGCATGGTTGGTTTTGAAACAAGCGGACCCTTCGTTGCCAAAGATGGCGCCTCTGGTAGGTCTTTCAATTCCTCCAAAATATCTTGTACGCAATCGACCAACTTGGCGCCCTGCTTGATGAGATCATGGCACCCCTTTGACACAGTGGTGTGAATGGAGCCGGGAATCGCAAACACCTCCTTGCCCATGTCCAAAGTTTGGCGCGCAGTGATCAATGACCCAGAGCGCGTGGCGGCTTCTACCACCAAGCAACCCTGTGACAGGCCCGCAATAAGACGATTGCGCTTGGGGAAATTAGAGGTAATGGGCGGCGTGTTCAAGTGATATTCGCTGATCAATAAGCCATGTGTCGCAATTTCTATGGCCAAGGCGTGATTTTGATGAGGATAGACGCGGTCTAGACCCGTACCCACCACTGCCACCGTGTGCAAGGGATGGTGGGGGTGCCCACCTTGCAAGGCACCTTGATGGGCAGCAGTGTCAACCCCCAAGGCCAAGCCAGAAATCACAGTGAGTCCCGCTTGAGCAAAGTGAAGGGCAAAATCATGCGCATTCAAACGACCTTGTGGGGTGGGATTGCGGCTGCCAACCACGGCAAGGGCCTGTGGCGCGCGGTCAAGTGGTGGGCTGAGCAAATGCAAGTGCTGCGTCTGCCCTAATACGTACAGAAGCAAAGGGGGGTCAGGCATGCGTAACAAGGTGCTGGGGTAATCATCATCTTTCAGTGTGAGAATCCGCTTGTGCAGTACCTTGAGTGCGCTGGAGCCGCCCTGTGCTTGGCGCCAATTCGAGGCGGTCTCTAAAGTCTCTTCTAATTCAGGCGGCACCAGTCGAAGTTGTTGACTGACAGGGCCGCTGACAATCGATTGCAAGGCACTGGCGCTTTGCTCAAAGATGATCTCGGGCCGGCCAAATGCTTGCAGCAGAGAGCGGGCAGTGAGATTGCCCACGCCGGGTGTGAGGCTCAAACGCAGCCAAGCTTTCAGACTTTCACGGGTCGAAACCATTTTTTTCCTCAATATGAAGCCAAAGGCTGAGGGGGCGATTTTGGGTACGATCTAAGTCTTCGGCAAGGCTTCTTCAAATTGGAGAAAATAGAGGTATTGCTGAATACAAAACAACATGGCACTTTTAAACATTCTTTGCTATCCCGACCCCCGCTTGAACAAGTTGGCGAAACCCGTGACGGAGTTTGATGACAAACTGCGCGCGCTGGTGGCCGACATGCTGGAAACCATGTACGAATCGGAGGGTGTGGGCCTGGCGGCTACCCAAGTGGACGTGCATCAACGCGTGGTCGTCATGGACACCTCTGAAGGCCGCAACCAAGCTGTGGTTTTGGTGAACCCTGAAATTACGTGGTTCAGTGAAGAGCGCGTGAAGGGTGAAGAGGGTTGTTTGTCCGTACCCGGAATTTACGATGGTGTTGAGCGTGCCGTGTCTGTCAAAGTGAAAGCCGCAGATGAAAACGGTCAAGTGCGTGAGTTGGCAGCAGAAGGCCTGATGGCGGTTTGTGTGCAACATGAACTCGATCACTTGATCGGTAAAGTATTCGTGGAATATTTGTCACCCTTGAAGCGCAATCGCATCAAAACCAAAATGCTCAAGGTGCAAAGAGAAGACGCTTAATTGCTCATCCAGAAAGAAGTTCCATGCGCGTGATATTTGCGGGTACCCCAGAATTTGCGCGCAAAGCATTGGCAGCTTTGCACGCTTCGGGCCATGAGATTGTGGGCGTGTTCACACAGCCCGATCGACCCGCAGGCCGAGGCATGAAATTACAGAATTCCGCGGTAAAACAGTTTGCGCTTGAAAAAGGTTTGCCTGTGGCGCAGCCGCACAGTTTGAAGCTGGACGGCAAATACCCAGAAGAGGCTGCGGCGGCACAGGCCTTCATTGCGCAAGCCCAAGCCGATGTCATGGTGGTGGCCGCTTATGGTTTGATCCTGCCCCAATGGGCTTTGGATGCACCCCGTTTCGGTTGCCTGAACATCCATGCTTCCTTGTTGCCACGCTGGCGAGGTGCTGCGCCCATTCATCGAGCGATTGAAGCGGGTGATTCACAAACGGGTGTCACCATCATGCAGATGGATGCCGGATTGGACACGGGTGACATGTTGCATGTGGAAGCCTTGTTAATTGGGGAACAAGAAACCACAGCCAGCTTGCATGACAAGTTGGCCGACATGGGCGCACGCATGCTGGTTGAGACTTTGACGCAGGCTGGACATTTCAAGCCTGTGAAGCAACCCACTGCAGGGGTGACTTATGCCCACAAGATTGAAAAGACAGAAGCCGCCATTGACTGGAGCCTGAGTGCAAAAACATTGTCTCAGCGCGTGCGAGCGTTTGATCCATTTCCTGGCGTGACGGCGCAGATGGCCGGCGACGTGGTGAAGGTCTGGCAGGCGCATGTGATGAGCTGCGCCTCCGTGCAAGGCGCGGCCCCTGCTGCCGGCACGCTTTTGGCCATCAGTGAGAGCGGACTGGAGGTTGCGTGTGGTGAAGGTGTCTTGTGCCTCACACAATTGCAAAAACCTGGCGGCAAGCGCCAATCTTCAGCAGAGTTTGTGCGCAGTTTTAAAGGCGAAGTCGGCGATGTTTTTAAAAGCTGAAAACTACCGCCATCCTGCATTCATGGAGGGAGTGCGTGATGCAGCGCCGCAAGCAACAGGTGTGGCTGCTTGGGGATTGATGACCGGCGTGGCCATGATGAATTCTGGCATGAGTGTCATGGAGTCGATCGCCATGACTTTGTTTGTTTACGCGGGCAGCTCTCAATTGGCCGCCATTCCCTTGATTGCAGCAGGTGCGCCTGCGTGGGTCATCTTGGCCACGGGCTTTTGTGTGAACTTGCGCTTCATGGTTTTCAGTTTGCATCTTAGGCCCTACTTGATGCATTTGCCGCGATTCGAAAGATTGATGCACGGGTATCTCACGGCAGACATGAGCTATATTTTGTTTACAAGACGGTTTGCAAAGCCTGGCAGTGATTCAGACGAACAACAGACGCAAACGGCATTTCTCGCGGGTAACACGTGCATTATTTGGGTGAGTTGGATGGCGACCAGTTTGTTTGGCATTTACCTGGCCAACATCATTCCTACCGCTTGGGGTTTAGGTTTCGCGGGCACCTTGTGTCTGGTGAGCATCTTTTGCTCATTGGCAAGCACCAAGATGCGCTTCTTCACCGCCGGTGTAGCGGCTTTGACTGCCATTGCCGCTTATCAGTTGCCCTTGAAATTTAACATTCTGCTGGCCATTGTTGTGGCGGTGATTTTGAGCATGAGCTTGGAGCGATTTCGAAAAACGCCGCAAGGGTATGAGGCATGATGTTTTTCGAAGGCACTGATGTTTGGACCGTCGCAGTGATTGCGGGCCTCACCGTGGTCACTTTCATCACTCGCTGTTTCTTTTTCATTTCAAGTGAAGAGTGGACCTTGCCTGAGTGGGCGCAGCGAGGCTTGCAATATGCACCGATTGCGGCCTTGGCGGCGGTGGTGTTTCCTGAAGTATTGATGCAGCAAGGCCACTTTATGCCAACATGGATGGACGCACGCTGGGTCGGCGCGTTGGTCGGTGGCGCTGTGTACTTTTGGAAGCGCAATGTGCTGTTGACTATTCTGGCGGGCATGATGGCTTATCTGCCGCTGCATTTGTTGTTAGCCTGGTAGGTGATTCGTATCAGGTTTGATGTGTGCGAGTCAGTTTTCGCCAGCTTGCAAGATTAAAATCGAAGCCCTTCAGGCCGCTTTTTTTTTTGCTGGCCCCATCTTCACCCTTCGTAAAGAAAAATTCAATGAACGTCATTCGCTTTTCAGCTTTGTGTGCACAAGGCAAAGTCAAAGGCCTGCGTGTGTTTATCCGCGCTGATCTGAATGTGCCGCAAAACGACCGTGGCGATATCACGGAAGACACCCGGATTCGTTCCTCTGTGCCTTGTATTCAAATGGCCCTCGATGCCGGCGCGGCGGTCATGGTGACCAGTCATTTAGGTCGACCCACAGAAGGCGAATTCAAAGCGGAAGACTCATTGGCCCCTGTCGCCAAACGTCTTGCAGAATTGCTCGGCCGAGACGTCATGCTCAAAGCCAATTGGATCGAAGGTGTTGACGTGTCTGCCGGCCAAGTCGTCTTGCTGGAAAACTGCCGCGTGAACAAAGGCGAGAAAAAGAACAATCCAGAGTTGGCGAAAAAAATGGCCATGCTTTGCGACATTTATGTGAACGATGCGTTTGGCACCGCGCACCGCGCAGAAGGCACGACTTACGGCATTGCTGAATATGCCAAAGTGGCTTGTGCGGGGCCATTGTTGGCAGCAGAAATTGATGCCATCACCAAAGCCTTGGCGCACCCTGCACGTCCCCTGGCCGCCATTGTGGCGGGCAGCAAGGTGTCCACCAAGCTCACCATTCTGAAGAGCTTGGCCGACAAAGTCGACCAACTGATTGTGGGCGGCGGCATTGCCAACACGTTCATGTTGGCCGCTGGTTTGAAGATTGGCAAAAGCCTGGCCGAACCCGACTTGTTGGCTGAAGCCAAAGCCGTGATCGAGATCATGAAAGCGCGAGGAGCTGAAGTGCCAATCCCGACGGACGTGGTCACCGCCAAATCATTTTCTGCAGATGCCGTTGCGACAGTCAAGAAAGCCACTGAAGTGGCCGATGACGATTTAATTTTGGACATTGGCCCTGAGACCGCTGCCAAATTGGCGGCTCAGTTGAAAGTGGCGGGCACCATTGTGTGGAATGGTCCGGTTGGCGTGTTTGAGTTTGCTGCGTTTGAAAACGGGACACGTGTGATTGCGCTGGCGATCGCAGAATCAAGCGCATTCAGCATTGCCGGCGGCGGAGATACTTTGGCGGCGATTGCCAAGTACGGCATTGAAAGCCAAGTGGGCTACATCTCTACCGGAGGCGGTGCGTTCTTAGAAATGCTGGAAGGCAAGACCTTGCCAGCGATTGAGATATTGACGAAACGCGCGCAAGCAGCTTAAGACTTGGCGGGCAAGTTGCCGCGCACAGGGCTGGTCATTTGACCTTGAAAATCTGTCCAGCATTCGCGCGTGAAGTCATACAGCTTGCAAGCCTTGGCAGTTTTGAAATACCAGTTCCAGGAAAAGGGCTGAACAATGATGCGGCCAGGCAGCATTTCTTCTAGTTTGGCTTGTGCTTTTTTCAAGCGATAAAGCGGAATGCTCATGTCAACATGGTGCGCAGTGTGCTCCATGATGTGGTGCACCATGTTGCCAATCTTCATGGGGAAGGTGAGGTGCACGGTGGTCGACACAAAGGGCTGAGCTTTGGTCCATGCCGATTTGTCGTTGTGCCATGACACGCGCACGTGCGTGTGGTGAACATAAACCACAAAACCAATCATGGTGTTCCAGAACAAAAAGGGCACCAGCACACCCATCAACAAAGACAGTGCAATTGACTGTTCGGTTGCCACGGCGGCATAGCTGATCACGCTGACCCACAGTAAGCCAAACGTTGTGACCAAGGCGCTGTCTTTGAAAAAGATGGGGCGGCGTGTGGGCATGTGTGTTTTGTTGGGGAAGAACTCACGCTTCCACCAAATTTCAATGAGGTAGTAAAGCCCGGGCGCCCAACCGCTGCGGTAAAGGTGCTGCAGCAAGCGATCGATGGGCCCCAGCGCGGCAAACTCTTCGGCTGTTAAAGGGGTCCAAACAAAATCGACCCCTTTGAGGTTGGTATAGCCATGGTGCACCACGTTGTGGCCGGTGTCCCAGAGGCTGAAAGGTGTGAGTGAATACAAAAATGCGTAGCGGCCAATCCACTTGTTCAGTTCGCGATGGGGTGTGAGACTTTGGTGGCAGGCATCGTGACCAATGATGAAAAGACGACCAATGACAAAACCTGCAGCCAAGCCGCACAAGAGTTTGAGCCAGACCGACTCGAAGGCAACGGTACCGGCCACAAGGCCCATGAACAAGGCTGTATCAAGGACCAAAAGAAGGAAGGCGCGCAACGTAGAACGTTCCGATAAAGGCAAAAGCCACTCGCGAATAATTTTGCGATGGGGCATGACCTGATCTAAAGGAATGGGCTGCAAATTGTCAGAAGTTGAATGTGTCGTCATAAATAAGGCGCAGAAGCTGTGCTTGGGGGCCAATCAAAGATATGCCCTAGTCTAAACCGAGAGGCTTTTCCTGTGAATGACTTGGGTCAATTGGCTTCCCATTGGGGAAAAAGAGCGGCTTCTACTGTAATTCCGTTCCCCAAAAGCTTTTTAGATGACTTTTCGAGCGTTCTCCGTCACGCCCACTTGAAATACCGCCGTCACCGCTGACGCCAATGTCCCTGCAATGACTCATTTCGTGGGAAAATTGAACTTAATCGACACCGGAGATCAGTCCACATGCCCAGCCGCGCTACCAAAATTGTTGCCACCTTAGGCCCAGCTTCCAGCGACCCCGCATTGCTTGAAGCCATGATTCGCGCTG
The DNA here is from genome assembly GCA_903844775.1 of uncultured Burkholderiales bacterium. Taxonomy (GTDB): domain Bacteria; phylum Pseudomonadota; class Gammaproteobacteria; order Burkholderiales; family Burkholderiaceae_C; genus Limnohabitans_A. The sequence goes on along the minus strand of CAIMUZ010000106.1, from coordinate 5,209 downwards.
GCGTGAATGTGGTCAGGTTGAATTTCAGCCACGGCAAAGCGCAGGATCACATTGACAGAGCCCGCTTGGTGCGAGAGGCCGCTACCCGTGCAGGCCGTGAAGTGGCCATCATGGCTGATTTGCAAGGGCCCAAAATTCGCGTTGGTAAATTTGTCGAAGGCAAGGTCATGCTGGTGCCGGGCGAGAAGTTCGTGTTAGACGCCTCGCGCACCGAACTGGGCGATCTGACGGGCGTCGGCCTTGATTACAAAGAGCTGCCTCGCGACGTCAAGTCGGGCGATGTTTTGTTGCTCAATGATGGCTTGATCGTGCTGACCATCGACTCGGTGCAGGGCGAAAAGGTTAACACCACCGTCAAGTTGGGCGGCGAGTTGTCCAACAACAAAGGCATCAACAAGCAAGGCGGGGGTCTGACGGCGCCGGCCCTCACAGCCAAGGACATGGAGGACATCAAAACAGCGATGAGCTTTCAGGCTGACTATTTGGCGGTGAGTTTCCCGAAAAATGCCACCGACATGGAAATGGCCAGACAGTTGGCCAATGTGGCTGCGGCTGAGTTCAATCACAAGCCCGGCTTGATTGCCAAGATTGAGCGCGCAGAGGCCATTCCTCGCTTAGAAGAAATTCTGTTGGCCAGTGACGGCATCATGGTGGCTCGCGGCGACTTGGCCGTTGAGGTCGGCAATGCGGTGGTACCTGCCTTGCAAAAACGCATGATCAAATTGGCGCGCGCGCATGACAAAGTGGTCATCACGGCCACCCAAATGATGGAAAGCATGATTACCAACCCGGTGCCAACACGCGCTGAGGTGAGTGACGTGGCCAATGCGGTATTGGACGGCACGGATGCCGTCATGTTGAGTGCCGAAACTGCGGCCGGCAAGTACCCTTTAGAAACCGTCGAAGAAATGGCCAAAATTTGTTTGGCCGCCGAGGCCGCCGAAGAAGTAGAGCTGGATGCTGATTTCAATGGCCAATCCTTCAGCCACATCGATCAATCGATTGCCATGGGCGCCTTGTTTACAGCCCATCACTTGAACGCCAAAGCCATTGTGGCCCTCACAGATTCTGGCTCAACCGCTTTGTGGATGAGTCGTCATCGCGTGAAAATTCCAATTTATGCGGTGACCACCAAGCTCAGTTCTCAGCGCAAAATGGCCCTTTATCGAAATGTGCGGCCCCTCTTGATGGACACCAGTGCCGACAGAGACACAGCTTTGGTTCAGGCTGAGAATCATTTAAAGAGTCGCGGCATTGTGTCTTCTGGCGACATCTATGCCATCACTTGCGGAGAGCCTATGGGCGCACCCGGTGGCACCAACATGCTTAAAATTTCACGTGCTCAGTAAGCCCTGACATTCAGTCGAAATTTGCAAAAAACAAGGTGACTGATCCAACCGACAGTCCAGCAAAGCCAAGAGGTCCAAAGTGTGTGGCTCATGAAATGTGCGCCCCGGACTTGTTGTGAAATGCCCAAAACAAAGCCCACCAAGATGGCCCAGCCCAGCCACTTGAGGGCTGCACCCGAAGCACTTTGCTTCAGCCCAAAAAATGCAGCCATGAATGCAAAGCCAGTGGACGCATGACCTGCAGGAAAGCAATGACCGCCCCCGCCATCGGCTTGCCCCATGTTCCAATGCGACACATAGGGCACAACGCCGCCAAAGGCCTGTAAGTCCCAGGGGCAACTGGTTTGGCTGAAGCCTTTGATGAGGGTCACAGCAAGCAGCGCGCACAACACGCAAAAAAAGATGCCGGCTCTTTCGGCGGTGGCCAAAGACCTGAGGGGTCCCCAAGGACGCCAAACCCCCAAAAGCATGGCAATTAAGAAAAGCCAACCCAACGCACGAGCACCTTGGTGCATGACCTTGACCATCCACCCATGTTCGCGCAGCGGAAATCCAGTGCTCTCCCCCCAAAGCCGGGCCATGGCCATGTCCCCACCCGAAAAATCCCAGACCAGAAAAAGCAACATCAGCCCTAGGCTGATGAGGGCGTTGAGGCGCCAATTTGCTGCGGAATTTGCGCTTGTGAGGGGGGGTGAGCTGACGAACATGATTTAAATCATAGTCGGACTGGCCGGTAAACCCGGAATTTTCAAAGACGCTTGTTAAAATCAGGATCAGTTACAAGCGGGTTACATGATTTTCCTTGGAGTATTTTTCATCGGGAATCTCACGCCTTGGCTTGGATCATTCTTTTAACTCTTTGGGACTTTTCACCATGGCACTCGTATCAATGCGCGAGCTGCTGGACCACGCCGCAGCCAATGGCTACGGTATTCCAGCCTTCAACGTCAACAATCTGGAGCAAGTTCAGGCCATCATGGAAGCCGCCAAAGAAACCGGCGCGCCCGTGATCATGCAAGCCTCGGCGGGTGCGCGCAAATATGCGGGCGAAGGCTTCTTGAAGTTGTTGATTCAAGCCGCGGTTGAGTCCTATCCAGAAATTCCCGTGGTGATGCACCAAGACCACGGCCAAAGCCCTTCCATCTGCCAAGGCGCCATCGACTTGGGCTTTAGCTCGGTCATGATGGACGGCAGCTTGGAAGCCGACGGCAAAACCATTGCCAGCTACGAATACAACCTGGAAGTGACGCAAAAAGTGGTCAGCATGGCGCACAAACTGGGCATCACGGTGGAAGGTGAATTGGGCTGCTTGGGTTCTTTGGAAACCATGCAAGGTGACAAGGAAGACGGCCACGGCACAGACGCCGTGATGACCCGCGAGCAACTGCTCACAGACCCCGAACAGGCCGCCGATTTTGTGAAGCGCACGCAGTTGGACGCTTTGGCCATTGCCATTGGCACCAGCCACGGCGCCTACAAATTCACGCGCAAGCCGACGGGCGACATCTTGGCCATCGATCGCATTCAAGCCATTCACAAACGCATTCCCAACACGCACTTGGTGATGCATGGCTCTTCGAGCGTGCCACAAGACTTGTTGGCCATCATCCGCGAATATGGCGGCAACATGAAAGAGACCTACGGCGTGCCTGTCGAAGAAATTCAGAAGGCTATCCAATTCGGCGTGCGCAAGGTCAACATCGACACCGATATTCGCTTGGCCATGACCGCTGCAGTGCGCAAATTCATGGCACAAAATCCCGACAAATTTGATCCCCGCGAATGGCTTAAACCAGCCCGCGAAGCGGCCAAACAAATTTGCAAGCAACGCTACATCGAGTTTGGCTGCGAAGGCCAAGCCTCCAAAATCAAGGGCCATAGCTTGCACGTGGTGGCCGGGCAATACGCCAAAGGTGAGTTGGCGCAAGTTGTGCACTGAAATTGGCTCGATAATGCAGTCACTATGACAACCGTTTCTGCATTGCACACTTCTGCTTTGACTTCACTGACCTTGCTCGCACGTGGCAAGGTGAGAGATAACTATGCAGTGGGCACCGATCGAATTTTGATGGTGGCCTCAGACCGCATCAGCGCCTTTGACGTCATCATGGGTGAACCCATTCCTGGCAAAGGCGTTTTGCTGACGCAAATGGCCCTGTTTTGGTTCGACAAACTCGGCCCCAAAGGTTTAAATCTTTGTCCCATTCACCTCACGGGCGATGCCCCTGAGAGTGTGGTCAGCGCAGCCGAAGTGTCGCAGGTGACGGGGCGCTCTATGTTGGTCAAGCGCTTAAAACCGCTGCCTGTTGAAGCGGTGGTGCGTGGCTACTTGGCTGGCAGTGGCTGGAAAGAATACCAAGAAGGCCAAGCGGTTTGTGGTGTGAAGTTGCCTGCAGGTTTGAAAAATGCCAGCAAGTTGCCCGAGCCCATCTACACCCCAGCCGCTAAGGCTGCGGTGGGCGAGCACGATGAAAACATCACGTTTGAAAAAACCGCAGAGATGATCGGCCTCGATTTGGCCACGCGCATCAAAGACATCAGCATTTCAATTTACAAAGCGGCCAGCGCCATCGCTTTTGAAAAAGGCATCCTCATTGCTGACACCAAATTTGAATTTGGTTTAGATCTTGATGGCACTTTGGTCTTGATGGACGAGGTGCTCACGCCTGATTCCTCGCGTTATTGGCCCGCTGAAAGCTATGTGGAAGGGATGAACCCGCCCAGCTATGACAAGCAGTTTTTGCGTGATTGGCTGGAAAGCACCATGGTCAATGGCAAGCCCTGGGACAAAACACCGCCTGCCCCCCGTTTGCCCCATGAAGTGATCGAAAAGACCGCAGCAAAATACGAAGAAGCGATGCAGCGATTGACGCGCTGAGGACCAACGGTTTCAGTTCAGCATCATGCTCAGTTTGCGTCGATAGCTAGACACCATCACGGCTTGAGGGTCTTCTTGCACTGCACTTTTTCCCATGAGTTCAATGCCACCGGCTGATTTGCCGGTGTGATCAACACCGGCTTTGGGTTTAGCGGGCGTGAGAAGTTCCAATAAACCCACCATGGTTTTGCGCGGCGCTTCTTCGTTCCATTTTTTGTCGCGCATGATGATCTCTAAGAGTTCGTCCATGGCGCCGGCCCAATCGTCGCTGGCCAAGAGCACGCGTGCTTTGGCAAAGCGAGCGTCAAAATCGCGCTTGTTGGCGGCAATGAGCGCGTCAAACTTCTCAAGCGACCATTGACCCATGGGGTCGGTGGTTACAAAGCTCAAGGCATCGAGCCACTGCTTCAATGCTTCAAAGCGAAGTTTGAGAGGAATTTGAGACAAGCAGGGCTTGAGCACGGTGCTGGCGGTTTCGAGTTGGCCCATGCTGATCAGCAGTTTGACCAAGTCGAAGCGTGCGTCGTCGTTTTCGGGGTTGGCCTCAAGTGCTTCGAGCAATTTGGTTTGGGCGGTTTCTAAATCGCCCGATTCCATCAGGGCTTCTGCTTCTTGCACGTCAGTCGCGGCCAAGACCTCGTTTTCACCGGGCACATGTTTATCAAGGAATTCGCGCAATTTACCTTCGGGTACGGCGCCCATAAAACCGTCCACGGGCTGGCCGTTTTTAAGGAGCACGCAGGTGGGAATGCTTTTGATGCCAAAGGCAGCGGCCAATTGCTGCTCTTGGTCGGAGTCAATTTTGACCAATTTGAAGCGACCCCCATAGGCTTGTTCCATCATTTCCATGAGGGGCCCCAAGGTTTTGCAGGGGCCGCACCAAGGGGCCCAAAAGTCAACCAATACGGGCGTGGTCATAGACGTCGCAATGACTTCGGCTTCAAATGTTTCTACGGTGACATCAATCATATTTACCAGACCT
>CAIMUZ010000105.1 GCA_903844775.1 uncultured Burkholderiales bacterium | reverse complement strand
GGCTCGCGCTTGAAGTTCTTGAACGATGTGGGCCTGAACTACCTAAGCCTTGATCGCAGTGCCGACACCCTCTCTGGCGGCGAATCACAACGGATTCGAGTGGCCAGCCAAATTGGCTCGGGCCTCACGGGCGTGAGGTATGTGTTAGACGAGCCCAGCATTGGTTTGCACCAACGCGACAACGATCGACTCATTGGCACCTTGAAACATTTGCGCGACATTGGCAACAGTGTGCTGGTGGTGGAGCACGACGAAGACATGATTCGCATTGCTGACCATGTGATTGACATGGGGCCGGGTGCGGGCGTGCACGGCGGCCGCGTGATGGCGCAAGGTACCTGTGCCGATATTTTGTTGGCGCCTGATTCATTGACGGGTCAATATTTGTCAGGCCGAAAAGCAATTCAGATTCCCGCCAAACGCCATCCGCCTGGCAAAGACTTTATTGAAATTGTGGGTGCACAAGGCCACAATTTGAAAAGCGTGCGTGCGGCATTTCCGGTCGGACTTTTAACTTGCGTCACCGGTGTATCGGGCTCAGGCAAATCCACCTTGGTCAACGAAACTTTATACACCGCAGCCGCGCGCAGCATTCACCGCGCCCATGATGAACCTGCAGCCCATGAAGATATTTTGGGGCTCTACCACTTCGACAAGGTCATCAACGTCGACCAGTCTCCGATTGGCCGTACGCCGCGGAGCAACCCTGCCACTTACACCGGCATGTTCACTCACATTCGCGACCTGATGACCGAAGTGCCGGCAGCGCGCGAGCGTGGTTATGGGCCTGGACGCTTTAGCTTTAACGTGAGCGCCTCGAATGGCGGCGGTCGTTGTGAGGCTTGCCAAGGCGACGGCATGGTCAAAGTAGAAATGCACTTCTTGCCCGACGTGTATGTGCCTTGTGATGTGTGCCACGGTCAGCGTTACAACCGCGAAACTTTGGAAATTTTATACAAAGGCAAAAACATTGCGCAAATGCTCGACATGACTGTTGAGGCGGCGTTTGAATTTTTCAATGCCGTACCGACCATTGCGCGAAAACTGCAAACTTTGCTCGATGTGGGTTTGAGTTATATCCGTTTAGGTCAAGCTGCCACCACCCTGTCGGGTGGTGAAGCACAGCGAGTGAAATTGGCACTCGAATTGTCCAAGCGCGACACAGGTCGCACACTTTATATTTTGGACGAGCCCACCACCGGTTTGCACTTTGCCGACATTGCCTTGTTGCTCAAAGTCTTGCACCAATTGCGTGACGCGGGCAATACCATCGTGGTCATTGAGCACAACCTTGATGTGATCAAAACCGCCGATTGGTTGATCGACATGGGCCCAGAAGGCGGCTCGGGTGGTGGCACTGTGGTGGGTGTCGGCACGCCCGAAACACTGGCACAAAATCCGGCCAGCTTTACGGGTCGGTACCTCAAGCGCTTGCTTGAAAAATAATTAAGCCTGAGCGGCTGCTCTCAAAACATCGCGCGTGCGCATGGCTTCTTGTCGCGCCGCTAGCGCAAAATCATCGCCCGATGACGCATACAAAATAGCGCGCGATGAACTGACAATGACGGCGCCGGTGGTCACACCCTGCCTCTGACGATAACCAGCCTTGATGGTGGCCACCGCATCGCCCCCTTGTGCACCCACGCCCGGAATAAGCAAGGGCAAGGTCGGTGCCAAAGTTCGCACACGTTCAATTTCAGCAGGGTAGGTAGCGCCCACCACCAGCCCCAATTGGCCGTTCAAATTCCAAGGACCTTGGGCCAACTTCGCAACGTGTTCATACAACAAAGGCTGGCCTTCTACAGAAGCCAAACGTTGGTTTTGTAAATCATCACCCCCAGGATTGGAGGTACGGCACAACAAGAAAGCACCTTTGCCGTGGTGTTTCAAATAAGGCTGAACAGAATCAAAGCCCATGAAGGGCGACAGCGTGACAGCATCGGCGCCATAGCGTTCGAAGGCCTCGATGGCGTATTGCTCCGCTGTGGCACCAATGTCGCCGCGCTTGGCATCCAAAATGACGGGGACATGGGGCGCATTACGGCGCATGTGTTCCATGAGTTTTTCCAATTGATCTTCTGCACGGTGCGCAGCAAAGTAAGCAATTTGGGGTTTGAAGGAAATGGCCAAGTCGACCGTGGCATCGACAATCTGCGCGCAAAAATCAAAGATCTTGCCAGCGTCGCCCTTCATGCCTGCAGGAAACTTGCCGGGCTCAGGGTCAAGACCCACACACAGCATGGAGCCGTTTTGGCGCTCTGCGCCTTGCAATTGTTCTAAGAAGGTCATGGCCAGATTTTAAAGGGTCACGCCAGTCAAAGTCATGGGGTCAGCCCATTTTGCTTTTTTAAGCCTAAGATCACTTCCCATGCATGCTCTTACTACACGCCAATGGGTTGTCCTTGCCCTGCTCACCATCGTCTGGGGTATCAACTGGCCCATCATGAAGCTGGGAGTGACGGGTTTTCCGCCCCTCACTTACCGCATGATGTGCTTGCTCATAGGTACACCGATATTGGGTTTAGGGTTGGTGGCCATGAAAGTGCCATTGCGCATTCCCCGTCAATACTGGCGCGAACTGCTGGTGTTGTCAGTCTTTAACATGTTCATTTGGCATGCTCTGATGGTCTTAGGCGTTCAATACCTTTCGAGCGGTCGGTCCGCTATTTTGGGTTACACCATGCCCATCTTTTCTGCCGTATTGGGTGCATTCATTTTCCACGATCGACTTTCTCTTCGCGCTTGGAGCGGTGTTGCCGCCGCCGCATTGGGCGTGGTCTTCTTACTTTGGCACGAGTTGACCCTCTTGTCTGGAAAGCCTCTTGGTATTTTGTTGGCTTTGGGCTCCGCCTGTTCATGGGCCATGGGCACCCAGTTATTGCGCAGAACCAGCATTCCTCTGCCGACACTGACCTTGTCGTTTTGGATGACCGCATTGACAGCCATTTTGATGACTGTATTGGCATTCTTGTTCGAATCAGACCAATGGCAAGCCCCCACAAATACGCACTGGTTCGCCATCTTGTACAACGCCATTCTGGTGTTTGGCTTTGCACAACCCGCTTGGTTTTATTTGGCGCGCAACCTGCCACCTCTGGCGTCCACAGTGAGCGTCATGATGATTCCTATATTGGCTGTTTTCTCGGGTGCGTTGGCGCTGAACGAACTCTTGCACTGGCAGGACTGGGCCGCCACGGGATTGGTGGCCATTGCGATTGGCAGCGTTTTGTGGCCGAGCAAGAAAAGCCCCGACCGCGCTGCCACTGAAATTAAAGATGCTTGATCAGGACTGAACCAAGCTGGCCGCCAAACACAGGTCTGCCCAAGCTTTGGCTTTGTCAGCCTGATTGCGCAGCAGATAAGCCGGCGGATAGGTGACCACCACCGGCACACCCTTGAAGCTTTGAATCTCTGATCGCAACTTGCCTAAGGGTTCCGTGCTTTGCAAGAGCCCCAAAGCCGCCGTTCTGCCCATTGCCAAAATGACTTTGGGTTGAACCAAGGCCACTTGCCTTGACAAATAAGCGGCACAGTGTGAGACCTCCACTTGGCTGGCATTGCGGCCCGAGGGGGTGCGGCACTTCAGGGCATGCGTTAAGTACACTTGATCGCGGGATAAGCCCAGCGCCTTCAACATGTTGTCCAACAATTGACCTGCTGGGCCGGCAAAGCTGATGCCTTCTTTGTCTTCATCCTCGCCAGGCGCATCTCCCACCACCATCCAATCGGCCGTGGGAAATCCTTCACCCAAGATGGCTTGCTGACGACCTTGACACAAGCCACAGCCTTTACAGGTGGCCACCGCAGATTGAAGGGCAGGCCAATCCATGGCAGCAATGCCTTCTGGCAAATTGCCAATATCAACCACCGGAACCGAAACCAGTTGAGACGCTGGCGCCAGATGCGTCGGCGGTTTTGTAACGGCCTTTGGCATCCAAACTCGCACACCCATCTCCGCCAACATGGCACGTTGGCGATCGTCCAATTCAAAGCCGGTGTCGATAGCGTTTTCTTCAGTCATAACGCAAGAGTTTAACGAGGTGCAGCGGCCTGCACCGCTGGCCGTGAAATGGGCATGCTCATGACAACAGCAGCCTCTCTGCTTGTGCGGCTGGCGGGGTAGTAGTCTTTTCGCACGCCCACCTGCTTCAATCCAAAAGATTGATAAAGCTTGAGCGCCCGCACATTGCTCTCGCGAACCTCCAGCCACAACTGCAACGCGCCTTGTTGCTGCGCCCACAAGCTCAGCCACTGCAACAAACAACGAGCCCAACCCTGACCTTGAAAGTCCGGTGCAACCGTGAGGTTGAGCAGGTGCACTTCATCAATCACCTGCATGGCCACGAGATACCCAACCAGGCGATCGCCTGCCATGAGCTTGAATCCTGCGTAGCCCGCTGCCAATGCGTCTTTGTAGTTTCCGATCGTCCAAGGATGGCTGTACGCTGCTTGTTCCACCGCCACGACTTGGTCAAGGTCTGCTTCACACAAGGCAAACAACTGAACCTGAAGGTCGGGCTCAGCTTCTTGTTTTAGATCAGCAGGCCAAGCGATCATGTGCCTTCACTTTGCGCGTTGATGGCCTCATTCAAAAGGGCCTTGGCTTCCTTGATGGCTTCGCGCTCAACGGTAGTTTGCGCCACCTTATCGCGAACGTAGAGTGGCTGAACAAGCTCAGGCAAGACAGCCCCTCCATTTCGCCACATGACAGGCGCCAGTCGGAGCAGTGCATTTGCATGCGGCATGGCTGGAATGCAAAGTACGTGCCGCGCCTTCCATTCAAGTGTCTGCAAGCTCAAGCGGTCTTTGTAAACGTCCAAACCATTGCCCGCCAAAGCAAAGTGACTGCCCATTAATTCACACAGATTTTGGACAACCGCTTCTGGTGCTCCGACCTGCAAAGGCAAAAGGGGTTGCCATTGGTGCACTTCGCCCTGCCACTGATAGGCGCCCGCATAAACCTCACTCATGCGTGCGTCCATGACCACCCCCACTCGAAAGTCGTGAAGGTCCACTGGGTTTGAAGCTTGCTGTTGAACGCGCGCATCTTCCGCCGCCACCATCAAGGTGTCGACTGGAATGACTTTCAAGTGAGCCCCTAGCGCCAAGCCTTGCGCAACAGAGCAGGCTGTGCGAAGACCGGTGAAAGAGCCTGGCCCCTGACCGATGACCAGCGCTGTTAACTCGTTCAGTTGCATCGCCGCTTGGTTGAGTAGCTTTTGAATGACGGGAATCAATTGTGCCGAGGCGTTGGCACCGCCCACACCCTGGTAATGCCAAGTTTGAGCGCCTCGACTCAGCGCCACCGACATCATGTCAGTGCTGGTTTCAAAGGCCAAGAACTTCAAATCTTCAGTCATCATTTCTCGCTTGCTTGACGAACGCCAAACAAAATACCGCATGTCACCAAAGCCAAACCTGCCATTAAATGCCATGACATGGGTTCGCCCAAAATAATCACTGCGCCGACCGCAGAAAGTCCGGGCACCAAGGCAGTAATCATGGTGGACTTAACCGGCCCATAAGAGCGAATCATTTGCGTAAAGCTGATGCCAGAAATCGCAACTGAGCCAACGCCTTGAAAAGTCACTTGGAACAAAATTTCTGGCCAAGCAGCTTGTGAAAAGTGACTGGGCAAAATATTCAAGAAGACAAGCACGGTATACAAAGGCAAAAAGCTGACCAATGCAAAAGCCGTGATGGCCATGGTTGCCCTCACCGCATCAAGTCCAAACCGTCGAACTGTGACGCTGTAGGAAGCCCAGCTGATGGCGGTCAATATAAAGAGCAAATCGCCGATCCAAACATCCCCGCCCTCAAAGGCTTTGAGCAAACTCAGGCCGCCGACCAAGATGTCGCCCATCAAGATCAATCCCAAGCTAATGCCGCGGTTCATGCCTATTTTCTCGCTCAGAAAAATCCACATCAGCAAGGTGGTCCATAGCGGCAAACTTCCTGGCATCAAAACAGATGCATGGCCCGCTGGGGCAAAAAAGAAACCCATGTACGACAGCAAGGCAAACATCAACCCCCCAAAAAAACCGGCCTGCACGGTGTGCCTTAAGGGCAACGGCGACAAGCCCAGCAAGGAGCCCACACGCTCTCCTTTTTGTCGCTGCTCACGCATCATCCACCACGCCCAAGGCAACAGCACCAGGCTGGCCCCTAGGATGCGTGTGCAGACAATGTCAAAGGGCAGCAACACATGAGATGACGAAGCCCGGCCCACAATGATGAAAGAGGTCCAAAGCAGGACGGTGATCAGGGCCGACAAACGGCCAACGTTCTGGGGTGATAAAGCCATGGGCCAATGATACGTCCTGTGCTGACCAAAGAGGCTTGGGGCGGCTAGACTTCAGCCATGCACGCGTTTTTAAAACTGATCATGGGTGGCGTCGCCTGCCTGTTCCTTTGTCACAGCCTGTCGGTGTTGGCAAAAGAACAAAGGGTCAAACAACAAAACCAGCTTCCGGCCCAGGTCGCCTCTGCCTTTCAACAAGCCGAGGTGCCTCTCAGCGCCATTAGCATTCTGATCACGCCTTTGGAATCTCCAACCCAAGGCAAGAACACATTGCAAAGACCGCGGCTTTCCCATCGCGCCAACGCTGAAATGAACCCGGCTTCTGTCATGAAGCTCATCACAAGCTCGGCCGGCCTGTCCATTCTGGGCCCCGACTTCACTTGGCGTAATCGAGTTTTGATGGACGGACCCGTGATCAACGGCGTACTTCAAGGCAATTTATATTTGAAAGGCAGCGGCGATCCCAAGCTGGTGGTAGAACGCTTGCAAAGCTTGCTGCAAGACGTCATGACCAAAGGCCTTAAAGAGGTCAAGGGCGACATCATTTTGGATGCCAGTGTGTTTGATCTGCAAACCAAAAGTGCCGCCAGTTTTGACGACGAACCCCTGCGGCCCTACAACGTGGCGCCCCACGGCTTGCTGCTCAACTTTAATGCCATGCTGTTCAAGTTTTCACCGGACTTGGCACAAGGTGTGGCCAAGGTGGAGAGCGAACCCCCATTGGCCAATGTGGTGTGGCCGGCCACCGTGCCCTTAAGCCCAGGCAAGTGCCAAGACTGGCGCAGCCAACTGAGGGGAGATTTTTCTCAAGCTGACAGCATTCGCTTCCTCGGCGCCTACCCCTCAGCTTGCGGTGAACAAAAATGGCCCGTGGCCTACGTGCAACCCTACAGTTTTGGACCCCGCATGGTGCAGGCCATGTGGGCTCAAGCTGGCGGCAAACTCCAGGGCCAAGTTCGCGCAGGCCTCGTACCGCCCAACGCCACCCTTTGGCTTGAAGGCCTTTCCTTGCCTTTGACCGACATCGTGTCGGACATCAATAAATTCTCAAACAACGTGATGGCGCAGCAGTTGTTCCTGACCTTGTCGAGCCAGCAAGGACGGGGCAGTTTTGAAGCCTCTCGACGACTCGTTTTGCAGTGGTGGGGCCAGCATTTGGGCGATCAAAAACCGCCCATTCTTGACAATGGCTCAGGCCTCTCGCGCGAGGAGCGCAGTAATTCGCAAGCGCTGACAGCGCTCCTTCAGCATGCCGCTCGCAGCAACTATGCAGACGCATTGCAAAACTCATTGGCCATCGCTGGCGTGGACGGCACGGTGTCGCGCATGAAAGATCGGCTGCCCAAATCCGAGGCCATTGGCCGTGCGCGATTAAAGTCTGGCAGCCTGAGAGATGTGGCTTCGCTGGCCGGTTATGTAGAAGGCTTGAGCGGGCAGCGCTATGTCTTTGTCGTCATCGTGAACCACCCCAACGCCAATGCGGCGCGACCAGCTTTGGACGCATTGCTAGAGTGGACGGTGAAGGACCAGAAAAAGTCTTAGCTCAGTCTTTCATTGGATGGCTGACTTTTCCAACATGTCAGGCTGCGGCGCGCTTCAACCTGTCGCGCACACCTTCCCACTCCGGTGTGTCGGGTGGCGTTTCAATCCAAATGGTGTGCACACCTCGCGTGTCAAAATCACGCAACACGCTGAACAAGTCGTGTGCTGCTTGCGTTGCATCGGAAGGCATGGCGCGCCAGAACAAGCCAGCGCCCCTCAGATCATGCGAAGGCTTTTGAACAGACCACAAAGCCAAGTTTTGCGCGTGAGGACCCAATGCCGCCAATGCTTTTTGCCATTCCTCAGTGCGCATCAATCGCAGCTTGGCAGTGGGCGCGTAATGCGATTCCAAGGTACCCGAGGCACGCGGCGCTTCTGAGTTCAAGGCTTCCGGATTTACCAATTTCAAGTCACATGCTTGTTCAATTTGCGCACGGCTAATTTGACCAGGCCGCAATAAAACGGGGACACCGCGGGTGCAATCGACGATGGTGGACTCAATGCCAACCTCACATTCACCGCCATCCAAAATTAAAAGCGCGGGTCCAAATTCAGATTGCACATGTGCCGCTGTGGTTGGGCTCACTCGTCCAAACTGGTTGGCACTCGGCGCAGCCACACCCCAGACACCTTTTGCGGCGCAAGCCTCTAAGACTTCAAGCGCCATTGGATGTGATGGGCAACGCAAGCCAACAGAGTTTTGTCCGCCTGCTGCCGCTGCCGCCCTCTCAGCACGCCGAGGCAAGATGAGTGTGAGCGGGCCAGGCCAAAATTTCGCCATCAGTTTGAGTGCAAAGTCTGGTACGTCATTGGCAAATTTTGGGACACAGTCCGATGAGGCCACATGAACAATCAAAGGGTGACTGGAAGGCCTGCCCTTGGCTTTGAAAATCTTGGCAACGGCTGATTCGTTGCTGGCATCGGCCGCCAATCCGTAAACTGTTTCTGTTGGCAAACCCAAGAGCTCGCCTGCGCACAAAGCATCAACTGCTTGTTGCACATGCGCGGGGTTGTTGCCAGAAATAATCATCGTTAGCGCTCAGTTGGGGTGCGGTAAAAGTATGGCGCAGGTTCGCAAGCTGTTAGAAGAGCGCTGGCCCACGACTTAAAAAGCCTCAATGCCCAAAATAGCTGCGGCTTGCAAGGCCACGTCGCGAACGTCTTTCGCAGAAGCGCCTGTGACGTTGAGGTGCCCCATCTTGCGCGCTTTGCGCGCTTCTGTTTTGCCATACAAATGCAAATGCGTGCCAGGCAATGCCAACACCGAGGACCAATCTGGCAAGCGCTTTGCGCCCTTGGCATCAAACCACACATCACCCAACAAATTCAGCATGATGGCCGCGCTGTGTTGACGTGGTGGCGTCAACGGCAAACCGGCCAGCGTGCGAACTTGCAAATCAAATTGTGATTGGTCGCAGGCGTCAAGGGTGTAATGGCCACTGTTGTGCGGGCGGGGTGCCATTTCATTGACCACCATGCTGCCATCTTGCAGCACAAAAAATTCAACGCACAACACGCCCACATAATTCACGCCTTGGGCAATGGCGCGCGCCGCTGCCACGGCTTGTAGTTGCAGTGCTTCGGGCAAGTGGCCTTCATAAACTTCAGTGACTGCCAAAATACCTTCCCGGTGCAAATTGCGCTGAACCGGAAAATTCACCATCTGCCCATCGCGGCCACGCGCCACAATGACCGAGCACTCCAGACCCAATGGCAACATTTTTTCCAAGACACAAGGCACTTGTTTTAATTCTTGCCATGCAGCGCGCAAAGCCGCTGCATCTTTCACGCGAACTTGACCTTTGCCGTCATAGCCCATGCGGGCTGTTTTCAAAATACCAGGCAGTAAATTTTGGGTCAAGGCGGCGGTCAATTGATCAGCAGACTCAATAACGGCATAGGGCGCACAAGGGACGCCGCATTTGACGAAGTGCGCCTTTTCTGCGGCACGGTCTTGGGCAATGGCCACCGCATCAGCACTTGGCGACACGGGCCGCAACTTGGCCAATTCGCGCAATGCAAGTGCGGGCACATTTTCAAACTCAGTGGTGATGGCTGCGCTACATGCCGCCAATTGCTGCAGTCCCGAAGAATCGGTGTAATCGGTATGAATATGACGATGGCTCACACGCCCTGCAGGACTTTGTGCATCTGGGTCTAGCACCGCAGTGAAGTACCCCATGGTTTGCGCAGCATGCACAAACATGCGGCCCAACTGCCCGCCGCCCATCACGCCCAAGGTGAGGGGCTCGGCAACAGGCGAAGCGCTGCTTTCAGCACTGCCACCCGGTAACAAAGACACTGGTGGGGTCATGCCGTTCACGCACCCCCCACCGGCGGCAAGGTCATGGCTTGCGCCGCAGCCGTTTGATCTTTTCTAAATTGTTCCAGCTTGGCTTGAAGGGCCGCATCGTTTTGCGCCAGCATGGCCACCGCAAACAAGGCCGCATTGGCAGCCCCGGGCGCGCCAATGGCAAAGGTGGCCACGGGTATGCCTTTGGGCATTTGCACAATGCTGTGCAAAGAATCTACGCCTTGTAAATGTTTGCTGGCCACAGGCACGCCCAGTACGGGCACCACTGTTTTAGCCGCTAACATACCGGGCAGGTGGGCAGCGCCGCCTGCGCCCGCAATGATCGCGAACAAACCGCGTTCTAGTGCGGTTTCGGCATAAGCGAACATTTCGTCAGGCATTCTGTGCGCAGAAACCACTTTGGCCTCGTGATCGATGCCAAACTGTTGGAGAATCTGCACTGCGTGTTGCATCGTGTCCCAGTCAGAACTGGATCCCATGACCACGCCAATGCGTGTTTTGGCTTTGGATGCTGTGTTTGGCATGTTTGGCTTTAATGAAGCGTTAATGAAAAATTGTCACAACTGAATTTCAGTTGAATTCTTGAATTTTAAGGTTTAGCCCATAGGTCTGGTAAATATGATTGATGTCACCGTAGAAACATTTGAAGCCGAAGTCATTGCAACGTCTATGACCACGCCCGTATTGGTTGACTTTTGGGCCCCTTGGTGC
>CAIMUZ010000104.1 GCA_903844775.1 uncultured Burkholderiales bacterium | reverse complement strand
GTTAAGTTGGGCAATACAAAGTTGAAGGGTCATACAGGTGAAGGAATTCAATTCCAACAATTATGTCATTGAGGTGCAGGATTCGATGCACGATGTGTCTGCGAAGGATTGGGATTTTTTGTTGGCGCAACAAACTGAACCAACCCCCTTCATGTCCCATGCTTACCTGAGCGCCATGGAGGACAGCGGCTCAGCCTCCGTCAAATCAGGCTGGAAACTCCGCTTATTGACACTCTGGCATTCAGAGCTTCACGATTCAAGCGTCCAACTAGGTCGTTTGGCTGGGGCTGTCGCCCTGTACATCAAACCTCACTCCTACGGCGAATATGTCTTCGATTGGGCCTGGGCAGACGCCTACCAAAGGCACGGCTTGAACTACTACCCCAAGGCGTGCGCAGCTGTGCCCTTCACCCCCGTGCCAGGCTCTCGTTTATTGGCAGACTCCCCGGCCAGCCAAGCAGCCCTTTTGTCCGCCATGGTTGAATTGGCACAGCAAGAAGATTGGTCATCATTGCATGTGCTGTTTCTATCCCAGGAAGAAGTCAAGGCCACAGAAACTGCAGGTTGGCTTAGCCGCCATACCGTCCAATTTCATTGGCACAACAATTCTTACACTGACTTTGAGAATTTCTTGAGCGCCTTGAACCAGGAAAAGCGCAAGAAAATCAAACAAGAGAGAAGGAAAGTGAGTGAGGCAGGCGTGACCTTCAGCACTTTAGAAGGGGCGCAAATTCAAGGCGCCGATTGGGATTTTTTCTACCAATGCTATTCGCAAACTTACTTTGAACATGGCAATGCACCCTACCTGAATCGAGATTTCTTCCAGCGCATGCAAGACCATATGTCCGAAAACTGGGTTCTTTTCATTGCCGAAAAAAACGGGCAACGCATCGCTTGTAGCCTCATTGGTGTGGCCAATAAGGTCGCCTATGGGCGTTATTGGGGCGCCTTAGAGCGTGTCGATTGTTTGCACTTTGAGGCCTGCTATTACCAGCCCATTGAATGGTGCATTGGCAAAGGTGTCGTTCGTTTTGAAGGGGGCGCCCAAGGTGAACACAAAATGGCCCGAGCCCTCCTACCGGTGCAGGCAAACAGCGCGCATTGGTTAGCCCACCCTGGATTTGCCGATGCTGTTGAACGGTACTTGGAAAAAGAAGGCCACGGCGTGGCAGCCTATTTGGAGAACTTGGAAGGCCGCTCACCCCTCAAGGCGAAGTGATCGGCGTTTCGGTTGAATTAGGACTGGTCTTTTTGGTAGTTGGCAATGCCATCCAAGATTTCTTTCTTGGCGGACTCTGGGCCTTCCCAGCCAATAATTTTGACCCACTTGCCTACTTCCAAATCTTTGTAGTGCTCAAAGAAGTGCGCAATGGTTTTCAAGCGCAGCGGATTCAAGTCTTCAGGCTTTTGCCATTGGGTGTAAATGGACAAAATTTTGTCGGTCGGTACGGCCAGCACTTTGCCGTCTTCGCCTGCTTCGTCTTGCATTTTCAAAATACCAATGGCGCGGCAGGGAACGACCACACCCGGAATGAGCGGTACTGGGGTAATGACGAGCACGTCAACAGGGTCGCCATCACCACTGATGGTTTTGGGCACGTAGCCATAGTTGGTGGGGTAATGCATCGACGTGCTCATGAAGCGGTCGACAAAAATGGCCCCTGTGGCCTTGTCCACTTCGTATTTCACAGGGTCGGCATTCATCGGAATTTCGATGATGACGTTGAATTCTTCGGGAACTTTGCTACCGGGGGTGACGTTATCTAAAGACATTTTCTGGAATTTTAAAAAGTTGAAATAAACCTAAGAAGCCTAGGATTAACCCCCATTTTACTTTCACAAGGCTTGCTTCTTCCTCGCATTGCCCTTTTAATGCTTTAGTTGGCCAATCGACTCCTAATGGGAGCGAGGAAGCAACGTCTGGAGGTGTTCCTCAAGCGTTGCACCTCCTTTCAGCGGTAACAACTTAGGAGATTGATTTATGACAGGCAATTCAGCGTTGATTTTGGCGCTCGTTTGTGGTCTCATCGCCGTTTTTTACGGTATTTGGGCTCGCGGTTGGATTTTGGCTCAGGACCCAGGGAATGCGAGGATGCAAGAGATTGCAGCCGCCATTCAAGCTGGCGCAGCAGCTTATTTGTCCAGACAATATAGAACCATTGCCATCGTAGGCGTCGTCTTGGCCATCCTCATGGGTGTGTTTCTAGACGGCAAAACAGCCATTGGCTTTGTGATTGGCGCCGTTCTATCTGGCGCCTGCGGCTTTATTGGCATGAACGTCTCGGTTCGCGCCAATGTGCGAACTGCACAAGCTGCCACCAAGGGCATTGGCCCTGCCCTCGATGTCGCCTTCCGCGGCGGTGCCATTACCGGCATGCTGGTCGTGGGTTTGGGTCTGTTGGGCGTGACCGGTTTTTACTGGTTCTTGGCCGGCGATGGCGTACTTGCACCGGGTGCAAAACTGTCCGAAGTCCTTAACCCCCTCATTGGCTTTGCCTTTGGCTCCTCCCTTATTTCAATCTTTGCCCGTCTGGGCGGCGGCATCTTCACCAAAGGTGCAGACGTCGGCGCTGACTTGGTAGGCAAGGTTGAGGCTGGCATTCCCGAGGATGACCCGCGCAACCCCGCCGTGATTGCCGACAACGTAGGTGACAACGTAGGTGACTGTGCAGGCATGGCCGCCGACTTGTTTGAAACTTATGCGGTGACCTTGATTGCCACCATGGTATTGGGCTCGCTCCTCATTGCGGGCGCGCCTGGCAATGCGGTGATGTACCCCCTCGCCCTGGGCGCGGTGTCCATCGTGGCCTCCATCATTGGTTGCTTCTTTGTCAAAGCTTCACCCGGCATGACCAACGTGATGCCCGCCTTGTACAAAGGCTTGGCCATTGCGGGTGTCTTGTCCCTGATTGCCTTCTACTTTGTGACCATTTGGATCATGCCGGACAACGCTATTGCTGCCAGCGGTAGCCAAATGAAGCTTTTTGGCGCTTGTACTGTGGGCTTGGTGCTCACGGCTGCTTTGGTTTGGATCACTGAGTTTTATACCGGTACCCAATACAGCCCGGTGCAACACATTGCGCAAGCCTCTACAACGGGCCACGGCACCAACATCATTGCTGGCTTGGGCGTTTCTATGCGCTCCACAGCTTGGCCCGTGATATTTGTGTGCATGGCCATTGTGGCGTCTTATGGCTTGGCAGGTCTTTACGGCATTGCCGTAGCGGCCATGTCCATGCTCTCCATGGCCGGCATTGTGGTGGCCTTGGACGCCTACGGCCCCATTACCGACAATGCCGGCGGCATTGCCGAAATGGCCGAACTGCCCAGCAGTGTGCGCGACATTACAGATCCCTTGGATGCTGTGGGCAACACCACCAAAGCGGTGACCAAAGGCTATGCCATTGGTTCTGCTGGATTGGCTTCCTTGGTTCTTTTTGCGGACTACACCCACAAACTCGAAACCTACGGCAAGTCCATCACCTTTGACTTGTCCGACCCGATGGTCATTGTGGGCTTGTTTCTGGGTGGTTTGATCCCCTACTTGTTTGGCGCCATGGCGATGGAAGCTGTTGGCCGCGCAGCGGGTGCTGTGGTGGTAGAGGTTCGCCGCCAGTTCAAAGAGATCCCAGGCATCATGGAAGGAACTGCCAAGCCAGAATATGGCCGCGCTGTCGACATGCTGACCTCGGCTGCCATCAAAGAAATGGTCATTCCCAGCTTGTTGCCTGTGATCGCACCCATTGTGGTGGGACTGCTCTTAGGCCCCAAGGCCTTGGGCGGCTTGCTGATGGGAACCATTGTGACCGGCTTGTTTGTGGCCATTTCCATGTGTACCGGCGGCGGTGCTTGGGACAATGCCAAGAAATACATCGAAGACGGCCATCACGGCGGCAAAGGCTCAGAAGCTCACAAGGCTGCTGTGACCGGTGACACCGTGGGCGACCCCTACAAAGACACCGCTGGCCCTGCCATTAACCCGTTGATCAAGATCATCAACATTGTGGCCTTGCTCATCGTTCCCCTGGTGATGCAGTTCCACGGTTAAAGTCAGGTGCGGGGCAGGGTTATTGAAGCCCCCAACCGAGCCCGCTTATGGCAACATGAATGGGCTTTTTAACGCGCAAAATACAGACATGAAACTCTTTGAATCTTGGACATCCCCGTTGGGGCTCAGTTGCCATGTCTGAGCGCGTGATTCCTATCATCAGCCAAGCGCTGGGCAGTTTGGCCATTCCAGATCTACTTGGTGGCGGGGTGCAGTCGCTTGGCTTGCCTTTGCGTGACACTTTGAAACGGCCCCTTCGTGACTTGCGCATCAGTGTCACAGACCGTTGCAATTTCAGGTGCAGCTATTGCATGCCCAAAGAAATTTTTGACAACGATTACAAGTATCTTCCTCACAGTGCTTTGCTCACCTTCGAAGAAATTACACGCGCCGCAAAAAGTTTCATCGCATTGGGTGTTGAAAAACTTCGCTTGACTGGCGGCGAACCCTTGCTCCGGAAAAATATTGAGATCCTGATTGAACAACTGGCAGCGCTCAAAACACTTGACGATCGGCCATTGGACATCACACTCACAACCAATGGCTCTTTGTTGGCCAAAAAAGCCAACGCCCTCAAAGCTGCCGGATTAAATCGCGTCACCGTCAGCCTTGATGGATTGGACGATGAAGTCTTTAAGAAAATGAACGATGTTGATTTTCCTGTCAGTGACGTTTTATCAGGCATTGAAGCGGCAAAAGCTGCGGGACTGGGTTCCATCAAAATCAACATGGTCGTGAAGAGAGGCACCAATGAGCAAGAAATTTTGCCCATGGCGCACTACTTTCGCGGCAAAGGTGTTGCCCTTCGCTTCATTGAGTACATGGATGTGGGTGCAACCAATGGATGGCGCATGAACGAAGTGGTGCCCAGCGCTGAAGTCCTCAAAACACTTCAACTCGAAATGAAACTGACACCCTTAGCGCCCTCGCAACTTGGTGAAACAGCTGAACGCTGGGGCTACTTAAATGAGCAAGGTTTGCATGACCCTGCATTGGGTGAAATTGGGTTCATCAGCAGCGTGACAAAAGCATTTTGCAGTGACTGCAATCGAGCACGACTGACCACCGAAGGGCAACTTTATTTGTGCTTGTTTGCCACGCAAGGTTATGACCTCAAAGAACTGATTCGCGACGAAAGCCAACCTGACAAACTAATTGCAGCCATTGCCAATATATGGACACAGCGAGAAGATCGATACTCACAGCTCAGAGACATTGAGCCCCCACAACTCAATTCGCTGGGTGAAAACCTCTCCAAGCGAAAAGTCGAGATGAGTTACATCGGTGGCTGATCGGTCCAGCGGCACTGCATTCATCTTATGACCGATCACCATGTCACAGGTTTAATCTTGGCGGGGGGTCGAGGGGGTCGAATGGGCGGCATCGACAAAGGACTGGTCAATCTAAAGGGTCTTACCCTCGTTCATCACACATTGAAACGCCTTCAAATGCAAGAAGGTCTTCAATTCAAGGAGATCATGATTGTTGCCAATCGCAACATCGACACCTATGAAACATTGGGTGTGCAAGTTTGGTCTGACAACACCCCCACATTTGAAGGCCCCCTTGCCGGCTTTCAAACAGGACTCGAAAAGTGCAAAACCTCACTGCTTCTCACGGTCCCCTGCGACTCACCTTTTTTCCCTTTGAATTTGGCCGATCGAATGCGCAGCGCTTTGATCGCAGAAGACGCAGAAATAGCGATCGCTGCCACTCGCGACCCAGACGGTCGAACCCAGCCTCATTCGGTATTTTGTTTAATGAAGTGCAGCCTTCTTTTCAGCTTGCAAGAATTTATGGGCCGTGGTGAGCGGAAGGTCAGTGCATGGACCGCACTTCACAAAACCATCAGCGTGCCATTTCAAATGACTGGCGCCACTCAAGCGGCTTTCTTGAATGCCAACACCCCAGAAGATTTGTCGAGACTCGAAAGCCTCGCATGAGCACGTCCCCATCACTTCTCGACATTGCAGCCAACCTCTCTGGTTACAACCCTGAAGATTTACCAGCCCAAGTCGCCTTGGACTTTCTGACTGAGTTGGTAGAACCCATCACAGAAACTGAAGAGGTCAGCATCTTCGCGTCTTTGGGCAGAGTGATTGCAAGTGATGTGATCAGCCCCTTTGATGTGCCGCCGCATGACAACTCTGCCATGGACGGGTTTGCCCTGAATGGCAGTCAATTGAATCACGCGCAACCACTCACCTTGAAAGTTGTTGGCACGGCTTTGGCCGGCAAAGTTTGGGATGGCGAAGTCAAGCAAGGTGAATGCATCCGAATCATGACCGGCGCACTTTTACCTTTCGGTTTAGACACGGTCGTACCCCATGAATTTTGCGAGCTGCTCTCACCCAATCTGGTTAGGTTGCCCTTGGGCAAAACAAAAGCAGGCGACAACCGAAGACTGCGTGCCGAAGACCTGCGTCAGGGCGCCGCTGCACTGAAAAAAGGCAGCCTAGTGACCCCCGCTGCCGCGGGACTTCTGGCCAGTTTAGGCCTGCCCCATGTCCGTGTGTTTCGGCGCTTGAAGGTGGCCTACTTTTCAACCGGCAATGAGATTTTGAGCATTGGTCAGCCCCAGCGTGAAGGCGCGGTCTACGACAGCAACCGATACACGGTCATGGGCTTGCTGCAACAACTTGGCTGCGAAACCATTGACATGGGGGTTGTGCCTGATCACCCGCAAATGCTGGAACAAACACTGATCAAGGCCGCCCTGTCAGCCGATGTCATTGTGACCAGTGGCGGGGTGAGTGCGGGCGATGCAGACTTCACGCAAGCCATGATGAAAAAATTAGGCGATGTTGTCTTTTGGAAGATTGCGATGCGGCCTGGACGACCTATGGCGGTGGGTCACATCACGCAAAGCCATCGAAAGGCTCTTTTGTTTGGATTACCTGGCAACCCAGTCGCCTTCATGGTGAGTTTTTTGGTCTTCATTCAACCTGCGCTGCGACAAATGATGGGAAGTCAGAAGATGCCCTCGCCCATGGTGCGCGCAAAAACCCAAGAAGTGTTGCGAAAAAAAGCAGGCCGCACGGAATACCTAAGGGGCATCGTCAGCAAAAACGCCGAAGGTGAATTACAAGTGAGGACCACCGGCAACCAAGGGTCAGGGGTTTTAAGCTCGATGGTTCAAGCCAATGGGTTGATCGTGCTGTCGCACAACCACCCAAGCGCCCAAATTGGCGATTGGGTGGATGTCATATTGCTTTCACTCTAGGAATGTGCGTGGCTCGTTTCCGAGGGTAGATCACTGGCATCAGATTTGTTGGGGCCCGGTACTGCTTTGCGAGCAAACAAGGTGTACATGGTGGGCACCACAAACACGGTGAGCAAAGTTCCAAAGGACATGCCACCCACAATCACCCAGCCAATTTGGATGCGGCTCTCAGCGCCTGCACCTGTTGCCAAAGCCAAGGGCAAAGCCCCCAATACCATGGCACCCGTTGTCATCAAAATGGGGCGAAGGCGCTGGCTAGACGATTTCACAACGGCTTCAAAGGTGTCGACGCCCTGCCCTCGCAATTGGTTGGCAAACTCGACAATCAAAATACCGTGCTTGGTAATCAAGCCCACCAGCGTAATCAGTCCAATTTGAGAATACACATTCAAGCTACCCCCCGTCAGTTTGAGCGTGATCAGGGCACCAAACATCGACAAAGGCACCGACAGCATGATCACAAAGGGATCAATGAAACTTTCAAACTGCGCTGCAAGTACCAAGAAAATAAAGAACAAGGCCAACACGAACACAATGACCAACGCGCCTTGTGAATTTCGGAATTCACGCGATGTTCCGTTCAATTCGGTCGTGTAGCCTGTTTTCAAAATGCCTGCTGCCGTCTTATCCAAGAACTTCAATGCATCGCCCAGCGCATAGTCTGGCGACAAATTGGCGGTGATGGACACTGAACGTCTTTGTCCAAAGTGATTAAGCTCACGAGGAGAAACACTTTCCCTGACCTTGATCAGGGCAGACAAGGGAATCACGCTGTCATTCCGACCGCGCACATAAATATTGTCAATGTCATTGGGAGTGTTGCGTCCGCTTTGTTGCGTTTGAACAATCACGTCGTATTGATCAGCGTCACGTTTGTATCGGGTCACAGTACGACCACCCAACATGGTTTCAACAGCTCTTGCGACCACCTCCACACTCACACCGAGCTCAGTGGCTTTGATTCGATCCACATCGATTCGAAGTTCAGGCTTGTTCAAACGAAGATCAACGTCAGTGGCAACGAAGCCTGGATTCTTGGCGATTTCGTCCAGCATCTGCCGCGTCACGGCATTTAAATTTTGATAGCTGTCTGAGGTTTGAATGACGAAATTGACGGGCCGCTCTCGGAAACCCTGCCCCAAGGAGGGTGGCGTGATAGGGAATGCATTGACACCCGCGATGCCGTTGAATTTACCCTGAAGTTCACGCGCAATTTCAAGGGTAGTGCGCTTGCGCTGATCCCAATCAACGGCTCGGTAAATGACACTGCCTTGCGCCACGGTTGGGTTACCAAGATTGGCAAAAATACGGTCAAACTCTGGATAAGCTTGGCCTATTTTTTCCAAGGTTTGAGCATATTTATCGGTGTAATCCAAAGTTGAACCATCCGGCGCCGTGACCGTCGCCAAGACAGTGCCGCGGTCTTCAAGGGGAGACAGTTCTTGCTTCATGGTGGGGTACACCAAAACAATGCCCACACCGCAAGACACCATGACCAAAACAACCAACCAACGCGCTTTGCGCAGCACCAGAATCAAAAGGCGCTCGTAGCCATTCGACATCCCCGTCAAAACATTTCCCATGAATCGATCAAAACGACTGGGCTTGGGGTTGTGGCGAAGTAGCAAAGAACTCATCATCGGTGTGAGCGTGAGTGCCACAAAACCCGATACCAGAACAGCACCCGCCAGCGCCAAAGCAAATTCACTGAAAAGCTTGCCCGTTCGTCCCGGCGTGAAGGCCAAAGGCGCAAACACGGCGGCCAATGTCATGGACATCGCCACAATGGCAAAGCCAATTTCTTTGGCCCCTTTGATCGCGGCAGAGAAAGGATCTAGCCCCTCCTCAATGTGACGGTAAATGTTCTCGAGCATGACAATGGCATCGTCCACCACCAAGCCAATGGCCAATACCAATGCCAACAAAGTCAGGGTATTGATGGTGAATCCCGCCAGTGCCATCATGGCAAAAGTACCAATCAAGCTGACTGGAATGGTGATGATAGGAATGATGGAAGCTCGAAAGGTGCGCAAGAACAAAAAGATCACCAAGGCCACCAAAACAACGGCTTCTAAAATGGTCTTGAACACACTCTTGATTGACTTTTCAATGAACACTGAGTTGTCATTGGCCACATTGATGGAAATATCACTGGGCAGGTCTTGAACCAAGCGCGGTATCATCTCTCGCACACCCTTGGACAGTTCCAAAGGGTTGGCGGTGGCTTGACGAATCACACCAGCAGAAATTGCAGGTTTTCCATTCAGCCGAACACGGCTGCGGTCGTCTGCAGCACCCTCTTCCACTTTGGCGACGTCCCGAATTTTGATGGGAAATCCATTCACGTTGCGAATGGTAATGTCGCCAAATTGTGCCGCCTTGATGAGGTCAGTTTGTGAGGTCACACTGAACTCGCGTTGCTGTGACTCAATCCGACCCGCCGGCAATTCAAGATTGCTGCGGCGAATGGCATCCTCTACATCTTGCGATGTGAGGCGGTAAGAAGCCATGCGCTCTGCATCCAACCAAACCCGCATGGCGTATTTACGTTCGCCATAAATTCGCACATCGGCCACGCCAGTGACAGTTTGCAAGCGGGGCTTGACGACCCGATTGATCAGGTCATTGATTTCCAGCGGCGACAAAGAGTCACTTGAAAATGCCAACCAAATGATAGGGAAGGCATCGGCTTCAACCTTGGCAATGACAGGTTCTTCAATGGCTTGGGGTAAACGACCGCGAATTCGCGAGGTTCTGTCTCGCACCTCCGCGGCTGCCGTATCGGCGTCTTTTTCTAATCGGAAGCGAACCGTAATTTGCGATTGGTCAGCACGGCTGATTGAAGTAATTACGTCAACAGCGTCAATGCCTGCAATGGAATCTTCCAGAGGTTTGGTCACCTGGGATTCAATCACCTCGGCAGATGCGCCGGGGTACTTAACGCTCACTGTGACGGTCGGTTCATCAATCTTGGGATATTCCCGCAAAGACAAACGGTTAAAGCTCACCGCACCGATCAGTAAGATCAGTAGGGACAAAACGGTCGCAAAGACCGGCCTGCGAATGGATGTTTCAGCGAGTTGCATTCAAACCTCTTAGGCAAGGGTTATCGCCCGAGACAGGGTTGCCGGCAGCCTGTTTGGCAAACGCTGGCTTGCTGGCTGCAGATGCTGCTTTGTTGTCACCCGCTTTTTCGGCGGGTTTGTCAGATGGTTTTCCAGGAGCGCCCTCCACCGGCTTAGCCGCATTGGCACCTTGCGCTTTTGACAAATCAAGTACGCGCAACACGGTCCCATCTTTCTGCAAGCGCTGCTGGCCTGCTACCACCACCGTATCGCCAAATGAAAGGCCTTCTAAAATTTCAACTCTTCCGGGTTGCCTCAGGCCAATTTTGACAGCGACTCTCTCCGACATTTGCTCGTCTTTATTGGCGCCGGGTACAACCTTGACAACGAATGTGCGAGCGCCTTGAGGCACGATGGCCTCCTCTGGGATGATCAAAGCGTCCTCACGCTCCCCGAAAACAGCACTCACGCGAGCAAACATGCCAGGGCGCAATTGCATTTGACGGTTGTCAATACAACCACGCACACCCACAGAGCGCCCATTGGCATCAATCAAAGGGTCAATGGCTTGAACCACCGCTGTGAATTTACGACCCGGCAAAGCATCAAATGAGACTTCTGCTTTTTGCCCGGGTTTAATTTTTGCCTGAAAACGCTCTGCCAAACGAAAGTCCAGCAAGACAGCGTCGATGTCTTCGACGTTGACCATGTCGGCGCCATCTTTCAAATAATCACCCACGTTAATTTGACGCAAACCTGCAACACCGTCAAAAGGCGCAACGACTTTCAGACGTTGCAAAGTGGCTTGTGCCAGCGCCAATTTTGCCTGCGCCACTTGCAAAGAGGCTTCACTCTCGTCCAATGAACGTTTGCTGATGAAATTTTGTGCGACCAACTCTTGATTTCGAGTGTGGTTGGCTTGGGCAATCGAAAGCTCAGCTTTGGACTGCATGAGCTGCGCCGCCGGCAACTGATCGTCAAATTGAACCAGTATTTGACCTTTTTTAACGCGTTGACCATCTTTGAACAAGACCTGGCTAACGCGGCCTCCCACCTCAGGTCTCAAGATAACGCCCTGATTCGACCGAAGACTTCCAACTGATTGGGTCTCGTCGACAATTCGAGTCTTCTCTACTTGAGCCACTTCCACTGAAGGGGGGCGTTGGGGTCCGCCAGCGCCAACGGGTGCTGCAGGTGCGGCTACCGAAGCTGCTTCTGTGGGTGCTTTTGTTGGCTTATTTTGCAACCACCAAGCTGCACCAGATGCAACGGCAACGCCAACAAGGGCCATGAAGAGATAGGGTTTTTTGAAAGACATCAAGGGTTCCGAACAGAATGCAAAACGATGTTGGAATGTAACAGTTATCCATGACTTGCCACATTGGCAAAAACCACATATTGCGGTACATACAACACGCGCTTTGCGGCCAGTTAAAAATGGCAGCTATCGCTCATGTGACAGCAGTCAAATTTCAACGCCCCAAAGCCTTGTCTACCCCCAAGTTTGCCAAGGCATCTGCACGCTCATTTCCAGGGTCTCCCGCATGCCCCTTGACCCAACGCCACTCAATTTGGTGGCTTGATTGAGTAACCAAGGCATCTAGTTTTTGCCAGAGATCTGCGTTTTTGACAGGTTGCTTGGCTGCCGTGCGCCAACCCCTGGCCTTCCAACCGTGAATCCACTCGGTAATGCCTTTTCGGACATATTCACTGTCCAAGTACAAGGTCACTTTGCAGGGGCGTTTCAGGGCCAAAAACGCCTCAATCACGGCAGTTAACTCCATTCTGTTGTTGGTGGTGTCCAACTCACCGCCAAAAACCTCTCTGACATGTTCACCCGAACGCATTAAAACGCCCCAGCCGCCAGGTCCGGGATTACCCTTACAGGCCCCATCCGTGTGTATTTCAACGTGGTTCACATTCACGCTTTCTCTGAAGGTCCACTTTTCCCTTTTGGGAGTTTGTTTGGCTGTGCGCAATCGTGACGGCAGATTTGGCGTGGGACCGACTTTGTTTCCAAGTAGCACCCAAAATACGGCCACCATGGACTTTTTTCACGGCAACAATGACATAAGCCCCTCCCAAAATGGGCCACCAATTGGCACCCAATTTGTCCAGCCAAGACCACCGTTGAAACCACTTGGGTTTGTCCAGAGCGGGCCGCCAACACCCAAACTGCGCTAACTTGACTTCAAATCCGAGTAACCGCAACCAATCCCTCAGGCGCCAATAGCCAATCAACTCGTCACAAGGGGGGGCACTCAAACCGCCATAGCCCCAGCGCTTGTACCATTGCGCTCGATGATGCCGCCAGCCCCAAAGACTGGCAGGATTCAAGCCCGTGATCACCAAATGACCTTCTGGCATCAACACGCGCTCCGCCTCACGCAAACTGGCATGCGCATCCAAACTCAATTCCAAGGTGTGTGGCATGACCAGCAAATCTAGGCTGGCAGGTTTGAACGGCAATGCAATGCTGTGCGCTGCAAAGTCAAATTGGGGTTGAGGCTCTTCCGCTAACTCTTCCGCTAATTCTTCCGCCACCTCTTCGGCGCGATTTTCCAAGACCCCTTCCTCGGGTGCTTTCGGGGGTTCTTCCGACAAGGCCATCCATTGATGCGGCATTCGATTGGACCGTAAGCCCATCAGCTCTGGCATGCCCAATTGCAGCGCGTGATAACCGAACACGTCTGCCACCAACCGATCGAGCTGTGATTGCTCCCAATTTAACAAATAAGCACCTGCCGGCGTGTTTAACCACTGACGCCAAGCTTGTGTCATCGAGGTGGTTTCTATAATAGGGAGATTCATGAACCTAATTCCATTGCCCGCATTCTCAGATAACTATATCTGGCTATTGCATCACGAAGGCCGCGCCTTGGTGGTCGATCCTGGTGAAGCCGCCCCTGTCACCCAATGGCTCCAAGAGAATAAGCTTCAATTAGATTGCATTTTAGTCACGCATCATCACGGTGATCACACGGGCGGCGTTGCAAGCCTTCAAGCCAAATGGAATGCCAAGGTTTATGGCCCCGCGCTCGAAAACTTGCCTTTTAGTTTTCATCGCCTGCAGCAAGGCGATCGTGTCACTTGGTCTGGCATTGACTTTCAAACCTTGGAGGTTCCGGGTCACACCGCCGGGCACATTGCCTTTTGGGCTCATCCCCCCCAACAAGACCCCCTGCTTTTTTGTGGCGATACCTTGTTCTCTGGCGGTTGTGGCCGATTGTTTGAAGGAACGCCTGCACAAATGCTTCGCTCATTGGATCTGCTGGCTCAGTTACCGTCCCAAACTCGCGTGTGTTGTGCCCACGAATACACCCTAAGCAATTTGAAATTTGCAATTGCGGTAGAACCCCATAATGAGTCTCTGCATCAGTACAAAGCACATTGCGAAGAATTAAGGGCCGACAATATCCCCACACTGCCTGCTGTTTTGGCCACAGAATTAGAAATCAATCCATTTTTGAGATCGCGTCAACCAACCGTGATTGATGCTGTTCAAAAATTCGCATCAACATCATCCATCGAAGAGGCCGATATTTTTGGCAACTTGCGATTGTGGAAAAACGAATTCAAATGACACACCCCATCCTGCGAAAGTCTTTCGGACTTCTCGGTCTTATTTTTTGGCTCTTCAGTTTGACGGCTTGCGTCCAGCTTCCCAAAGTCGAAGAGGCCCCTCAAGCAGAAGCACCCCTCAGCTCAACCATTGCCACAGCCATCAGCACGCCGGAAGTGCAGCCAAGCAGCCCGGTCAAACAGGCAAGCACTGCGCCACCCAAACCACTGCCCGTTTCCACCGAACCTCCAGCCGATATTTGGGTCCGTATTCGACAGGGCTTTGCCATGCCTGATCTAGACAACGAACTGGTCAAGGATCGAGAGGTCTGGTATTCGGCTCGGCCGGACTACATCGTGCGAATGACTGAACGTTCGAGAAAATATTTGTTTCACATTGTCGAAGAACTAGAACGTCGAAATATGCCAACCGAATTGGCATTGCTGCCTTTCATCGAATCTGCCTTCAACCCAGAAGCCGTATCGAGTGCCAAAGCTGCAGGCATGTGGCAGTTCATGCCAGCGACTGGCAAATACTTTGATTTGAAACAAAACATCTTCCGAGATGAGCGTCGCGGTGTCGTGGAGTCGACGCGCGCTGCCTTGGATTATTTGCAAAAGCTCCACACCATGTTTGGAGATTGGCACTTGGCATTGGCCGCTTACAACTGGGGCGAAGGCAGTGTCGGACGTGCATTGGCGAAGAACAAAGCAGCCGGATTGGGACTCAGTTACTCCGAGTTAAAAATGCCGAATGAAACGCGCTATTACGTGCCTAAATTACAGGCCGTCAAAAACATCGTTGCCAATCCGGAAAATTACAACGCCCGATTACCGTACATTCAAAATCACCCCTACTTCAAATCAGTCAATATCACTCGGGACATCGATGTGAAGTTGGCGGCCAATTTTGCAGGCATTAGCCTAGATGACTTCAAAGCGCTCAACCCTTCAATGAGCCGCCCTGTTATTTTGGCGGCAGGCACGCCAGAAATTTTACTTCCGTGGGACAACGCCGAGCGATTTATACGCAGGCTTGATGAGCACAGCAACAAACCCCTGGCCAGCTGGACTGCTTGGACCGTTCCCAAAACCATGAAGGTTTCGGACGTCAGCAAGATGCTCAAAATGACTGAGTCGGAACTGAAAAGCGTCAACACCATCCCAAGCGGCATGCAAGTGAAGCAGGGTTCTACGCTACTGGTCGCCAGACAAGGTGCATTGGACTCGGACGTCACAGAGCACCTTGCAGACAATGCCCAGATTTCATTTGCACCAGAAATTGTGTTGCGCAGAATCATGGTCAAGGTTCAAAAAGGCGACACCTTGTTAACTTTGGCGAATCGCTATGACGTCTCGCCCAATAGCATTGCGGGCTGGAACAAACTCAAAATGCCCGTGGCGCTCAAGCCAGGTCAGACCATCGCCATTTTGGTACCCACCACTGCCAGTTCAAAGGGCAGTAAAGTGGCTGGCAAGAAAGCTGGCAAACAAAACGTCCAAGCCAATAAGTCCAGTGGCGCTGGCAAAAACGCCCAAAAATCAAAGGGTACGACTGCGGTTAAATCAAAAGCCAAGCAACCCTAAGCATTGCTTTTACGTTTGACCATCTTCACAAACTCATTGGTGTAACTTTGACCGAGTGTGGTGAAGTTGGATCTGTCTGTGGTGACTCGATTGGCGCGCGCGCGCCACGCATTTTCTAAGGCCTCTTTTGAAAACGCACCTTCAAAACTGTAGCTATCTCGAACCTTGTCTAAGGCACCCAAATACACCGCGCGATCGCCCATCCAATAAGGTGAAGGGACGGATCTCAAAATATCGGTAGGTCCAGCAGTCTTCAGCCAATGTAAGGCCCGGACAACACCTTGCGCAAGAATTTGTGCAGCTTCAGGGCGTTTTTTAAGGAAGTCGTCCTTCGCAAATAGACAGGACGACACCATGGCACCTCCAAACATTCTTTGAGAAGTGCTCAATGTTCGGGTATCGGCGATCACCCGCAAATCGCCCTTTTGCTCCAAGTAATGAACAATCGGATCGACATAACATAGTGAATCAATTGAGCCCATTTTGATGGCTTCCATGACAGCAGAGGTGCTGCCCCCCAACTCCACAAATTGAACGGCCTCTGGACTCACCCCCGACTGACGCATCCAGTGCTGGGCCACCCAATGTGTTGCAGAACCCATGGAGGAAACACCCATCTTGAGAGACTTCAAATCTGAAATTGACTTCATGGCTTGCGCGCGACGATGGGACACACCCAGACTAATTTGAGGCGTTCGACTTTGCATCACAAAGGCACGAAAATTCAAACCTCGTGCTTGCAAATCCAAGATATGTTCAAAAGCGCCAGAGACCACATCTGCATTTCCTGAGACGGCGGCGTTGACGGCCTGCAATCCCGATTCACACTCAATCCAGTCAATTTGAATGCCATCGTGTTTGAAAATTCCGAGTTGATCGGCGAGCATCACGGGCAAATGAAAAAGCGAGCCTTTTGCAGCCAATGCAATGCTGACGCGTTGCTGCACAGGTGATGCCATCAGCGCAGTAGGGGCCAGCAGCATTGATGCCATAGCCCATGCTGAAAAATCCCGCCGATGCACTTTTTGAATCACCTCCACACTCCTTGATCAAACCTGCCAATCAGAGATCAGGATACAAAGTGATTCAGATTTGCGCATCGGGAAACATCCCAAGCGGGTAATTACGTAATGAAGAACGCTAAGCAGGCGCCCTTCTCACCTTCTGTCGACCAATGCATGGGCAATCGTACCCAGGTCGACATACTCTAATTCGCTACCCGCAGGCACACCCCTGGCCAAACGTGTCACACGCAGCCCACGTTTTTTGAGCATCTCAGCAATCACGTGGGCAGTGGCTTCTCCCTCGCCGGTGAAGTTGGTTGCAAGAATGACTTCATTGACCAAGCCATCTGCGCATCGTTCAGACAATTTGGCAAAGCCCAGATCGTTCGGGCCAATGCCATCCAATGGGCTGAGTTTACCCATGAGAACAAAATACAAACCTCGGAAAGTAGAGGTTCGCTCAATGGCAGCTTGGTCTGCAGGGGTTTCAACGACGCAAAGTTGCGATCGATCTCTTTCAGGGTCATCACACATGGCGCAGACCTCGTTTTCAGTCAAGGTATGACAGGTAGCACAGTGCCTGACATGATCGCAAGCATGTTCTAAAGCGCGGGCCAATTGCAGCGCCGCCGTTCGTTCATGTTGCATCAAATGAAAGGCCATGCGCGATGCAGATTTGGCGCCAACCCCCGGCAATACGCGAAGCGCTTGAATCAATGCGTCTAATGCGTGAGCAGTTGGCTTTTGCATGTGAGTGATTTTGCAGGGATAAATTTAGAACGGCAGCTTCATGCCTGGTGGTAAACCCGCTGTTAGTTTGCCCATTTTTTGCTGTGACACTTCCTCTGCTTGTCGCACCGCATCATTGAATGCGGTTGCCACCAAGTCTTCCAACATGTCTTTGTCATCTGTCAATAAACTGGGATCAATGGTGACACGCTTAACGGCATGTTTACAAGTCATGAGGACTTTGACCATGCCACCGCCTGCTGCGCCCTCTACTTCCACGAAAGCCAATTCATCTTGCGCTTTTTTAAGGTTGTCTTGCATTGCCTGGGCTTGTTTCATCAAGCCTGCGAGTTGTCCTTTGTTAAACATGGTGTTCCTTCAAGAAATAAATGAGATGGGTTTGATACTGCCTGGCACTATTTTCGCGCCAAATTCATGAATCATTTTTTGGACCAACGGATCTGACTGAATCAGATCTTCTGCGGCCTTTTGTTTTTCTGCGAGAGTTGCTGCATTTCTAAGTGCTGGCGAATCTGAAACCTTGCCGATCTCAATCACCAGTTTCACGGAATGGCCCACAGCATTCAACGCTGCCTGCAAGCGTTCTCGAGCAGTGCCTTGATTCAGCGATTCACTTTCAATTCGAAGCTGCCACTGATCAGTATCGCGAGCAACGAGTTGAGACTGCAACGCCAACTCTCGAACAAGCGCATTGATACTTTCTGCCGCCACCAAAGAAGCCACAGTTTCTGCCCAAAACTGCCCCTCTTCAGTGATCACAAGTGATCGTGGCGCGGCTCTTTGCGAGGGCTCACTGGCATCTCGAACCGCGAGGGTTTTAACTTGAATGGGAGGAGCAGAGGTTTCAAGTTGCGCCTTGACAGGTGATGCCTGCGCAACAGCTCTAACGGGCGTGGCTGTTTGTTGAGTTTGCGCTGTCAGTGAAGTTTTTTTTTGAGCCTCAGGTAATGCAACCTGCTTTAATCCCATGGCACTTGGTTTGAAGGCTAACAAACGCAATAGCACCATGGTCACAGCCGCGTACTCGTCAGGCGCCAATCCCAATTCAGCTCGGCCGTGCAAACAGATGCTGTATAACAATTGCGTTTCATCCGCTGGCATGGTGCGTGAAAGTCGCGCCATTTCTTGTTGGTCAGGGTCATCTGACTCTGCATCAGTTTGAGGTACAGCCTGTAAAACCGCCATGCGCTGCAAAACCACAGACATGTCTTCAAGCGCTGATGCTGCCGACAAACCATTCAGGCGCAAGGCCTCCACAATAGAGACCACATCGGCGCCATGACCGCGTGCCAAAGCATC
Organism: uncultured Burkholderiales bacterium; assembly: GCA_903844775.1. GTDB lineage: Bacteria > Pseudomonadota > Gammaproteobacteria > Burkholderiales > Burkholderiaceae_C > Limnohabitans_A. The sequence goes on along the minus strand of CAIMUZ010000104.1, from coordinate 4,287 downwards.
AATTAAGCCCATGACATGGCTTCGGTCTACGCTGCCCAACATGAGCCTGACGGTGGCCTCTTGCAATTGGCCACTGCCAAATGCAATGGCTTGGTCAGTGAGACTCAATGCATCACGCATGGACCCCCTCGCAGCGCGCGCCAGCAATTTCAAAGCAATGGGCTCTGCAGGCAGATTCTCTTGGCTGAGGACTTGCGTTAAATGTTCAAATACCGTTTCAGGCGCCATCGGCCTTAGATTGAATTGCAAACAGCGCGACAAAACCGTCACGGGGACCTTTTGCGGATCGGTGGTGGCCAGCACAAATTTCAAATACTCGGGTGGCTCTTCCAAGGTTTTCAACATGGCGTTAAAGGCCGTGTTGGTCAACATGTGAACCTCGTCAATCATGAAGACTTTAAAGCGCCCTTGAACCGGCTTGTAAACCGCTTGTTCGAGCAAGCTCTGAATTTCATCCACACCTCGGTTAGACGCCGCATCGAGCTCTGTGTAGTCAATGAACCGACCAGAATCAATGTCCTTGCAAGCTTGGCAAACACCACAAGGCTCAGCAGTGATGCCACCCTGCCCATCAATGCCTTGGCAATTTAAGGACTTGGCCAAAATGCGCGATACCGTGGTCTTGCCGACCCCCCGTGTTCCGGTGAATAAATAGGCGTGATGCAAGCGTTGTTGAACCAACGCATTGGTCAAAGCCTGAACGACGTGCCCCTGCCCCACCATTTCAGTGAAGTTACGAGGACGATATTTACGCGCCAATACAAGATAAGACATATGCAGATTCTATCGGTGTCTTACAATACGCTCCGACGGGCCTTCCCGCATGGTAAAGCGGCCAACCGAGTCAGGTGGGGAACCAAGCAGCTCTAACTGTGGCGCCAGTGCCGGGGTCAAGGCTCGTCACCTTTTAAAAAGGCATCTGCGCCCTTTGCAGCGTATACGCCCGTCGACATGCAAGCTGTGAGCAGGTAGCCGCCAGTCGGCGCCTCCCAATCTAGCATCTCACCCGCACAAAACAAGCCTGGCAGAGCTTGCGCTTGAAGCGCCGGATCCAAGCCTTGCCATTGAACACCGCCAGCGGTGCTAATGGCTTCGTCCATGGGACGTGTTTCTGTGAGCTTGATTGACAAAGCTTTGATGGCCAAAGCCAAATCTGCTGGGTTTTGAAGCGTTTCGGCTGAAAGTAGTTCGTTGAGGAGTCCCATCTTGACCCCCGCCAAACCAAGACGTCCCTTGAGATGAGACGACAAACTTCGTGAGCCCCGGGGATGCTTAATTTCGTGCAGTACTTGTTCGAGTGAACGATCGGGTAACAGATCTAACTTAAATTCGGTCAATGGGCGGGCATTGAGCGAATTTCGCAAATCGGCGGAGGCTGCATAAATCAAACTGCCTTCCACACCGTATCGTGTGGCCACAAACTCACCCTGCTGACGACAATGCTCACCCTTTAAATTGGTCCAACTCATCACTACTGACTTCAAGGCTTGCCCTGCAAATTTGTCTTGAAAAAACGGTGTCCACCCCCCACCCGATCTGCCTGCAACATGAAATCCACAGTTGCTGGATTGAAGAGGATTGACCGCTATGCCTGCTGCTCTCAGCCAGGGTACCCACTGACCATCGGAGCCCAATTTGGACCAACTGCCACCGCCCAAGGCCAAAATAACGGCCTTGGCGCGAACCCATCTAAAACGACTGGCGGCTGAGCTTAAGTCCTTGACTTCAAATGACAAATGAAGACCCCGTCTCGGGGATTCCGAAGCGTTTTCAAGGTCTGAATTGACGGTTTTGATTCCCAACAATCGATGTCGCATGTGAAACTGAACAGCACTGGCAGACACCGGATGTCTTAGTCGATGCAACCATGCTCTGAGTAATGGTGCCGCCTTCATCTCTTTCGGAAAGACGCGTCCTGAGGTGCCCACAAAAGTCTCTGTGCCCAAACCTTGGGCCCATTGGCGAAGCGAATCGGCACCCCACTCAGACAAAATAGGCTCTAAATGAGACTGATGGGCGCCATAACGGCGCACGAATCTTGCGTTTTCCTCAGAATGCGTCAAATTCAGGCCTCCCCGACCGGCCAATAAAAACTTTCTTCCCACGGAGGGCATCGCATCAAACAAATGCACCGCGTGACCCAAGCCCGACAAAATTTCAGCCGCCATTAAGCCCGCAGGACCGCCCCCCACCACTGCGACACCAAGGTCAAATGGCTCAAGTTGTGACAATGAGGTTGGATTCATGAACGTAAAAAGGCAATATGCCCCAACTCTAATCGGCTTTCTGGATTTCTGAGTTTCTGTCAAAATAGCGAAAGTTAACTTAGTAAATTTAGCTGCACATTCAATCTCTACAAGGAAAAGGCCATGGCCAGCGATCTGATCAAACACACCTCTGACGCTACTTTTGACGCGGACGTGATGAAGTCTGCCCAACCCGTCATCGTCGACTTTTGGGCGGAATGGTGTGGTCCCTGCAAAATGATTGCACCCATATTGGACGAAGTTGCAAGCGCCTACCAAGGAAAACTTCAAATAGCCAAAATGAACGTTGATGAAAACCGCGATATTCCAGCAAAGTTTGGTATCCGCGGCATTCCCACACTCATGATATTCAAAGACGGTCAGCTGGCTGCCACCAAAGTGGGTGCCATGAGCAAAGCGCAATTGACTGCTTTCATTGACCAACAATTGGCCTAAGCCGGTTTGAAGTCTGCAAGACCCCTCACAAAGGGGTTCTTGCGAATCCTCTGCTTTTCCTGTCATAATCCATTTCGTTGAGCCCCAAAAGGGCGTCAACACTGTTTCAATCCAGAAGCTTTTTCAAAGCCCCACCCGCGCCCCAACGTCCTTTTCAGCGCAAAAGTTCTGGCTTTGGTTTCTGGTCATTTGAATACTCGATTTCATTCCTCCCCCCGATTTTTTTCAATCTACCCATGAGGGTTGCTCTACGCAGGTAAATCCATGCACTTAAATGAACTCAAGGCACTCCACGTGTCTGAAGTCCTCAAGCAAGCCGACGAGCTTGAAATTGAAAACACAGGCCGGATGCGCAAACAAGAGTTGATGTTTGCCATCATTAAAAAGCGCGCTCGCGCCGGCGAGCAAGTATTTGCCGACGGTGTTTTAGAAATATTGCCCGACGGCTTTGGGTTCTTGCGCAGCCCCGACACCAGCTATACAGCGAGCACCGACGATATTTACATTAGCCCCAGCCAGGTGCGCAGATTTAATTTGCACACCGGGGACATGATTGAAGGCGAAGTTCGAATTCCAAAAGATGGCGAACGTTACTTTGCGCTCACCAAGCTTGACAAGGTCAATGGCGATTTGCCAGAGAACAACAAGCACAAGATCATGTTTGAAAACTTGACGCCCTTGTTTCCCAACATTCAGATGCATTTAGAGCGCGACATCAAGGCCGACGAGAACATCACCAGCCGCGTGATTGACATCATTGCCCCGATTGGCAAAGGCCAACGCGCCCTGATTGTGGCGCAGCCCAAGTCAGGCAAGACCGTGATGATGCAACACATTGCACACGCCATCACGGCCAACAACCCCGACGTTCACCTCATGGTTTTGCTGGTCGACGAGCGCCCTGAAGAGGTCACGGAAATGCAGCGCACTGTGCGCGGAGAAGTAATTGCCTCTACCTTTGACGAGCCTGCAGCGCGTCACGTGCACGTGGCCGAAATGGTGATTGAACGCGCCAAGCGTTTGGTTGAATTGAAAAAAGATGTGGTCATTTTGCTCGACTCCCTGACCCGCTTGGCTCGCGCTTACAACAACGTCGTGCCCAGTTCTGGCAAGGTCTTGACCGGTGGCGTCGATGCCAATGCCCTGCAACGTCCTAAGCGTTTCTTTGGTGCTGCTCGCAACGTAGAAGAAGGCGGGAGCCTGACCATCATCGCCACTGCTTTGGTCGATACCGGTAGCCGAATGGACGAGGTGATCTTTGAGGAATTCAAAGGCACAGGCAATTGCGAAATTCATTTGGAACGACGCTTGTATGAAAAGCGTGTATTCCCGGCCATCAACTTAAACCGCAGTGGCACACGCCGGGAAGAGTTGTTGCTTCAGCCTGAAGTGCTACAAAAAACCCGCATCCTGCGCCAGTTCATGTACAACATGGACGAAATTGAGGCCATGGAAATGGTTCTGAAGAGCATGAAAGCCACGAAGAGCAACGTCGAGTTCTTCGACATGATGCGTCGCGGCGGTTAAAAAGACGCTTTTCCAGCCCATATTTGGCATGCAAGTCCTTGATTTCATGCCATAATCT
>CAIMUZ010000103.1 GCA_903844775.1 uncultured Burkholderiales bacterium | reverse complement strand
ATGTTGCTCTGACCCCAATTAAAAATTTGCGTTCACCCTAATTAACGATATTTTTGGAGAAAACTTATGTGGAAAATTGCTGTTGGATTCGCCGTGTTTGCCGGCCTTGCCTTGTACGTCATCTCTAAAGGTGGCGACAACATCGATATGACTGGTGAGAAACACGGCTCAGAAGCTGTGCATGCCCCAGCCCCTGCCGCAGCAGACGCCCCTGCGGTGCCTTCTTCGACAACAGCTTTACCTGCACCGGCAAGTAAATAAGTCATTTGTTTAGAGAAATCCCAGATCGTTGGGATAGGCTGGTGTGCCAAAGTTTTTGAGGTTGGGCAGCACGCTGGGCAGTTCTGGCGCTGAAACGCCAAACCATTTGGCAAGTGTGGCTGCATACTGGTCTACGGATGTGCTTGGCAGCAGGCGGCCTTGGCCGACGTGCCACTGATCTTCTGGGTTGTTGGAGTCGCCCACGCTTACGGGAGGTGGTGAGCCATAAAAGGCTGCGCCTTTCACCGCCCCTCCCATGATCAGATGGTGGGAACCCCAGCCATGGTCTGAGCCATCGCCGTTCGACGTGAGTGTGCGTCCAAAATCAGAAGCCGTGAACGTGGTCACTTGGTTGGCCACGCCCAGTTCTTGGGTGGCCGCATAAAAAGCAGCCATGGCCTCGTCCAGTTGTTTCAGCAAAGGCCCGTGACGGGTGTCCAAGTAATCGTGCAAGTCAAAGCCGCTCAGTGACACCATAAACACTTGGCGTTTGATGCCCAGCGTGTTGCGCGCTCCAATGAGCTGGGCCACAGCTTTCAATTGATCGGCCAGCTTATTGCCTGCTGGAAAAGCCGTCCGCAATGAAACCTCCGACAAACCCTGAGACACAATGCTCTGAGCGGAAATGCCGCGTCTCATCACGATGTTGTATTCGTTTTCTAAGACATGTTTGCTGCTTTTCTGCAGCATTTGCGTAAAAGCGGTGCGCAGTTCGGGTTGGTAAAAGAAGTTGCTTGTTGAGGGGCGAACAGCGATGGCGCCACTGGTACTGCATTGGTATTGAAGTGCAGATTCGCCTGACAAAAAAACATTATTGCCCGCTAAAGAAATGCATGTGAAAAGCGGATTGGAATTGTTGGTGTAAGCCATGTCGCCAAATCTGCCGCCCCACCCAATGGTGGAGCCCTCTGGCGAGGAGGATTGCCACACAGACTGCTGATCGTTGTGTGAAAAAAGTTTAGGTGGTAACGGGTATTTTTGGCGGTCACTGCTGTTGTATTGCGCCCGCGTCAGAGGCACAACCAACGGGCCCACATTCAACTGCACTGCCGCTTTGCCAGTGTTGAACAATTGAGTCAGGCCTGTCATGGTGGGGTGCAATGCATATTTACGTGCGTCTGCGAGTGCCTTGGTTGGCTTCAGCTCTGTGGCTGCCAATTGCGCTTGAGAAAGTGCCATACCCGAAGAGTTACCGCCAGAGCCTGCTGAGCGAATTGCGTAGTACTTAGCATGACTGTCGTCGTCGTAGGTGACCACGGTGTTGGCGTAGTCGTTGCCACCAAACAAAAAGACACACACCAAGGCCTTGTAGTCAGATGCCGTGAAGGCTGCGGCTTCGCCAATGGTAGCCAAATTGGCCAACCAAGGGACTACCACGCCTGATAGTGAAACATGACCCGCTTGGCGCAAAAAATGTCGACGAGAAAGATCGTTAGATCTTTTCATGGCGTGATCCTTTTCTTCTTATTTCTGTACCAAATATTCAGAGCAGCACATCACAAACATAATGGCCTTGGCCACGTAACTGCGTTTTGAATTGTCGGAGCTTGAGGTGTTGGATTGGTCGTAAGTGACAAACAAGGTCACCATGTCATTGACGCTTGCCTCCGACAACTGTCCTGCACACAACAGCATATTCAAGCGATTGAACAGGGCCTGCGGATTACCCACTAGAGCCAACTCTGCCGAATAATTCGGCACAATGTCTGGGCCATCTGTGGCGGTGGGATTTTCTGGAGATGTAATCAATTCGGGAGCTCTGACCCACATGCCTTGGTACAAGATATTTTCCAAATAGTTCACGTAAGACGCCGTGGTGCTTTCGTTCACCAATTGAAATTCTGGCGCCGTATATTGAAGAGGCGCAAGCGCAGTATTGGGTGGTACGTAGCCTGGCCTGAAAAAATTAAAAACCGAAGGCGCTTGCAAGGGGCTTTGACCTAGCGCGTCAATTGCCGAGTAATTGGGATTGCCAATTTTCCAAGTCCCCTTCAGGGACTTAGCCTCAAAGGTACGAGCCCACTGAGCCACGCGCACCATGGGCTCGCGCAATTTGCCAAAATTGGTGTTACTTAAGCCTGCGTCTTGGGTGGCTTCCGCGTCCGTCAAAATAGCTTTGAACACAGCGGCCAAATCTCCCCGTACGCCCTTACCATTGTTGTTAAACGCGACTGCCACGCGGCCTACATAGGCGGTCGAAGGGTTGCTGCAGACCAAACGCTGAATCATTTGACGGCTAAAAAAGGGCCCCACATTGGCATGCTGAAATAAAGTGTCTAAAGCGGTTTTCAAGGCGGCTTTGCCCTCAGTGCCCGCCGGCACCATGGCGCCTAAAAAGTGAGCCTCAAGCTTGGAGTGCCGATTTGCGTTCAAAACCATGGGTCTGCGGGTGTAGCCCACATTGCGCACCCGATAGGAGGGTGCAACTACGCTGTCAAAATAGCCTTCTGTATCGTCCGCTTGATAGCCCGTAAACACGCGCGCTAAATTGGACACATCTGCCTGAGTGAAACTGTCCACCGGCGCGCCATTGACCTTGACCGCGGTGCCATCGATGTTAAGTTGTTGCAAACCGATGGTGAAGAGTTGCATCACCTCTCGTGCATAGTTTTCATCGGGTAAACGGCCAGTGGCAAGGTCTTCCTTTTGGTTGCCAAGAGTATTTAAAAACTCACCCATGGCAATGCTTAGCGTGACCTCTTCAAGCAGTTGGCGGTAGTTACCAAATGCGTTGTTGCAAAGAATGTCCCAATAGTGCGCCATGGCAAATTGCGGCCAGTTCAAGGTGGACACGCCCGAAATGCCGACCACAAAAAACTCCGACAATGCCAGCGCCATGCGCCTGCGCACGCCATCGGGCGAAGCCATGATTTGGTACCAAGCCATGTAATTGGCGTGGTAGTCCATTTCATAAAACTTGTTGCTGTCTATGGCGCTGTAGCCTCGCGCTTTGAGCCAGTCCCAGCCGCCGGTGCTTGAGGGCAGACTCATTTGCGCGTCAAGCCAAGCGCTTGCGCCCATGCTTTTGACGGCAGCTATTTCGGCTTCAGAACTGGAAAACTGCGCATGCTGAAGAAATCGCGCCGCCGCGTAATCTTTGGCAAAAGTAACTTTGTCGCTGACGGGCGGGGTTGCGGGTACAGAACTGCCACCCCCGCCTCCACAAGCCGCCAAGAAACTTGCTACCGCAGCCGCTGTCGTCGTCGCCTTGAAAGGCAAACCCCGAGGTTTTTCTTCAACTTCGATGTCCGATACCACTTCAGCCATGAATGTCTCCAATGCCAAGCATTGTGGCCAATATATGTTAACAATTGGGGTCAGATCAACATTAATTTCCAATCAAAGGGGATAAAGGCTAAGGGGGGCTGTCAATAAATGGGGTCAGATCAACTTTAATTTTCTGTGATTCAAAGAGGACAATGCGCCTAGTAAATTAATGTTGATCTGACCCCAATTATTGAGCCCCCCTTAGCCTTTATCCCCTTTGATTGACGAAATTAATGTTGCTCTGACCCCAATTATTTCCCCCAATTTATGAAGTTGTATGATGAAAAAAACTGATTTAACGCCGTTT
>CAIMUZ010000102.1 GCA_903844775.1 uncultured Burkholderiales bacterium | reverse complement strand
GCCTGTACAGAGAAAGACAAGCCACCCGCCACGAGGGCAGATGCAAGAGCCAGGGCTTTGAGATTGCCACGACGATTCAACATAAGAGCACTCCAATCAAATTAAGGAAGGTTGGTAAACAAGCGAAGATTTGCAACGCTGAACCAACCTTTGCAAGGGCTGTGCCAACCCAAAGGTTTTCCCTAATCTACAGAGTGAAAAATATGATTTGAGGCACTGAAACACAAACACTCACTTGCGCGTTCAAAAGTTACATGCACGGGACATCAACAAAAATGACCCAATTTTGTGCGTTGAATTTCAAATAGCACCAAAATTGGATTGCACGCTTGCGGTGCATGCACCGGTCGACAGATTTTTTCAGGGCATGCATGTTGCTTGAGGTAAGCTTGAATCTGAATCCACCCAAACGAGTGCACCATGGAACTCACCCCACGCGAAAAAGACAAATTGCTCATCTTCACCGCTGGCCTCTTGGCCGAACGCAGAAAAGCGCGCGGTCTCAAACTCAATTACCCAGAAGCTGTAGCCTTTATCAGTGCCGCTGTCATGGAGGGCGCTCGCGATGGCAAAACAGTGGCGCAACTCATGAGCGAAGGGCGTACGTTGCTGACCCGAGCAGATGTCATGGACGGCATTGCCGAAATGATTCCTGACATTCAAGTCGAGGCCACCTTTCCCGACGGGACCAAACTGGTGACCGTGCACCAACCCATTGTTTAATTTTTTTCTAGGAACCCCACATGTCTTCTACAAAAAACTCACTAAAACTCATCGCCACCCTTTTGACCCTCGGCGCCACAGGGGTTGCACAAGCTCATACTGGGCACGGCACCGAAAGCCTCATGGAGGGCCTGAGCCATCCCTTTGGCCTTGATCACTTGTTGGCCATGGTGGCTGTGGGCCTATGGTCCGCCAAAAGTTTGTCCTTGCGCGAAGCCTGGCAAGGTCCTGCAACTTTCATGAGCGCCTTGTTGGCCAGCGCCGTCTTGGGCCATATGGGATTAGCCGCCAGCTGGATGGACACCGCCATCGCCCTGTCGGTGGTTTTGTTTGGCCTGATGCTAGCCCGTCAACAAACCTTGGGCAAAGCCACAGGCTTGGCACTGATTGCGGTGGCCGCCAGCTTGCATGGTGTTGCGCATGGTGCTGAAACACCAGCCGCTGGCTTTATGGGCTATGCGCTTGGCTTCATGTTGACCAGTGCTTGCTTGCATGCCAGCGGCTTGGGCTTAGGCTTGGCTATTCAGCGCCACTTGCAAGCAAGCCGTGGCTTGGCCTTTGGTGTCATGGGGTCCGCACTGGCGGGTGCTGGTCTTTATTTGTCCGCACAAATTTAAGGACGCACCATGACGCCCGGTGAATTTTTCATTGATGAGGGCCAACACGCCCTCAATGCTGGCCGCAGAACTTGCACATTGGTGGTTCAAAATACCAGCGACCGTCCTATTCAAGTTGGATCGCACTATCACTTTGCTGAAACCAATGGCGGATTGAGCTTTGACCGCGCGGCAGCCCACGGCATGCGTCTCAACATTGCCTCTGGCACCGCAGTTCGGTTTGAACCCGGCCAACAACGCACCATTGAATTGGTCGACTATGCAGGCGATCGCATCATCTTTGGCTTCAGAGCTTTGACCAACGGCCCGCTTGACGCCTCTTCCAAGAAAGCTTCCTAACATGGCCCACATTAACAAACGCGCCTACGCCGAAATGTTTGGCCCCACCGTGGGTGATCGTGTTCGCTTGGCCGACACCGACCTGATCATTGAAGTGGAAAAAGACTTCACGCTACTAGCAGGTGGCTATGGCGAAGAAGTTAAATTTGGCGGTGGCAAAACCATTCGCGATGGCATGTCCCAATCGCAGCGCACCAATGCAGAAGGTGCCATGGATTGCGTGCTCACCAACGCCCTCATCATTGACCACTGGGGCATTGTGAAGGCCGACATTGGTCTCAAAGGCAATCGCATTGCGGCCATTGGCAAAGCCGGCAACCCCGACACGCAACCCGGCGTCGACATCATCATTGGCCCAGGC
>CAIMUZ010000101.1 GCA_903844775.1 uncultured Burkholderiales bacterium | reverse complement strand
TGGACAGCACCTTCGTGAAAATTGTCAGCTGGTATGACAACGAGTGGGGTTACTCCAACAAGTGCTTGGAAATGGTTCGCGTCATTTCTAAGTAACTGGCATTGCGCCAAATTCACGTCGGACGACGTGAAAGTCAAAAAGCCCAACCAATTCTGGCTGGGCTTTTTTTATGACAAATGTTTGCCAATCAACCCAGCCAGTTCAAACATCGTGATTTGGTCTTTGCCAAACACCGGTTTGAGTTTGGCATCGGCATTGATGGCGCGTTTGTTGGTGGGGTCTTGCAAGCCTTGCGCCTTGATGTAGTCCCATAACTTCTTCACCACTTCTGTGCGCGCCACTTTGTCAGTACCAATCACTGCGGCCAAATCGGCGCTGGGTGTGAGGTTGCCCACTGCGGCTTTGCGCGGTGTTTTGGCAGCCGCTGTTTTCTTGGCAGCAGCCTTTTTAGCGGGTGCCTTGGCTGACTTGGCAGCTGTTTTACCTGCAGCCGTTTTCGCGCCGGTCGCAAACTTTGCGGGTGTTTTGCGCGGTGGAAACTTGCTCTTGCGGGGCTCAAACTCAAACACCACTTTGTCTTCTTCAGCGTTCCATGCCAAGAAGGCTTTGAAAGCTCGGCGCGTGCGATTACTGACAAACTTTTCTAACAAGTCTGTTTTACCGTCGCTCAACAACTTGGCGATCTGCTCGCGCTCCACCACTTGCTGCAACACAATTTTGCCGCTCTTGAAATTACAAGTGGGGGTGGGCTGGCCCTCCGTGGGCACTGATTTTTCGCAGACGTAATTGCTGCCATGTTCATGCACAGCACCACCACATTTGGGACACACACCCAACGATTCACTGCCGGCAAAATCAACAATCTCGCCGGTCTCTTCGTTCTTTTTGTCGTTCCCAAAGTCAAACTCGAGCTTCCAGTTTTTCTCTTCTTCGTTGTACTTGAGTGCAATTTCAGAAGTGAAGGGCCAGCCGGCTTTAGAACGGAAACCTTCCAGCGGTCCAATTTTTTTATCGCGCAAGAACTGCTCTACTTCGGCTTGCTCAAAGGTACGGCCCGCAGGTGTTTTGCCAAAAGAAAAGCCGCAGCCCGTTGCCGCCGTGTCGTCTGCTGCTGCATCTTTGCCCACACAGGCATAACGCCGATAGTTCTCTTTCACAATGCCACCACACGTGGGGCACGGCGTGCTCAAAGTGGCATAGTCACCGGGGATCGTGTCGCGGTCATATTCTTTGGCCTTCTTGACGATGTGCTCGGTCATGTCGGCAATTTGGCGCATGAAGTCTTCGCGGCTGAGCTTGCCATGCTCCATTTGCGAGAGCTTGTATTCCCATTCGCCAGTGAGCTCGGGCTTGGACAACTCTTCGACACCCAAACCGCGCAACAAGGTCATGAGTTGAAAAGCCTTGGCGGTTGGAATCATTTCGCGGCCGTCTCGCAAAATGTATTTTTCGTTGATCAAGCCCTCAATGGTGGCCGCGCGCGTCGCAGGCGTGCCCAAACCTTTTTCTTGCATGGCTTCACGCAACTCATCGTCGTCGACCATTTTGCCAGCGCCTTCCATGGCGCCCAGCAAGGTGGCTTCTGAGTAGCGTGCTGGTGGACGTGTTTTGAGAGGCTTGCTTTCGACCGAGCCCACGCCCACTTTCTCACCCGGCGCTACGGCCACCAAATTCTGGCCTTTGTCGCCTTCTTTGGCGTCGTCCACTTCATCGGCCGCTTCTTTGCCATAAATGGCCAGCCAACCTGGCTTGACCAAGACCTTGCCCTCGGTTTTAAAACTGTGACCTGCCGCCGTGCTGATTCGTGTGGTCACCATGTACTCGGCACTTGGAAAAAACACCGCCATGAAGCGTCGCACCACCAAGTCATACAGCTTTTGTTCCGCGTCAGACAAGCCAGAAGGGGCCTGCAAGGTCGGAATGATCGCAAAGTGATCACTGACCTTGGCGTTGTCAAAAATTCGCTTGCTGGGCTTGATATAGCCATTGTTCAGGGCTGTGAGGGCATGCGGGGCCAAGTGCTTCATGCCGCTGTCGGCCAGCATGTTGAAGGTGTCTTTGGCCACTGGCAGATAGTCCTCGGGCAAGGCACGTGAATCGGTACGCGGGTAGGTCAGGGCCTTGTGACGCTCGTACAAAGACTGCGCCAGCGACAAAGTCGTTTTGGCCGAGAAGCCAAATTTGCCGTTGGCCTCGCGCTGCAAAGACGTCAAGTCAAACAACAAAGGGCTGGCCTGTGTGGTGGGCTTGGCCTCTTCTGTGACAGTGGCTTGGGCGCCTTTGACGGCACGCACAATGGCCTCGGCCTCCGCGGCGCTCCAAACGCGATCGGCCTTTTTCTCGGCATCTTCAGCGTCTTTTTTCCACGCCGTGTTGAACCACTTGCCTGGGTAGGTGCCCGCCGCCGCATCAAACTGTGCGTGCACTTCCCAATAGTCGCGGCTGATGAATTTGCGAATTTGCTCTTCGCGCTCGACCACCACCGCCAAGGTTGGCGTTTGCACGCGGCCGACCGTGGTCAAGAAAAAACCACCATCGCGAGAGTTAAAGGCCGTCATGGCACGCGTGCCATTGATGCCCACCAGCCAATCGGCTTCAGAGCGGCTGCGCGCTGCGTCGGCCAGGCCTTGCATCTGCTGGTTAGAGCGCAACTTGTCAAAACCGTCGCGAATGGCTTGCGGCGTCATGCTTTGCAGCCACAGGCGCTGCACGGGCTTGCCCAAAGGAATGGTCTGGCCTGCCTTCTGCGAGCCTGCATATTGCTCAATCAAACGGAAAATGAGTTCTCCCTCACGCCCCGCGTCACAGGCGTTGATCAAGGCGCTCACGTCTTTGCGCTTGGCTTGTTTCACCACCGCGTTCAGGCGCGTTTTGGTTTTATCGACCGGCTTTAAGTCGAAGTAGGGGGGAATGACGGGCAAATGGGCAAAGCTGCACTTGCCGCGTTTCACGTCAAATTTCTCCGGCGCCTGGATTTCCACCAAATGGCCCACGGCGCTGGTCACGACATAGGTCTCACTCTCAAAATGATCCTCGTGTTTCTCAAATTTACCCGCAATCGGCGTCAAAGCACGCACGATGTCTTGAGCCACTGAAGGCTTCTCTGCTATTACCAATGTT
>CAIMUZ010000100.1 GCA_903844775.1 uncultured Burkholderiales bacterium | reverse complement strand
TTCTCCTTCCTAGCGATTCCATTCTTTGTGTTTGCCGGTGAGCTCATGCTCTACGGCGGCATTGCCGATCGCATCGTCAAGTTTGCCAATAGTTTGGTGGGCCATGTTCGTGGCGGTCTTGGCATGAGCAACGTTTTAGGTTGCACTATTTTTGGTGGCATTGCTGGCTCACCATTGGCCGACGTTTCTGCCATTGGCTCGGTCATGATTCCACTGATGAAGAAAGAGGGCTATGACGCTGACTACGCAGTCAATGTGACAACGCACTCTGCGTTAGTGGGTGCCATCATGCCAACTTCGCACAACTTAATTATTTTTACGTTGGCTACGGCAGGCATTGCTTCCGTCAGTATTGTCGGATTGATCTTGGCGGGCTTGGTTCCGGCCATTATCTTGACAGTTTGTAATTTGGCCGCTGCCTACTACGTCGCTGTTAAACGTGGCTATCCAACCCACGGAAAATTCCCAGGTTGGTCTATTGTGCTTATGGCCTTCTTGGCGGCATTGCCTGGTTTGTTCGTCGTCGTCATTATTTTGGTGGGCATTTTGTCTGGTGCTTTTACGGCTACAGAATCTGCCTCCATTGCAGTGGCTTGGGCACTGTTGGTCACTGTGTTTGTGTACCGTTCATTGACATGGGATCACTTTCTCATGGCCTGTGCCAAAGCCTGTAAAACGACTGGCGTTGTGCTTCTTTTGATTGGTATTTCTGGTGCGTTTGGTTATTTCCTGGCGCTCTATGAAGTTCCTCAAATGACGGGTGAGCTGATGAAAAAAGTCAGCAACGAACCATGGATTATTTTCCTAATGATCAACGTGCTGTTGTTCGTTTTGGGAACATTCCTGGACATGGCTGCAACCATTCTTATTTGCACGCCTATCTTTATGCCAATTGCTATGCAATTTGGTATGGACCCCCTGCAATTTGGCATCCTGATGCTCATCAATTGCGCCTTGGGTCTTAATACACCGCCAGTCGGAACAGTCCAATTTGTGGGGTGTGCCATTGGTGGTATCTCTGTTGGACAAGTCATGAAAACAATTGCACCGTTTTATACAGCCTTGGGCATGACGCTCTTGGCCGTAACCTATGTGCCATCGTTTTCTTTGTGGCTGCCCAATCTCTTGAAATAAACTGAGTAAAGGTTGATGAAGAAATGATTGACTACGCCAGCCGGCAACGAACACCGCGCAAGCACGTGATTGGAATCACGGTTGTGGTGGTGTTGCACGGTTTGCTGTTTTGGGCCATCAACTCCGGACTTGCGCGCAAGTTCGTGAAGGTGATCAAGGGACCGGTTGAGGCCGTCCTTTTGGAAGAGACCAAGCCAGACATTCCGCCGCCGCCGCCGCCTCCTCCGCCAAAGAACCTGCCCCCACCACCGCCCGCCTATGTGCCGCCGGTGGAAGTGGCTGTGTCTGCGCCTAGCCCTGTTAACGCCATTGCCGCGGTGTCCAACACCCCCCAGCCTGTGGCGCCACCAGCACCAGTGCAAGCGCCACCTGCACCGCCAGCGCCTCCCGTGGTCACGGCCGCTGTCATCAGCGCCTCCAGCTGCGAGAAGCCCGAGTACCCCAGCGCGTCTAAGCGCTTGGAAGAAGAGGGCACAGTGCAGCTCAAGTTCTTGGTGGGCGCAGATGGCAAGGTGATTGAGTCTGCCGTTGAGAAGTCGTCTGGCTTT
>CAIMUZ010000099.1 GCA_903844775.1 uncultured Burkholderiales bacterium | reverse complement strand
GTTTCCGTCCAAAGATTTAGAACGCAATATTTCTTGACCAGCGTGGTAGTAAGCCACGCCTTGGCTAAAGGCCACCAATGCGCCTGCTAAGACTTGAACGCGTGCACGTTCTGCACTGGAGGTTTCGCGTGGCATTTTGTACGCTAAGCTGTCAAACAAAGTCAGATTGTCGTGATTCTCTGCATAGTTCACCACCTCGCTGGGCTGGCTGACGTAGCCTGTGGGCTGATCACCATAGGGGATATCTTGAAGAGCTTTGACCGTGCCATCGGCCGTGGCCATGCGGTAATTTCGGAGTGAGCCTGCCAAGCCCGCACGGATTTGATCAGACACACGCACTGAGTCTTCACGCCCACTGACATAGCCCGGTAACTTCATCAAGTTCTCCACAGCATCGCCGGCGCCACCGCCACGAATGGCATCGCGCAATCTGTCATTGAAGGTGCCAATGCCGGTGCCATTCAATGACAGTTGAGATGCTTGTACAAAGCGTGCGCCGTTGGCGACCTCACCAAAATTCCAACCCTCACCCACAAAATCAATGCGCTTTTTCAAGCTTTTTTGCAATCGATTCTGCATGTCTATCATCACGTGCTTGGGCTGGTGGCCCATCAAGTCAAAGCGATAGGAATCCAATTTGTAATGCTGAGTCCAAAGTAACAGCGAGTCAGACATCAGTTTGGCCATCATGAGATTTTCTGTGGCCGTGTTGTCGCAACAGGTCGAGCGCTCGACCTCACCTGTTGAATTCAAACGATGGTAGTAGCCCGGTACGATTCGGTCCAGTACCGACTGCACATGCTGACCCGATGCAGAGGTGTGGTTGTAAACCATGTCCATGCCCACACGCCAACCGGCTTCGTGCAAAGACTTAACCATGCGACGAAATTCCAGAATGCGTTTGGCGCCATCGTCTGCGTCTGTGGCATAACTGCCTTCAGGGGCGTTGAAATGCAGAGGGTCGTATCCCCAGTTAAAGCAGTCGTTGGCGCGTGTGGTTTTTGCCGAGCGCGCATCGCTTTCACAATTCTTTTCGGGCACAGTCGCCAAATCAAAAACAGGCAAGAGGTGCAAATCGGTCATGCCCGCTTTGGCCAGATCCATCAAATGTTGCATGCCTTGCGATGAGGTTTGCGTGAAAGCCAAGTATTTACCGCGAAGGTCGATTGGCACAGAGCGGTCGTTGATAGAAAAGTCGCGAACATGCAATTCATAAATGACCATATCAGTTGCATGCTTCACTGTCTGCGGCGCTGTGTGCTTGTCCCACCCGGCGGGTTTGAGTTTGGGTGCATTCAAGTCGGCCACATAACTGCGCAAAGAGTTGGCACTCAAACTCACGGCATAGGGGTCGTTCACATGGTTGATGACCCAGCCCACCCCCGGAGCAAAAACTTCAACGGCAAAGCGGTAATAACTGCCTTGTTTGGCCAGCGCTTTGTCGCTTTGCCAAACGCCTGATGTGTTGTTGCGCTTTAATTGGGCATAGCCTACGGCCGGTGCATAGGCATTTGGATAGATGCACACACTGACTGCGCGAGCTGTGGGGGCCCACAAAGCAAAGCTTGCCTTAGCATTGGCATGCCAATTTTTGGATTTTGCAAATTGTGCGCCCAACGTTTGCTTCAGTGCTGCATTGCCAAACAGATCGTCCAAGGCTTTCGCGGCTTGTAAACGAGTGGCTCTCAACACGCGACCTTGCGTATCTGTTTGGACCAAGAGTGTTTGAGTGGCATGAAGCTTTTTCAAAGCGGCTTCGCTCAGTCCTGGCACCTCAAGTAACTGCGGTCCTTTGAAGTTGAGCGCAACCCTTGTGTCTGCGCCAGTAAGTGCCTGCCCTGTTTGTACTTTCAGATTGCCATCCATCGAGCTTGCTAGCCACCATGTCGAGCCGTCTTGTTCATTGAGTTTAGGAACAAAAATTTCAGAGCGGTTTTGCCAAATAGCCTCAGCTGGCAATTTCAAATCATTGGCGTGTAACAAGCTTGCGCCCAATGGCGCATTGCACAGTTCAACCGCAACTTGTGGCAGTTTGGTTTGACCCGCAGCCACACCCATGCAAAGCATGTTCAGTGCAAGGCATGGCCCTACGGCCCAGCGCATCGCGAAAGAAAGTGGCGGCATGAAACAGTCAAGTGATCAAAAGTATGG
>CAIMUZ010000098.1 GCA_903844775.1 uncultured Burkholderiales bacterium | reverse complement strand
GGCCGGCAACCCAGAATGAAAATGGCCAACCAAAAAAAGTGAACGTCAAATCACGCGCAAAATACAAAAGCACAAAGGTCACAGAGAACCAAAGGACCAGCAGCAGCCCCGTGATTCTCAAGTTCTTGCTCCAGTATTCCTGGTGCCTTGCAGTGAGTTGCATCTTCATCTCCTTATTGTTAAAAAAACATCAACATTCACAACTAAATTTATGAGCCACCCTTTGTGGCTTCTGTTCTTAAACAGGTCCGTCTAATTTCAGCCCTGTTTCCCTCTCCAGTTGGGCGGCCACTTTGGGCTCAAAGCCCTTCAGGTGTTGCATCACCGCATAGGCCTCTTCGGGTCGACCCATTTCCATATGAACGCGCGCCATTTGATACCAAGCAAAGGGGCTCATCGACTGCAACTCCGTGTTGCGCTTGAAGGCCACCAGAGATTCTTCAAGCCTTCGCTGACGAACCAGTACCAAACCCAAGCCATACCAAGCGCGGTCTAATTTTTCATCCAACTGAAGCGCAGCTTTGAACGCGACCTCAGCCTCTTGGCTACGGCCAAGCTCTTCACACACAAATCCGACATTGAAGTGCGCATTGGCGTTGTTGGGTGTTTGAGCCAGTGCGCGTTCAAAATAACTCAAAGCTTGTACCAGACGGCGATTGCTTAACTCTTCGTAAGCAAGACTGTTGAGCGCCAAAGCATCAGCAGGATTGATCTCTAGAATTTCTTGAAAGACATCATGGGCTTGGGCGCGCAGGCCAAACACCAAAAGTGCCTTGGCCTTGAATTTCAACCACAGGCATTTACTGCGAAAGGCAGTGTTTGAGGTGGCAGGTGAAATATGGGTGTTCACTGACATGCTGCGATTCCCATTTCGAGGCACATTTCAATTTTCATTTGCACAACCAAGACCCAAGCAATGATGAGCCAGCTGCTGGTGGCCAAAGGGATGTGCCGGTCCAAGATCAGCCTAGGGCTGATTTTGCGAGTGAGCCACAGTGTGGGTTTGGACGCCACGTCCAGCAATTGCCAGAAAACATTGTTGTCTCTGTTTGGCCCAGCCAACAATCCCAGCAAGAATCGCCCGACAATGAACATGAGCGACAGCTCAATCAAACTCTTGGCAATGACAACAGCTAGCAGCATAGGACTTTCTTGACGAGGGTCATTTATAGTCGGATTCTATAAATTAGCTGTATCCCCGCCAATTCAAACGTAAATTCCTTTTACAAAATGTGTAAATGCATAGTTCTTTCACTTCTGTGCGGGTTTCATTGGGGGGGAGGGAGTTTTCTGACTTCTACCTTACAAAATTTGACGCCATCGATTGAAGTTGCAAGGCCTAAATGCAAGGGAAAACACCGATAAAACTTTGTCAGCTTATGGACGTTTTGACAAGCCATTGCTCGGGCTAACGCCCTTAGAGGAAATGTGAAGCAGGGAAACTTCATGCACTGTTTGAGGCTTGCCATGCAAAACGCCCGCAGCTGCGGGCGTTTTGACAATGGATGCTCAGACGATCAGAAACGCATACCGACACCCAATGAAGTGATGCCTGGATTGAGCGTCGTCTGGATGCTTTGACCCGTTGACAGCGTGGTGGTTGTTTTCAAAAAAGTCTTGCTATACGACACGTCCACAAACCACCGGTCGTCGACCCGGATGAACATTCCCAAGCCAGCATTGGGTGCAAATTTAGAGTCCACTTTCAGGCCTGTACTGCCACCCACTGGATTGATGGGATTGAGTCCATTGAGCGCCGCGCTTCCTTGGGCATCATGGAAATAGGCATAGCTCAAACCTAGCATGCCGTAGGGCCTGAATTGGGCGTTTGGTTCGCCCAAGCGATATTGTCCAAACACACTGATCGGCAAAGCCGTCACGGTGCCGATTTGACCGGTGCCAGCAATGGCACCCGTACCAAACAGCTTGTGCTTGAAGCCCAGGCCCAAAGGCACGGCAACAGACCAATGATCGTTGTAGATGTAGGACAGCTGCGCCGTGGCTTGCGTGTCACTGCCAACGCCCACGGTCGTGCCAGAGGGTGAAGGCGCACTCAAGGTACCGCTGGTGACGCTGGGCGAAATTTGGGTGAGACCGCCTTGAATCAGCCAAGAGCCCGCTTTTTGCGCCACAGCACAAGAGACGCAGCCCATCAGTCCGAGGGCCAGAAGGTGTTTTTTCATGTTTAACTCCTATGTGCAAATGTCAGAGCCAGCCAGCGCGTGCCAAGGCTCGCGAGACAGAGGCGGCCAAAAGGCTGTGGCCAAAAGGGGTGGGGTGGAAGCCGTCGGCGAAGGCAAAGGTTTTCCACCAGCCGGCTGTTTTACCAGGGACAGCATCCAACTCGGTGCTCAGACAAGGAAAGTACTCAAATGCGACACTCTTAAAGATTGAACAAACGGGCGTGGTGGAATTGATCAGGCCGTAATCTGCAGGTTTGCTCACCTCGTCTTGGAAGTCCGTATAAAAATCAACCAAGGCAATTCGTGAATCATTGGCGATATTGGTTTTGAGCTGCGTGTTGAAGGTGGAAATCCAAGTGCGCACCAAGGCCTGCACTTGACCGGCCTGGGCCGTGGGCAATGTGCCCAGCACGCTTTGCAAGAGCGGGGTAATGGTGATGTCCGGAATGTTCAAAATGGCGACGCGGGTGGCTTTTTTATTCAGAACTTTGGTGCTGACATCATTGAAAAATGTGTTTGCCAATGCCGTCATATAAGCGTTGCCTGCCAACGCACCTGTGGGGTCTAAAGTCAAGAGTCGCGCCATCTCTTGTGGCGTTAACTGCTGGAGCAGAAAAGTTTGAAGTGCCGTGACTTTTCCAGCCGCGTTGGTTGGGTCTGCGCCAGCTCCCAGTATGGCCGTTGTCAGATCGGCTGCATCGTTACCACCGCCAACGATGAGGACCAGATCATTCGAGTTGTAATCACCGGCAAGAGCGCGTGCGGCCATTTGGGTGCCAACGGTCTTGGGGTTCGGTGCGACACCCGTCAAGGGGTCGGGTGCGCCAAACTCTGCATCTTTGACCCTGATCCGACCGCCACCGATGGCATAGTTGGTGCAACCCGTAGCAGTATTGGCCACGAATGTTCCTGTAAAGGCATAGAAATTACACTGAGCGCCTCCGTCTAAACCCAAAATGTTGGCGATGACTTGAGTCCAAATGAGCGAATTGTTCGGTTTTACGGGGTCTTGCACAGTGAACTTGATGCCCCCAAAGGTTCCCACATCGGCCAAGCTGTCACCCATCACATAGACCTTGGCGATGCTGTTTTTAGGTGGCAAGCTGTCGTTTCCACCGCAAGCAGAGATGCCCACAGCCACCAAAGTGGTCAGCGATGCGTACCAGCCCCATCTCAGAAATTTTTTCATGTTTTTATCCTGTTATATGAAAACGAACGGCCGTTCTTTTTTCATGATAGGTCTAATTTTGATAATTATTAGTGGGGTAATTACCAGTAAGACAATGTTGGCTGGAATTTATTGTTACGGTATTTAACCCAGCACCTGTTTGCAGCCATTGTGCGGGTTGGCTTGGATCTGCACCTGAAAATTGGGCCTCGCCTTCTCCTTGAACAGCGCTACCATTTCGAGTCATCAATACCTTGTGCGTTTGTACCTGTTTGATCCAGCGCGAAATAGCTTGTCTGTATTTATTTTCAATCGAGCAAGAATAATGGGCGCGACCTAAGGCTTAACGCAAACCTACCGATGTGTTTGCTATATCTATATAAATATGAATGAGATGTTTATTTCATCTCTCATTGCATGGTTCTAGTCGGATACTGCAAAAACTGAAAGTCCTTGGCTGCATGCTAAGACTTTTGGATGGCAGAAATAGCTCGGATCCCGGGCGATAAATAACAATGAGGAGATGCAATGATCAAACACAAAGTCACGTCAATAAGTTTGGCAGCCGCGTTGCTGATGGCGATCGCACCCTTGGGTGCAATGGCTCAAAGTAAAGAGCCCGTCAAGGTAGGCCTGGTTTCCACCAAAACCGGTGTCTGGGCCGAAATGGGGGAAGAGGTATTTCGAGCCGTTCGTTTTGCTATTGATGAAGCCAATGCAAAAGGGGGTGTTGACGGCCGCAAAGTGGAGGTATCTGAAGGTGACGATGAGGGCACGCCAGAGGCTGGACGGCGAGCGGCTGAAAAACTGGCGCTTGATGGTTACAAATTCCTGATCGGTTCTATTCCTTCATCGATTTCGTTGGTGATTGCACAAAACTTAGACCGCTGGGACGCAGCGTTTTTCATTGTTGCCAGTAAGTCAGACAAGCTCACGGGGGATACCTGTAAGCCACGTAGTTTCAGAACCAACCATTCGGATGCCATGGACATTGCCATGATCAATGAATGGGCCAAATCGATCAAAGGCAACACATTTGCCGTGATCGCTGCGGACTATGTTTGGGGACGTGATTCAGGGGAATCGTTCAAACGAGCTATCGAAGCACAAGGTAAAAAAGTACCTCTCAGTCTTTATGTTCCATTAGGTACCAAAGACTTTGCGCCTTACATTGCGCAACTCAAAGCCGCCAATGTAGATGCGATTTGGGTGGCTGAAGTCGGCCGAGATGCGATTGCTTTTGTGAAACAAGCTCACGAATTTAAATTGGTCCCCCAAACGCCATTGATTGGCCATGCCTTGATTTCCAACTTCATTGTCAATGGCTCCGGCAAAATTTTAGAGGGATCCAGATTAAAACCGCGACCATAAAAACGAATGGCAACAATACAGCTGTATCTGGCAAGTAGACGGCCCCGACCGCCTGCAACATGCCCAGCAGCATGGCGGCAATGAAAGCCCCTGCCAAGGATCCCAGTCCGCCAATTACGACGACAACGAAGGAGTCGATGATCACATCTGCGCTCATCGAAGGAGAGAGCGATAAAAATGGGGCGGCCACAACGCCGGCCAAGCCAGCCAAAGCGGTACCCAACCCCACAACACCGGCACTGAGTAAGTCGGTATTCACACCTTGCATGGATGTGGTCACAGGGTCAGTACTTGCAGCACGAACAAACAAACCAATTTTTGAATATCGCAACCACATAGTGAGGCCAACTGCAACGCACAGGCCTACCACAATCACCCCGATGCGATAGGCCGGTACCGGTGTCCCTGCGAGGTCAACACTGAATGCCAATGCCTGAGGTGCTGCTACTGACAAATTGCTTTTTCCCCAAATGGTTTGCACCATGTCTTCAATCACCAACAACAACCCAAACGTCACCAGTACCACCGTCAAGGGTTCCCTGTCTTGAAGCAATCTGAAGCCATAGCGGTCTAGCAACACGCCGAAAATGGCCATCAATGCTGGCGCAGCAACCAAGGCTACCCAAAAATTACTATGGAGTGCAATGGTGTAGCCTAAGTAGGCACCCATCATGTAGAGCGACCCATGCGCAAAATTCACGACTCGCCTCAAGCCATAAATTAAAGCCAAGCCTGAACACATGATGATAAGCAATGCGCCGTAAACAAGACCATTGAACAAATTAATTGTCAGCATGATGAATGTCTCCTTCTGATATTTCTTCTAAACTTCTATCGGACCTAAAACTGTATCGGGTGCACCCAATGCTGCCCAGCCACCATCCACGGGCAAAACAACTCCTGTGATGTAACTGGCCTGAGGCGAAATCAAAAATGAAATTGCATTGGCAATCTCATAGGTTTCTGCCATCCGTCCCATTGGCGTTCGACGCGCAATCGATACGCCATCAATGGCACCCTGCTCGGTTAACTTTTGTACCAATGACGTTTTGACATAACCAGGTGCCACAGCATTCACACGAATGCCACGGCGCGCCCATTCACTGGCCAATGCACGCGTCATCCCCAGTACGCCAGCTTTCGCGGCACAGTAGGCGTTTCGACCTGGAATACCACCCGTACTGGCAATTGACCCAATATTGACAATGGCTCCTCGCACACCCTCAGCATTGCGAGACTGCTCAGTCATGCAAGCAATTACTTGTTGCGACATTAAAAAGGTGCCGCGCAGGTGGACAGCCAACACTCGATCAAAAGCATCAATGTCTTGCACAAGTGTAGGGACCGTTTGGTCAGCGATGCCAGCGTTGTTAACCAGCGCATCTATTGATCCGTAGGTCGCTTTAATTTCTGTGACACAAGACTTTACATCTTCAATGGACGTGACATCACAAGCCCAACCCGTGTGGCCCTCACCCAAAAAGCTTGCTCGCTCTTTGGCCAATTCCCCGTTTAAATCAAGCAACGCAACATGCCATCCAGAAGTGGCCAAACACTGGGCTGTCGCCCAGCCAATACCGTCTGCGGCACCTGTCACCAAAGCCAAAGAAAATTTACGTGTCATAGTCTGATCTTTACGCCAGTCTAGGCATAACAACAGCTTTGATCAAACGCGTTTCTTGCGCTGTGATTAGATGGCCCGAGGCTTTTAAATAAGCACCAAAATCTGAATGGGTATCGCGTGCACGACAACGGTTTTCGTAGTCGGCCAAATCATCGTATCCCCACAAATGCACGAATTGATTCTGTGGCCCTACCAAGCTTGTATAAAAACCAAGGGGGTGCCCCAGGGTTTCCATCAAGACGGGCAGTGCCAGGGTATTGAATACTTCCAAGAACTCTGGCATCTTGCGCAAAGCAATGGTGTAAATGCGATGATCAATCAAGGATTTTTGAGATGGCAACATTTTTAAACTCCCGCCAATTCAGCCAAATGAAGTCCAGTGACGTATCCAAAGGTCATATTGGGGCCGTGTGTGATACCAGCCGCAGGATATTTACCTCCCATAATGCTGGTTCGATCATTGCCCACTGCATACAAGCCGGGTATCAATGAACCATCTTTTTTTCTCACCTCCCCCACCAAAGAGGTCTGAATCCCATCAAACGTTCCCAAATCTCCCATCACCACTTTAAGCGCAAAGAAGGGGCCTTTAAGAATTGGCGCAACACAGGGATTCGGGTTTTGCTCTGGATCTGCCAAATAGCGGTTAAATGCTGTTGTACCTCGACCATATTGCAAATCATTTCCCTGAACTGCGCCTTGGTTATATTCGCGCACAGTCTCTTCTAGACCTTGCGCATCTAAGCCCGCAGCCTGTGCCAACTCAGGAAGCGTGTTACCGCTGAGCAAATAGCCATTGCGAATAAATTTGCCGATTGGCATGGGCGCCGGCTTGACGAAACCCAAACCATATTTACCCAGCGTTGGCTTGTCACAGATTAGCCACATGGCCGTTTCTGATTGACCCTCGCATGCACGAATCATTGCGACACCGACATCATGATAAGAATTTGATTCATTGGTAAATCTTTTACCATTCCGAAGCACACCGATAACACCAGGCTTGTATCGATCTAACAAATGCGGAAATACGCCAATTTCACCTTGGCCATAATCAACTTTTGAAACTGGCATCCATGCTGCAGAATCTTTAAAGCGAATACTTGCATCCGCACCCACGGCCTCTGCCAAACGAACACCATCACCTGTATTTGATTTAGGCGTTGGAGACAAATGATCTCCACCACTTCGAAGGTGTGGATATGCTTGCGCAATTCTTTTGATATCGTGCGGAAAACCACCACACGCCAAAACCACACCCAATCGAGCATGAATACTTTGACTCTGACCATCACCCCCAGCCTGAACGCCAATCACTTTATCGTTTTCAATTAATATTTTTTCAGCAGGTGTCGATGTCAGAATTGGAATCCCTAAATCCAGCGCCGATTTAGCCAATCGCGCAGCCAAGGCATTACCGCTGGTAACTTGCACAGCGCGTTGATATAACACCAACTCTTTAATGTGATTGACCATCCGCTTGGCTACATACAAAAACGAAGTCAAAGATTTAGTTGCAAGGAAAAAGTGCTTTAAATCCGCATTCGAAGAATTGAACATCATCCCCATAAAGGTGATTGTTTTCAATGGCAGCTTCAAACGTTTCATGTCTTTGCCTAAGCCGCGAATATCGAACGGCTTTGCCAAAATTGAACGTCCAATGTCGGCGCCGCCTGCAACGTCTGGGTGGTAATCAGGGTAAAGCGTGGGAATGAATTGCATTTCTGTCTCACGCTCAAAAAAGTCGACCATCTTGGCGCCATTTTCAATGAACGTTTGCACGGCTTGTTGATCGTAGAATACGCCCGTTTCTTGTTGCATATAGGTATGCACCAAATCACCCGTGTCTAGGGCATTTTGTTTAACGCCATGGTGATTTAAGGGAATCCAGAGCACGCCACCCGACAATGCGGTTGTGCCACCAAATACAGGTTCTTTTTCAAGCACCACCACATTCAAGCCGCGCTTCTTGGCAGTAATGGCGCAGGACAAACCCGCGGCACCTGAACCCACCACGATCACATCAAATTGCTTTGGAAAAGACATTGTTTAACTCCTCAATTGGATTGGTTGAACCCAGGCCTGGGCACCATGTCCATCAACATGCATTGCATGCCGCCATCGACCACCAACTCAGCGCCATTCACATAAGAGGAACGTTGACTGGCTAAAAATAAGGCCACATTAGCAATGTCACTTGGCTCACCCACTCTTCGGCTCGCTGTGACAGCTGCACGCTTTGCTTCAAAACCTGGCACCTCATAAAACTTGGCAGAGAGAGAAGTTCGTATCATTCCTGGGCATACGGCGTTACTTCTAATTCCCAATGGCCCCCATTCAACAGCCATTTGCCTAGACATTTGCAAAACTCCCGCTTTGCTTGCACTGTAAGCGCCACTTCCAGACTGCGGAAACAAACCAGAAATGGAGGCAATGTTGACGATACTGCCTTGACCTGAAAGTTTCATAGGTTCAACAAATGCTCTTGAACACAATAAATAACCAGTCAAGTTGACATTCAAAACTTGCTGCCAATCTTGCAAACTGACTTCACTTAAAGAGCCTGCTATGAGAAGTCCTGCGTTATTCACAAGCACATCACAATGTTTCCAATGTGACAAAACTTTTTGAGCAGCCGATGTCACATCATCTGGATTGCCGATGTCACACACAATCGGCAACACATCACCACCTTGTTTAAGAAGTGTTTCAGCCATTTTGTTGAGCGATTCACCATCACGGTCGAGCAAGGCAACATGTGCACCCTCTTGGCACAGCAATTGACAGATAGAAGCACCGATTCCACTGGCTGCACCCGTCACCACACAGACCTTGCCGGCAAGTTGCAACCAGTCTTGTGTTTCATGCATGCACTTTGTCTCCTCTTATTTTTATCTATTCTGCATTGTTAGAATCAGCACGCAATTTGAAATTGACGATTACTGCCAATAACAGGACAATTCGTGCAAATAAAGGAGTTGATATGAGTCACTCTCGGGTTATCCCTAACTATGATTTGTATGGCGATGAGGCGACACCAGGCTGGAGCAGCTCGTTTAATTTTGAGTGGATTCCGCAGCGCTCAAAAATTTACAACTGGACGATTCAGCCACATAGGCATGACTCTTTTTTTCAAATTTTGTTTTTAAATGCGGGGTATGTTGACGTTCAAATTGAACATGTCAAAACACGTGCAATTGCACCTTGCCTATTAGTCATTCCATCTGGGCATGCCCATGGATTTCATTTTTCAAACACCATCGATGGACCCGTGGTGACTGCCACGCAAAAAACACTTGAATCCGTGGCCAGTTCCATCATGCCCGAGTTGATTGATATCATCCGCACACCTCGAATTTTGTCCTTGCATACTGAGATGCGTTACATCGATCAATTGATGCCTTTGTTCCTGGCGATTGAGCAAGAATCACAAGCGCATGCCATTGGTCAAATGGCGGCCGGCATGTCTTTGCTATTGGCACTTCTAGTGCAAGTTAATCGCATTACCAAGGCATCTGGCATTGGCGAGTCACAAACTCACCACACTATTTCAAGAAAAACACGACAAATAGAAAAATTCCGCAGCCTCGTTGATCGCGACTTTAAAAAACAACATTCACTTGAGATATATGCCAATGAAATTGGTGTCACCGTGGGACACCTTTCCCGCTTGTGCCGTGAAGTCATTGGAAAATCCAGTCTTGAAATCATCAATGCTCGAATCATTCAAGAAGCTGAACGAGAATTGGTTTATACAAGTATTTCCGTGCAACAACTATCGCATGAGCTTGGCTTCCAAGACGATGCTTACTTTGTACGTTTTTTCAAAAAAAACACCGGTGTAAGTCCAAAAGTATTTCGCGCCAACTACTTGAAAAAAATTAACAACGACAAACTGGAAAAGTAAATTATCCCATCCGAGCTAACAAGCCGCCATCAATGGCCAAGACCTGGCCATTCACAAAACTGCCGCCAGGCGAAACCAAAAAGAGTACGACCGGCGCAATGTCCTCCGGAAGGGCCCAACGACCAGAGGGCACGTTATTCCGCAAATAATCTTCAAAGCCCTCTCTTTGCTGCAAGCCTACCGTGAAGTCTGTTTTAACAAAGCCTGGCGCAATGGCATTTGCCGTGATGTTGTGAGAGGAATATTCAACCGCAATTGAGCGAGCCAACGATGCCGTCGCTGCTTTGGCCGTTGAATAAGCAGCGATCAAAGGCATCGTCGCTTGGCCAGACACAGATGACATCATCACAATCCGACCAAATCCTCGGGCCACCATGTCTGGTAAGAATGTTTGCACGCAATTAAATGCCCCGTTCACATGCACATTGAAAATTTGTTGCCATTCCGATGGGGTCATATCAACCAAGAGTTTTCTATTTTGATTGCCCGCGTTATTCACAAGGATATCCACCCGAAAGCCCTGGCTTT
>CAIMUZ010000097.1 GCA_903844775.1 uncultured Burkholderiales bacterium | reverse complement strand
CGTGGCCAAGATTCAAGAGCATCTTAAAGACCTGCCTGTAAAAAAGCGCGAAAACCTTCGCAACGTTGCCATCATCGCCCACGTTGACCACGGTAAAACCACCATGGTCGACCAGCTGCTGCGTCAGTCTGGCACTTTTGCCGAACACGAAAAAGTGGTCGATACTGTCATGGACAACAACGCCATTGAACGTGAGCGCGGCATTACCATCTTGGCGAAAAACTGTGCCGTCAGCTGGGAAGGCACCCACATCAACATCGTTGACACTCCAGGCCACGCCGACTTTGGCGGTGAAGTGGAACGTGCATTGTCCATGGTGGACGGTGTGGTGTTGTTGATCGATGCGCAAGAAGGCCCTATGCCCCAAACGCGTTTTGTGACCAAAAAAGCTTTGGCCTTGGGTCTGAAGCCTATCGTGGTGGTCAACAAAGTGGACAAGCCAGGCGCTAACCCTGACAAAGTGGTCAATCAGGCTTTCGACTTGTTCGACAAATTGGGCGCTACGGATGAACAGCTCGATTTCCCTGTGGTTTATGCCTCTGGCATTAACGGTTGGACTTCCATGACAGAGGGTGCGCCTGGTGAGCAGTGGGGTCCTGACATGTCTGCGCTTTTCAACACGGTATTGAATCACGTACCGGCTCAAGCAGGCGACCCAGAGGCCCCTTTGCAATTGCAAATTTCAGCACTTGATTTTTCAACCTTTGTGGGTCGCATTGGTGTGGGCCGTATCAGCCAAGGCACCATCAAACCCATGATGGACGTTGTGGTGATGGAAGGAGCTGATGGATCGTCCATCAAAGGCCGTGTCAACCAAGTTTTGACCTTTCGTGGGTTAGAGCGCGTTCAAGTGACCGAAGCTGGACCTGGCGACATTGTGCTCATCAATGGCATTGCTGATTTGAACATTGGTGTCACAGTCACTGACCCCATCAATCCTGCACCTCTGCCTATGCTCAAAATTGACGAGCCCACTTTGACCATGAACTTCTGCGTGAACACCAGCCCCTTGGCGGGACGCGAAGGCAAGTATGTGACCAGCCGTCAAATTTGGGATCGTTTACAAAAAGAATTGCAACACAACGTGGCTTTGCGCGTGAAAGAAACGGGCGAAGAAGGTATCTTTGACGTGGCGGGCCGTGGTGAATTGCACCTCACCATCTTGCTTGAAAATATGCGCCGTGAAGGGTACGAGTTGGCTGTTTCCAAGCCACGCGTGGTGTATCGCGATGTCAATGGCGAACGCCATGAGCCCATCGAATTGGTCACCGCCGACATTGAGGAAACCCATCAAGGCGGTGTGATGCAAGCCTTGGGTGAACGCAAAGGCGAACTCGTGAACATGGAACCTGATGGCCGTGGTCGTGTGCGTTTGGAATACCGCATTCCTGCTCGTGGCTTAATTGGCTTTACCAATGAGTTCTTGAACTTGACACGTGGCTCTGGATTGATTTCCAACATCTTTGACAGCTACGAAGCGCACAAAGGTGAAATTGGTGGCCGTAAAAACGGCGTCCTCATCTCTATGGACGATGGTGAAATTTTCACTTATGCTTTGGGCAAGTTGGACGATCGTGGCCGTATGTTCGTGAAAGCCAATGACCCTGTGTACGAAGGCATGATTGTGGGTATCCACAGCCGTGACAACGATTTGGTAGTGAACGCCACACGTACCAAGCAGCTCACCAATTTTCGTGTGTCTGGCAAAGAAGACGCGATCAAAATCACACCGCCGATTGACCTCACGCTTGAATACGGCGTGGAGTTCATTGACGATGATGAGTTGGTTGAAATTACACCGAAGAGTGTTCGTTTACGCAAACGTTTCTTGAAAGAACACGAGCGTAAGAAAGCCGGCCGCGCTTAACCCGCGCATCAAACAAACACTCGTTCTCAAGAGAAAGCACCCTTCAACGTGCTCAAACTCAAACACGGTCACGCTGTTGCCTTGATGGTGCTCGTGACCGCTTTATGGTCCATTGCAGGTGTTGTCACAAGGCACCTGGATCAGGCTCGTGGTTTTGAAGTGACTTTCTGGCGCAGTGCATTCACTGCCCTTGGGTTGATTCTCATCATGAGCGTTTGGCGGGGTATTCGAGTTTGGAAAACTTTGCCCTGGACCAGTGCTTACTTTTGGCTTTCCGGTTTATGTTGGGCTTGCATGTTCACCGCTTTCATGATGGCTCTGACGCTCACTGCTGTGGCCAATGTGCTCATTACCTTAGCGTGCGGGCCTCTCTTGACCGCGCTAGGTTCATGGCTGTTTGTCTCGCATCGGTTACCCTTCAGAACTTGGGGGGCCATTGCAATTGCGGGTGCAGGCATTGCACTGATTTTCATGACCCAACTTGAATTGGGTGAGCCTAATTTTTTGTTGGGTATTTGCATTGCCCTGATCGTGCCGTTGGCTGGGGCGACCCAGTGGACTTTGGTTCAAAAGAGTCAATCAGCAGGTTTAAGCCTTGACCTGGTACCCTCTGTCTTACTGGGCGCCATCATCTCTGCCCTGGTTACGCTGCCTTTGGCAATGCCTTTTCAAGCGAATGCGCATGACATCAGCTTGATGGCTTTGCTTGGCTTTGTGCAGTTGGCCATTCCCTGTACGCTCTCTGTCATTTGTGCTCGGATTTTGAAAGCACCAGAGATTTCTTTGTTGTCATTGTTAGAAGTTGTTTTCGGTATCGCCTTGGCATGGGTCGGCGCCAACGAAGAGCCCAATGTCAATGTTTTATTGGGGGGCAGCATGGTTCTTGCTGCCTTGTTTGCAAACGAATGGTTGGGATGGAGACAACGCAATGTCTGAATCAAATTCATCATTGCCCGCTTTGGCAACTGATTCCTTGGTGCTGATGGAGGTGGTTGGCAGAGTAGGGTGCATCACTCTCAATCGCCCCAAGGCCTTGAATGCACTGTCACTTGAAATGGTTCGATTGATCACTCAGGCCTTGAAGCAATTTCAAATGAATCCGCAAGTGCTTGCCGTGTTGGTGAGGGGCCATGGCAAAGAGGGGCCGTTTGGGCACTTCTGCGCGGGCGGTGACATTCGATTTTTCCATCAGGCTGCACTCGCAGGTGACGACAGTTTGGCTGACTTCTTCACAGAAGAATACCGCTTGAACCATTTGATTCACACTTACCCCAAGCCCTACATCGCCTTCATGGACGGCGTGGTCATGGGCGGTGGCATGGGCATTAGCCAAGGCGCCAGCCTGCGCATCGTGACCGACCGCACGCAGATGGCCATGCCAGAAACTCATATCGGTTTGTTTCCCGATGTCGGTGGTGGATATTTTCTAAGCCGCTGCCCTGGTCACATTGGCGAATATTTGGGTATGACGGGTCAGAAAATCAATGGTCATCAAGCACTTCAAGCGGGGCTGGCCGATGGATTGATAGAAACACAACGTTTGCCTCTCATTTGGGAAACCTTGTTAAGCACACCTTTCGAGAGCGGTGAGGCGGTGGAGCGTTGGTTGCAGAGCCAATTTACAAAGTTCGAAGCGGCTCAATTTCCTGATAAAGCGGCCATTGATCGCTGCTTTGGATTTGAATCTCCTTTGGAGATTAGCCTTGCGCTTTCTCAAGACAATTCAGATTGGGCTCAGCAAACCTTGGCCAGCTTAAACAAAGGATCCCCGTTGATGGTTCACGTGGTCTTGGCTCAAATTCGCAAGGCTCGCAACATGGGGCTCGCAGACGATTTACGGATGGAACGCGACTTGGTTCACCATTGTTTTCACCTGAGGGCCCAGAGTGAAACCGTAGAAGGAATTCGTGCTTTGGCGGTCGACAAAGACCATCAACCCAAATGGGCGCATTCAAATTTAAACGATGTGTCTCCACAGGAGTGGCCCTTGTTTTTCAAGAGCCCTTGGAGTGCCAAGACACACCCACTGCGTGACTTAGTTTAAAGCTTGATTTAAATTTAAAAACCGCTAGCGGTTGCGGCTTTTCATGGCGCGTTCAACTTCGCGCTTGCCTTCTCGGTCCTTGATGGTGTCACGTTTATCGTGTTCCGCCTTGCCCTTGGCCAAGGCCACTTCGCATTTGATGAAGCCTGCTTTCCAGTGCAAGTTGATGGGCACCAAGGTAAAGCCCTTTTGCTCAACCTTGCTTGTCAGGCGGTCAATGTCATCTCGCTTTAGAAGCAACTTTCGGGTCCGAGCTGCTTCTGGATTGACGTGGGTAGAGGCTGTTTTCAAGGGGTTGATCAAGCAACCAATGATGAACATCTCTTTGTTGCGAATGACCACATAGCCGTCGGTGAGTTGCACCTTGCCTTCTCGCACGGCCTTGACTTCCCAGCCTTCCAAAACCATGCCGCACTCATGCCGTTCTTCAAAAAAGTAGTCGAAGGCTGCTTTTTTGTTTTCGGTAATGACGCCAGATTTGCCTGGACCTTTGGTTTTTGGGGGTGGCGTGGCCATTGAATATATGAAGATAAGAGCCCGTTTGCTTGGTATTTGCATACCGGGCGTCACTGAAATTACAATCTAAAATACAAAGCCTATTGTATGAAGAAACTGCTCAAATCTGTCCTGATCTGGTACTCCCCAGGGGAAATGTTTCGCCTGGTGACCGATGTCGATCAGTACGTGAATTTCTTGCCGTGGTGCAAACACTCTAAAGTTTTGCAGATCTCTGACCTTGCAATGGACGCTGAAGTGGGCATTGGCATGGCAGGCATTAGCCAGGTTTTTGTCACGCACAACACCCACATTGAAAATCGTGAAGTTCACATGCAATTGGTTCAAGGTCCTTTTTCTAATTTAGTCGGAACCTGGTCTTTTGAGCCTGTTGGCGATGATTCACAACGCGCATGCAAAGTCACTCTGGCTTTGGAATATGGATTTTCAAGTGCCACACTGGCCGCCGTGGTCGGCCCTGTCTTTGACAAAATTGCGGCCAATATGGTGGATGCATTTGTCAAGCGAGCCGAGCAAATTTATGGCGCTAAGGCCCCATGATGATCATTGAATGCTTATTTAGCCCGGGCCCTCGCCAATTGCTGATCAAACGTTTGACCCTGCCTAAGGGTGCTCGCGTTTTAGATGCCATTGAACAATTTAAAATTCTTCCAGAATTCCAAGCCCATTGCGTTGCCATCGAACTAGCGCTTGCTCAAAAAAACAGTCAGGGTATTTGGGGACGTAAAGTACCTTTGAGCGAGCCATTGAAAGCGGGCGACCGGCTTGAAATCTACCGCCCCTTGTTGGTCGACCCCAAATTGGCCCGAAAACAGCGATTTAAAGGTCAGGGTAAAGGCAGAACTGGCCTTTTTGCCAGGCGCCGTGTGGGCTCTGTGGCGGGCTACTGAAGCCAGCCTTCAAGGGATTGTTTCAGGGGTAAATCGGGCTGCCACGAGGGTACAATCCTTTTTTTGGAGCCTGCCCTTATGCGCCTTCTCGGTAAAGCACTCACTTTCGACGATGTGTTGTTGGTTCCCGCCTACTCTCAAGTCCTGCCCAAGGACACTTCGCTTGCCACCCAATTCACTCGCAAACTGCGTTTGAATCTGCCCTTGGTCTCAGCGGCCATGGACACCGTCACAGAATCTCGGTTGGCCATTGCCATTGCCCAAGAAGGCGGCATTGGCGTTGTTCACAAAAACCTCACGCCTCAAGAACAGGCAGCACAAGTGGCCAAGGTCAAGCGCTATGAATCTGGCGTTTTGCGAGACCCTGTGGTCATCACCCCCGATACCAAAGTACGACAAGTCATGGCCTTGTCTGATGAGTTAGGTGTTTCTGGGTTCCCCGTTTGTCAAGGTGGCAAAGTGGTGGGCATTGTGACTGGCCGGGATATGCGTTTTGAAACGCGTTATGACCAGCCTGTGAGCGAGATCATGACCACGCGCGAGCGTTTGATTACTGTGCCAGAGGGTACGACGCCTGAAGAGGCCAAAGCGCTTTTGAACAAATATAAATTGGAACGCCTGCTCGTCGTTAACGATGCTTTTGAACTCTTGGGTTTGATCACCGTCAAAGACATCACCAAGCAGTTGAATTTTCCCTTGGCCGCGCGTGATGCCTCTGGTCGTTTATTGGTCGGCGCAGCTGTGGGTGTGGGCGATGGCACAGAAGAGCGCGTTGAAGCATTGGTCAAAGCGGGTGTCGATGCCATCGTGGTGGACACAGCGCACGGACACAGTCAGGGTGTGATTGAGCGCGTTCGCTGGGTTAAGAAAAACTATCCCCACATTGAAGTGATCGGTGGCAATATTGCCACGGGTGCCGCTGCTTTGGCGCTGGTCGAAGCAGGCGCTGATGCCGTTAAAGTCGGCATTGGCCCAGGCTCCATTTGTACCACCCGCATTGTGGCGGGGGTGGGCGTACCGCAAGTGATGGCCATCGACAATGTGGCCACAGCGCTTCAGGGCACTGGCGTGCCATTGATCGCAGACGGCGGAATTCGCTACAGCGGCGACATTGCCAAAGCCATTGCAGCAGGTGCCAACACTGTCATGATGGGCGGCATGTTTGCGGGTACTGAAGAAGCCCCAGGCGAAGTCATTTTGTACCAAGGCCGCAGCTATAAAAGCTACCGCGGCATGGGCAGCATTGGCGCCATGCAGCAGGGCAGTGCAGACCGTTACTTCCAAGAGTCAAGTACAGGCAACCCCAATGCCGACAAGTTGGTTCCTGAAGGCATCGAAGGCCGCGTCCCTTATAAAGGTTCGGTGGTGGCAATCCTGTTCCAAATGGCAGGCGGTTTGCGTGCCAGTATGGGTTACTGTGGTTGCCCCACCATCGAAGACATGCGCAACAAAGCAGAATTTGTTGAAATTACGTCGGCAGGTATCAAAGAGAGCCATGTTCACGATGTGCAAATCACCAAAGAAGCGCCCAACTACCGTGCTGATTAATTCAGTACTTTGACTTGTTCGAAACTATTTTTTTGACACTGAACGTTCCATGCAACATTCCAAAATTTTGATCCTTGACTTTGGCTCACAAGTGACGCAACTTATTGCGCGCCGAGTTCGCGAAGCCCATGTATTTTGCGAAGTGCATCCCTGCGATGTCACCAGCGATTGGGTTCGTGACTATGCCAAAGATGGCAACCTCAAGGGCATTATCTTGTCGGGTTCGCACGCCAGCGTTTACGAGGTTGACGATCGTGCGCCCGATGCTGTTTTTGAATTGGATATTCCGGTCTTGGGCATATGCTACGGCATGCAAACCATGGCAGCGCAATTGGGCGGAAAGGTGGAAGCAGGACAAACCAGAGAGTTTGGTTACGCAGAGGTTCGCGCACACGGCCACACTGAGTTGCTCAAAGGTATTGAAGACTTTGCCACCGCTGAAGGCCATGGCATGCTGAAAGTTTGGATGAGTCACGGTGACAAAGTGACTCAAATGCCAGAAGGCTTCAAAGTGATGGCCTCAACGCCGGCATGTCCTATCGCAGGCATGGCAGATGAGGCTCGCCGTTTTTACGCCGTCCAATTTCATCCAGAAGTCACTCACACCATTCAAGGCCAAGCCTTACTCAATCGCTTTGTGCTTGACATTTGCAAGGCACGTCCTGATTGGATCATGGGCGATTACATCGAAGAAGCCGTTGCCAAAATACGCGAACAAGTGGGTGATGAAGAAGTCATTCTGGGCTTGTCCGGTGGCGTTGATTCTTCTGTGGCTGCAGCGCTGATTCACCGTGCCATTGGCGATCAACTCACTTGTGTATTTGTAGACCATGGCCTGTTGCGCATGAACGAAGGCGACATGGTCATGGAAATGTTCGAGGGCAAATTGCATGCGCGAGTGATCCGCGTGAATGCCAGCGATTTGTTCTTGGGTAAATTGGCTGGCGTGAGCGAGCCTGAGCAAAAACGCAAAATTATTGGCGGCTTGTTTGTCGACGTTTTCAAAGACGAAGCTGCCAAATTAAAAGCGGGCACGGGTGGTCACAAAGGCGCAAGTTTCTTAGCGCAAGGCACTATTTATCCGGACGTCATTGAGTCGGGTGGCGCCAAAAGCAAGAAGGCTGTCACCATCAAAAGCCACCACAACGTGGGAGGTTTGCCAGAACAATTGGGCTTGAAATTGTTGGAGCCCTTGCGTGAATTGTTCAAAGACGAAGTGCGTGAATTGGGTGTGGCACTGGGCTTGCCACGCGAGATGGTGTATCGCCATCCTTTCCCTGGCCCAGGATTGGGCGTGCGCATTTTGGGTGAAGTTAAAAAAGAATATGCAGATTTGTTGCGCCGTGCAGATGCAATTTTTATTGAAGAATTGCGCAACTTTACGGACGACACTGGCAAGTCTTGG
The DNA here is from genome assembly GCA_903844775.1 of uncultured Burkholderiales bacterium. GTDB lineage: Bacteria > Pseudomonadota > Gammaproteobacteria > Burkholderiales > Burkholderiaceae_C > Limnohabitans_A. Next base: position 1,203 of record CAIMUZ010000097.1, on the reverse strand, counting down.
TACGACCTCACCAGTCAAGCATTTACGGTTTTCTTGCCAGTCAAGAGCGTGGGTGTGATGGGTGATGGCCGTACCTACGACTATGTGGTGGCCTTGCGCGCTGTACAAACGTCTGACTTTATGACTGCAGATTGGGCTGAGTTGCCTTATGCCTTGCTGAAGAAAGTTTCAAGTCGAATCATCAATGAAGTTCGCGGGATTAACCGCGTGACCTACGATGTGAGTAGCAAACCGCCAGCAACCATTGAGTGGGAATAATGGAGGAGTATATTATGAGTCGCGCATTTGTAAATGAAGAAAGATTTGAACAAGTAGGTGGTGAAGAGCTCGTTGAACGTCCGATTAGCCAGCATCCAAACTACGTGACGCCTACAGGTGCACTTGAACTCCAAACACTTGAAGAATCGTTGATAGCTCAACTTGAATCTTTGAAAAGTGCTGGAGATGATACTTTTGGCAAAGATAAAATCGCTGAAATTGAGCGTGACTTACGCTATGTTCGCGCTCGGTTAGATTCAGTCATATTGATAGATCCAAAAACACAGAATCACGAGACCATACTTTTTGGCGCAACTGTTGAAGTTAAAGATTTTGAAAACGTTCAGCATGTGTTCCATATTGTAGGTGAAGACGAAGCTGATGCCAGCATTAATAAAGTGAGCTGGGTTTCTCCGCTGGCAAAATCTTTAATTGGGCAAAAAGTTGGCGATACCGTCACTTGGCAACGCCCTGTTGGCGATATGGCCTTAGAAATCTTAGATATCCACTACCCGTCATGAATGTAAGCCAAGCAATCAACGAGCGTCGCTCAGTTAAAGCGTATGACCCTCACCACAAAATGACTGAGGTGGAGATATCCAAACTCATGTCATTGGCGATGCTCTCTCCTACCGCATTTAACATACAAAACTGGCGCTTTGTCTTAGTGACTGATCCAGTATTGCGGCATCAGATTCGAGCAGTCAGTTGGAATCAAGCTCAAGTTGAAGAAGCTTCATTGCTAATCGTTCTTACTGCAGACTTAAATGCTTGGGCAAAACAGCCTGAGCGTTACTGGCAAAATGCATCTAAGACGGTATCCGATATTTTAGTACCTGCTATTGGCCATTATTATGAAAATAACGAACAAGTTCAGCGTGATGAAGCAATGCGCTCTTGTGGCATGGCTGCCATGACTATTATGCTTTCCGCAAAAGAGATGGG
>CAIMUZ010000096.1 GCA_903844775.1 uncultured Burkholderiales bacterium | reverse complement strand
TGTGGTATCAAAAATTTTTAAGTGAGAAGTAACGTGGCATCGATTGAACTCAAAGGCGTCACCAAACACTTTGGTGAAACAGTGGTCATTCCTGGTTTAGACCTGGAAGTTCACGATGGCGAATTCATGGTTTTTGTAGGCCCTTCAGGCTGCGGTAAATCAACCATGTTGCGCATGATTGCTGGCCTTGAAACCATGACGAGTGGACGCATTGACATTGGGGGCGAAGACGTTAGCGACAAAGGACCTTCTGAGCGCGGTGCCGCCATGGTCTTCCAAAGTTATGCGCTTTATCCGCACATGACCGTGGAAGAAAACATGGGCTTTGGGCTGCGAATGTCGGGCAGCTCCAAAGTTGATACCGCCAAACTTGTGCTTGAGACAGCTGACAGGTTGCAGCTGACTCCGCTGCTCAAGCGCTACCCCAAGCAGCTGTCGGGTGGACAGCGTCAACGTGTGGCCATTGGGCGTGCCATTGTGCGCAGACCCAAAGTATTTTTGTTTGATGAGCCGCTGTCGAACCTGGACGCTTCGTTGCGTGTGCAAATGCGCATTGAGCTTGCCAAGTTGCACGCAGATCTGAAAACCACCATGATTTATGTCACCCATGATCAGACTGAGGCCATGACACTGGGTAACCGGATTGCTGTGTTCAATCAAGGTCGGATTGAGCAGGTGGGGGCGCCCATGGATTTGTACCGGCAGCCGAACAACAAATTCGTTGCCGAGTTTCTGGGCTCTCCCAAGATCAATATGCTGCCTTATCAATGGGATAGCGCCTCACTTGAGTTGCGTGTTGGGTCGGAAAAGGTAAGGCTTGACCTGGCCACACTCAACGCTCTGAAAGGTCAATTTGAAAAAGGCTCACACCTTGGCGTCCGACCTGAATTCATGGGGTTGAGTGATGTGAACCAAGGTCTGCCGGGTGTGATCGACTTCCTTGAGAACCTGGGCGATGTGATGGTGGTTTACGCCAAGGTCGAGGGTTTGACAGAGCCGGTGCGAATCAAGGTCCGCCCAGATGCACTCAAAACAGATACGGGTCAAAGAGTCTGGTTGATTCCTGACTGGTCTGGCACCCTCATTTTTGGGCCAGATGGTCAAAGAATTTCCTGAGTAAAAGGATCGAACATCATGTATTTCTATCAATTCTTCGGCGCTGTTTTGAGTTTGAGCGTGTGTCTAGCGAGTCAAGCTGCAGATGTTGTTCAGCAAGGCTCAGGCGCTTGGCGCACCCAAGTCAGTTCAGCGGACAACCCTGTACCTTCTGCACCATTTCGCACGCCGGCCATGATGGAGCGTGCGGCTCCCACCAACCAATGGTATTCGTCCGTCATGTTTACCCGTTGGTCAGAGGTCTTGCATGCGGTTCCTTTGACGGCCAAAGCTAGCCCTAAGGGTCTTGAAGTCGGATTTCCTCAAAAGACGGTGGTGCCAACCGAGCGCAAGGACGTCGAAATTCTTTATCCACACAAGGCGGACATCACCCTTCGCCCATTGGGTTTTCAACCTCAAGCAGCGTTGCTGGCCGGGCATTCGGATTGGGCTGTCGACATAGCTTTTGAGGCAGAAAAAAACACCATGCTGATCACGGTGGCACATGGCAGTCCATTCGTCTATGCTCAACTCACGCATGGCGATTTGTCTTTGGATTTGGCCAGTACATTGACAGGCCGCTTGTGGCCTGCTGACGTCCGTGTTTTGCTCATTCGCGATACCGTCAAGACCTTTGCCGCATTTGCACCTACTGGGGCTCAGTGGGTGCAGACCGGTTCTTCATGGCAATTGCGGCTGACGGCAGAACGTCGATATGCATCACTGGCCATTTTGCCGAACGACCAAGAGGGAACCATTCGAGAGTTTTTAGCTCAGGCTTACAGCCACATTGTTGACACGCGCGCAGAGTACCGCGTTGACAGCCAAAAGAGCGAGGTGGTTACCAGCTTCAAGGTCAAGACCCGAACTTTTGAGGGGCCCGAAGGCACGGGTGTTGTGGGTTTGTACCCCCACCATTGGCACCAAAATTTAGCATTGCCTCAAAAGGCTTTGGGCAGTCTGGGCAGCATCCGAGGGGACATACGCCTTTTTGCAAGCAGCAGTTTTGAAACACGCTATCGCCATACCGGCTTTGTGCCGTATTGGCCGGGCGTCCAAGATCCAGCACAAAGCAAAGCGATTCTTGGTAACTTGTCCAAAGAGACCCGACGCGCTCGTCGGATGATGCTTGAAATTGGTCAAGGGCCTTACTGGCAAGGCAAGGGTCTGCAGCGCATCAGCCAATTGATGAGTGTGGCTGACGCACAGGGTGATCTAAAAACTCGAGATGAATTGCTCGCATTGGTGAAGGGCCGTTTTGAAGAGTGGTTGTCCGGCCAAAGCAAGCGCACTTATTTTCATTACAGCCCCACTCTGGGCACCGTGGTCAGTTACCCGGAAGAGTACGACGCGGTCAAGGACATGAACGACCACCATTTTCACTACGGTTATTGGATTCGGGCTGCAGCCGATATTGGTTTGCGTGATCCGCAATGGATCAAGCCCGAGCGTTGGGGCGGCATGATTGACCAGCTTGTGGCCGACATCGCCACGGCAGAGCGCGGCCGAAAGGATTTTCCTTACCTGCGCAACTTTGATCCTTACGAAGGGCACTCCTGGGCCTCGGGTGTGGCGCTTTCGCCCGACGGAAATAACCAAGAGTCATCTTCTGAAGCCATCAATGCCTGGGCTGGATTGATGCTTTGGGGCGCATTGCAAGGGCGGCCAGAGCTGGTTGAATTGGGCACCTACTTGTACACCACGGAGATCCAGGCCATCAACCATTACTGGTTTGACATCCACGGTTTGACCCTGCCCAAGGAATACCAAAACGCTGAAGTGAGCATGTTGTTTGGCGGTAAGTTGGCACACAACACTTGGTGGATTGACGAGCCGCGCCAAATCCATGGCATTAACTTGTTGCCATTGACTGCCTCCTCTACCTATCTGGCAGCGAGTCCAGCCTTCACGAAAAAAAACATGACTGCCTTGGACAAAGAAATCGAAATCTACCAATCACGAGGTAAACGGGCTAAGCCAGAAGACATTTGGCAAGACCTTTTTGCAAAATATGTCGCACTGGTCGATCCTAAAAAAGGGCTTTCGCGCTGGAATGAGTGGGGCTCTGTTGAATTAGGAGACACCCGCACACATGCGCAGCATTGGTTGTATTTTTTAAATGAAGTCGGACCTCCTGATCTCAGTATCACCGCCAACACCAAGTTTTATGCGAGCTTTAAATCTAGCCACGCAAACTCAAGCCACACCTACATGGTTTACAACCCAACGAAGTTGGTCATAGATATTCGCTTTAGCAATGGCTATGAAATGAAAGCACAGCCTATGACACTCACAGTTTCACCGTAAATATTTCCGAAATCTAAGGGAAAACCACAGTTCCCAACTGCAGCCGAAAGTTTTTAAATCTCTTTAATGAAAGCGCTTTCAGAAAGCGGTTTCAGACATCACTTACCTTCAAAAACAATCAGGAGAACTTTATGACTTTTCAACGAATGGGATATATCGGCAAATCATTCAGCATAGGTGCGCTTGGCATCATTGGCACACTCATAGCCTGTGGTGGTAGTGGTGTTACAAGCACTATTGCTCAGTCGGTTGCATCACCTTATGTACTGGTGGCATCGAGTTACACACCTCATGCCTCAGCCTCAGGTGATTTGAAATGGAGTACCGCTCAAGGTGGCGATGTTTATATGGGTTCTGGTGGGAATTTTGTTTACGGTGACTATGGAATATTTACTCAGACAGATATTGATTACCACCAATCGGTAGGCATTCAGTTCAAGCACACTGCTGCTCTTGCTTCGACAGATTACATTTACACAAAAATTCAGACACCACAAAATGCAGGTTTGGATGTATCGCAATCAGGCAACTTGATGATTCAAATGGGTAACGGCGTAGATCTTGCAGTTCAAACAAATAGCCCAACAGTTTTCACTTTAGAGATTGCCGGTGGCGCTTATAACAGCTCCAGTTACACATATGCAAACTCTTGCACCGTGAATGTGCCATTAAACACAACAGCAACTGCAAATAATCTTCGTGTTTATACAGTTGCTTTGAGCTCTTTCGGGTCTTGCACTGGTACTTTAGCTGCTTTGAAATCAGACCTAAAGGCTGTTGTAGTTAAAGTGCTGGGCGCGAACGATACTCGTGCAACGTCAACAACAAACAACTTCGTTCTGCCTAAAGTAGGTTTAGTAGCATTCTCTAGATAAAAATCAGTTTCACGAATCTATTTATGGGCAAACAATGAAATTTTTTAATAAATCAAATTGCTTCGGACTGATGTTTGTTTCTTTGCAAGCGGTATCTCACGCAGTAGACGTAGGACCTCTAACCATCAATGGATTTGTGAATATAGAATCATCTCGCGCCAGCAATCAAGGTAGCGATTGCCAGTTGGTTCCTGGCGAAGCACGTCATCGCCCATGGGCTGATGATATTGCCAATGGTAAAAGTTATGGAACATCTTCTGGTCAAGTGAGTCTTGCCCAATCCTACATCGGTTTTGCACTGTAATTGAAGCGATAAGGCCCTTATGAAGCTGTTTGCCACCGTACTTATTAGTCTGTTGCCTTTAACTACACTGGGTGTGGATTTTGGGCCTTTCACCATCACAGGTTTTGCAAAGATAGAGGCATCCCACGCCTCCAATCAATGCACCAATTGCCAACTCAACGCCAACGAAGCCAGGCATCGTCCGTGGGCAGAAGAATTGGCTCAAGGCGTGCCTTATGGCACAGCAGGCACTAACCTGACATTATTTCAGCCTTACATCGGTACCAAAGACTTCGATCTGGGTGGCGGATTCAAGGTCAAGGGTTTGTTGAGCCAGCGTTGGCGAGATGGAAAGCAAGACATTGCGGGGGTTTTGTACGAGAAGAACGCCACCGTGCTGCATGAAGACTACGGTCTGGTGCAAATGGGAGCTTTTCCAACCCGAAGTTGGAGTCTGGCCGACTACCCCTATGGTACAAGACTGGGCATTGCAGATGCCTGGGCCTCCAGTGGGGCAGGTTATGGTTTGTTGACGCAGGCTGTTCGTTATGGTTCACCATTGCTTGATGTAGCAGGCGGCGATCTGTACCTAGAAGCCACGTACGATGCAGGTGACTCCAAAGCCAAGGTACGTAAGCCAGCATTGTTTGAACTCCATGCCAAGTACGTTAAAGGCCCGTGGATGGTCGATGCCGTGGCGCAGTCCGCTAAAAACGGACAAGCCATGGCTTGGGGGCATGGTCCGTTTATTGGTGTGACCACTTCTGCGCCCTTCGCGGGCAATATCGTTGATGGCAATCAGCAATCTATTTTGATGCTCATGGCACGCTATCAACTCAATGCTAAGACTGATCTGTTTGCGGGTGTTCGTCATAACCGTTGGAGTGGTAATAAAGCGGTGGTGACAGGTTACGTTGCTCCGAATTACTTGTGGAACAGCATGTTCAACGTCGATGGCTTGGATGCTACGGCCAACAAAGCCTATAGCGCCAGTTCCACAGATGTCAGTCTGGGCGCGGTTTACAGATTTGCACCTCAGTGGAACGTCAACACTGGCATGGTTTATCTGGGCAAAGCCGGCACCAAAAACCCGGTTGAGCGTGGGCAATCCAACACCATGCTGCTCAACACGGTCGGTGTGGGGTATGAGATCCAACCCGGATTCTCTGTTTATGGTTTTGCGGGCATGGTCAACTTCGACAAGAAGGGATTGGCGCCATTGAGTATGCCGGGTCATGCAGCCTTTACAGGTGTGGATTCGCGAGTTGCTAAATCTGGTAATTGGGCAGGGGTAGGACTTGTATATACCTTCTAAAGTACTGAGCGGCGTTTGCGCAACGGGTTTGTTGGCGGCCTTGGTGGCGTGTGGTGGCGGTGGTGGTGATGCAGCCTCTATCACGCCAGCCCTGACCCTGTCGAAACCCGACAGTTATGTCTTGAAGTGGTCTGACGAATTCACAACAAATGGAGCACCAGGATCAGCTTGGAGCTATGACTTGGGTTCGCCTTTGTTAGGTGGAACGGTTTGGGGCAACAATGAGAGGCAGTTCTACACCAGCGACTCGACCAATGTGTCTGTTAACAACGGACTGTTGACCATTCAGCCTGTGCAAAGGATTCCGTCAGGCGCGCCAACGGGCCTAGGTTTGTTGGCAACCTCAGCGCGAATCAAGACCGACACCCCTGCTTACTACAACGCCCTGAACTCAACACCCTATGGTTTTTATGAAGTCAATGCCAAGATCCCATGTGTGGCAGGAGCCTGGCCTGCGATTTGGATGATGGGTAAAAATGGTGATTGGCCCGCACGAGGCGAAATCGACATCATGGAGTGGTTTGGGGCCCATTTCACCGGCCAGCCTAATCAAGTCCAATCTGCGGTGCACACCACTTACAACCATTGGGGCAGTGCGGCAGGGCTTCTTTTTGCCAAGCGCGATGTGGCCAATATGTGCAGTGAATTCCATCGCTTTCAGTTGCATTGGACGGCCAATGAAATTCTTATTGGCGTGGACGATGTCCCGACTTTTTCATATAAAAGGCCCAGCAATGCCAGCACAGACAAATGGCCGTTTGACCAACCGGCTTATCTTTTGCTGAATGTGGCTGTTGGTGGAAATTTAGGCGGTGACGTGTCCTTGAGTTCCTTGCCCGCAATGAAGCTGCAGGTTGACTACATCAAGGTTTGGCAAACACCTTAGTAGCCCATAATCTGATTTGTATGAAGAAAAAATCAGAACTGCATGAACATTCCAACAAAACGTGCTAACTCACAGACTGCCCCATCAAAGCAGATGGCAGTCAAAACCCGCGCAACCCTGTCTATGGTGGCCGAGCGGGCGGGTGTTTCTCCCAGCACAGTCTCGCGCATTCTGAACGGCACAGCCAAAGTCAGCGCTGAAAAACAAGCGCTGGTCAAGGCCGTGATTGAAGAGCTGGGCTTCCGCCCTGACCCTGCGGCCAGAAGTCTGGCGGGTGGGCGTACCATGAGCATTGGCGTGCTCACCCAGTTCATTGACAGCCCGTATTACGGTGAAGCCTTGCGTGGGATCGAAGACGAGTTGCACAAGGCCAATTACGTGCCCTTGTTTGTCAGCGGCCACTGGAACGAGGCCGAAGAAAAAAACCGCTTGTTCATGCTGCAAGAACGCAAGGTAGATGGGATCATTGTCCTCACAGGCAAGCTGTCAGATGACACTTTGGTGGACATGGCTGCCACGGTGCCTGTCGTGGTCACGGGACGCCAATTAACAGCCCCTAATTTGGTCAGCATTGACTTTGACAACACCGAGGGTGCATGCCTTGCGGTCAGGCATTTGCATGCTTTGGGGCATCGCCGAGTCGCCTTCATATCGGGGCCGCTTGACCACCCCGATGCGATG
>CAIMUZ010000095.1 GCA_903844775.1 uncultured Burkholderiales bacterium | reverse complement strand
TGAGGCACGTGGGTTCACTTCGAGCACAAAGATCACATCTTTGCCATCGACATGCTGAATGGCAAACTGCACGTTCATCAAACCCACCACATTCAAAGCGCCCGCCATGGCAGCAGATTGGCGCTTGAGTTCATCGACTGTGTCAGCACTTAAGCTGTAGGGTGGCAAAGAACAGGCTGAGTCACCGCTGTGAACGCCCGCTTGTTCAATGTGCTCCATGACGCCGCCGATGAAGGTTTTGCCTTCAGGGTCGCGCAAGCAATCCACGTCGCATTCGATGGCATCATTTAAAAAGCGATCAAGCAACACGGGCGAGTCGTTGCTGACCTTGACTGCTTCGCGCATGTAGCGCTCAAGATCGCGCTGCTCATGCACAATTTCCATGGCACGGCCGCCCAAAACGTAGCTGGGACGAACCACCAAGGGGTAACCCAAGGCAGCTGCTTTTTCCAAAGCTTCGGGTTCGGTACGGGCGGTGGCATTGGGCGGCTGACGCAGACCCAATTCGTGCAACAACTTTTGGAAACGCTCGCGGTCTTCAGCGGCGTCAATCATGTCGGGGCTGGTGCCAATGATGGGCACGCCAGCCGCTTCCAAACCAAGGGCGAGTTTCAATGGCGTTTGACCACCGTATTGAACAATCACGCCTGTTGGCTTTTCTTTGTCGACAATTTCCAGCACATCTTCCAAAGTGAGAGGCTCGAAATACAAACGGTCGGAGGTGTCGTAGTCGGTCGACACGGTCTCGGGGTTGCAGTTGACCATGATGGTTTCGTAGCCATCTTCGCGCATGGCCAAAGCGGCGTGCACGCAGCAGTAGTCAAACTCAATGCCCTGTCCAATGCGGTTAGGGCCGCCACCCAAGACCATGATCTTTTTGTTGTTGGTGGGTTCGGCTTCGCACTCGTCTTCATACGTGGAGTACATGTAGGCCGTGTCGGTGGAGAACTCAGCAGCGCAAGTGTCGACCCGTTTGTAAACTGGACGAATGTTCATGGCATGGCGCTGAGCACGCACTTCATGCTCGGTTGTTTTGAGCAATTTGGCCAAGCGGCGATCTGAGAAACCTTTTTTCTTCAAGGCGCGCAACTCGTCAGCTGTGATGGCTTGCAGCTTGGTGGTTTCCAACTCAAGCTCAATCTTCACGATGTTTTCAATTTGAACCAAGAACCATGGGTCAATTTTGGTGAGATTGAAAACCTCGTCCACGCTGAGGCCCATGGCAAATGCATCGCCCACGTACCAAATGCGATCGGGTCCTGGCTCGCCCAACTCTTTTTCGAGTACTTCGCGGTCTTGCGTCTTTTCGTTCAAACCATCGACGCCCACTTCCAAGCCACGCAAGGCTTTTTGGAATGACTCTTGGAAGGTGCGGCCAATGGCCATGACCTCGCCCACTGACTTCATCTGTGTGGTCAGACGGCTGTCGGCTGTGGGAAATTTTTCAAAGGCGAATCGCGGAATTTTGGTCACCACGTAATCAATGCTGGGCTCGAAACTGGCGGGTGTGGCACCGCCCGTGATTTCGTTGCGCAACTCATCAAGCGTATAACCAACAGCCAATTTGGCAGCCACTTTGGCGATCGGAAAACCCGTGGCTTTGGAAGCCAACGCAGATGACCGCGACACACGTGGATTCATCTCAATGACCACCATGCGACCGTCTTGAGGATTGATCGAGAACTGCACATTGGACCCACCTGTGTCGACACCAATTTCACGCAACACAGCCAAGCTGGCATTTCGCATGATTTGATATTCTTTGTCAGTGAGTGTTTGGGCCGGTGCCACCGTGATGGAGTCGCCGGTGTGAACGCCCATCGGGTCCAAATTTTCGATCGCGCAGATGATGATGCAGTTGTCCGCCTTGTCGCGTACCACTTCCATCTCGTATTCTTTCCAGCCTAACAAGGACTCTTCAATGAGCAACTCGTTGGTGGGAGACGCTTCCAAACCGCGTTTGCAGATGGTTTCAAACTCTTCAGGGTTGTAGGCAATACCGCCGCCTGTGCCGCCAAGCGTGAAGCTGGGACGAATGACGGTGGGGAACCCAACGGTGCGCTGCACTTCCCAAGCTTCCTCCATGCTGTGGGCAATGCCTGAGCGCGCAGAACCCAAGCCAATTTTGGTCATGGCATCTTTGAACTTCAAGCGGTCTTCCGCTTTGTCGATGGCTTCAGGCGAAGCGCCAATCAGTTCGACTTTGTATTTATCGAGCACGCCGTTGTGCCACAAATCGAGCGCGCAGTTAAGCGCTGTTTGCCCACCCATGGTGGGCAGAATGGCATCGGGGCGTTCTTTGGCAATGATCTTTTCAACGGTTTGCCAAGTGATGGGTTCGATGTAGGTAACGTCTGCTGTGGCGGGGTCAGTCATGATCGTGGCAGGGTTGCTGTTGATCAAGATGACTTTGTAGCCCTCTTCACGCAAAGCTTTGCAGGCCTGTACGCCAGAGTAGTCGAACTCACAGGCCTGCCCAATGATGATGGGGCCTGCGCCGATGATGAGAATGCTTTTAAGGTCGGTCCGCTTTGGCATGTTATTTTTTCTCCATCAGGTTGATGAAGCGATCAAAGAGATAGGCAATGTCGTGAGGACCAGGTGAGGCCTCAGGATGACCTTGGAAACAGAACGCTGGCTTGTCGGTTCGGGCCAGACCTTGCAAAGTGCCGTCAAACAAAGACACGTGCGTAGCGCGCAAGTTGGCGGGCAATGATTTTTCGTCCACTGCAAAACCGTGGTTCTGGCTGGTGATGGACACACGACCCGAGTCAAGGTCTTTAACCGGGTGATTGGCACCGTGGTGACCAAACTTCATCTTGAAAGTCTTGGCACCGCTGGCCAAGGCCATGATCTGGTGACCCAAGCAAATACCGAAAGTGGGGACGCCTTTTTCAATGAGTTGTTTTGCAGCACTGATCGCATAGTCGCAGGGCTCTGGATCACCAGGACCGTTGGACAAGAAGATGCCATCGGGCTTGTGCTGAAGCACGTCGGCGGCGGACGTTTTGGCTGGCACCACCGTGACTTTGCAACCCCGCTCGGCCAGCATGCGGAGGATGTTTTTCTTCACGCCAAAGTCGTACGCCACCACATGAAAACGGGGCGCTGTTTGTTGGCCATAGCCACTGCCCAGCTGCCACTCGGACTCTGTCCAAGCGTATGAAGAAGGCGCCGTGACCTTTTGGGCCAAGTCCAAACCTGCCATGGCGGGAGCCGCTTGTGCGGCTTGCACGGCCTGCGCTGTGAGTTCGGGCGTCACTTTTTGACCCGCAGCCAAGGCCACAATGGCACCATTTTGAGCACCCTTGGTGCGCAACAGGCGGGTGAGTTTGCGGGTGTCTATGTTGGCAATGGCCACCGTGCCACTGCGTGACAAGTAAGCTGAAAGTGTTTCTGTGGATCGAAAATTGCTGGCAACAATGGGCAGGTCTTTGATGATCAAGCCAGCGACATGGACTTTGTCAGATTCGACGTCCTCGGGGTTGACGCCATAGCTGCCAATGTGCGGGTACGTGAGGGTCACGATCTGCTGGCAGTAGCTGGGGTCAGTGAGGATTTCTTGATAGCCTGTGAGGGAGGTGTTGAAGACCACCTCGCCAACAGTAGAGCCAGAGGCTCCGATCGAGTTGCCGACAAAGACCGTGCCGTCTGCAAGCGCCAAAATGGCTGAGGGGAAGGTTCCCTGAAGAGACAAAAGCACTGGGTTCTCCGGTATGG
>CAIMUZ010000094.1 GCA_903844775.1 uncultured Burkholderiales bacterium | reverse complement strand
GGTAACGATCAGTGTGGCTTCTTCATCACTCATGTCATCGGGTACGTGCGCCAATGTGTTGATGTTGTTGATGGCATATTGCGTGAATCCACCATCGGTTGTAAATCCATTGGCGCGGTGACCTTTGTTGACATCACCGTAGTTTTTGCCATAGTTGAGGCAGGAGGTGTACATGCCCTCTCTGCAACGCTCACAACGCCCGCATCCAGCGTGCACTTCGACGGTCACGCGATCGCCGAGTTTGTACTCGTCTACACCTTGGCCCAGCTTGACCACCGTGCCCATGTATTCGTGGCCAGGTGTAAAGTTCTTGTTGAATGGAAGACCACCGTGAATCAGAGCGGGTGGGCCCTTGTGGATGATTTCCAAATCGGTCGCGCAAACAGCAATTGCATCGATGCGCACCAGCACCTCAGCGGCACCTGGCTGAGGGACCGGCTTGTCCACAAAGGTAAGCTGTTCGGGGTCTCCAAGGACCCAAGCTTTCATGGTTGCGGGAATTTTGTAGCTACGCTGGCCCAAGAAGGCTGCATCTGTGTTGGTGTTCATCTTGTCTCCAAAGGTTAGTGAGCGGGTTGTGATCGAGAATTTGTAAGCGCCTTCAGTGCGCTTTGACGGACTCGATGGGTCTATTGAACGCGATGTTTGTACTTGATACAAGATAGAAATCTGATATTCTTGGACAAATGCAAGTTAATCCTTGATTTGTCCAAGTCCATTTATTTAACGCTTAAATCGCGCGTTTCAAACTCGCCGAATGAAGGCAGCAAAACTAGGGAAACTACCTACTTTTCCATGCCCTGCTGACTCAAAGACATCAACTATGAAAGTCAATACGCCATCTTCGACTGACATCCACACTTACTCCATGGTCGAGCGATCCGAGCGTTTGGACTTTGAAATTCGCGACCAGTCACTCCGCTCCCCGATCAGTAAACCGCATCGGCATGAACATTTCCAAATCATCGCCAACCAAGCGGGTGCAGCGCCGCACTTATTAGGGGGTCGACGAATCGAATCTGTGCAAGGCTCCATCATTTTCGTTTTGCCGTATCGCGTCCACTTGGCCATGGTGGCGCCTGGCACTCGCTACCAGTTGATCAATTTTTCAAGTAAATTTCTGAGGCCCGACTTTGCGCTTTCGCCGCTTGATATGGAAGAAGCGTCGATCTTGCAGTATCCAGAACTCACGCCCTTTATCTATCAAGGCTGGTTTGACTTTGTCTTTGATGAACCAGAGTTTGCTTACATCGAAACTTTGCTCCAAAGGCTTCATGATGCCCATATCAACCGAAAGTTAGGCTCACTTGATCGCGCGCGAGGGGCTCTGCTTGAACTCATTGGCATGACCACAGAAAAGTTCGCGCCTCAGCTGCAGTCATTGGCCGAACAGCGCGTTTACCTTCAGGATCACACGGATGCGCTGCGACGTGTTTTCAAATTTATTGATGCAAACCTGCACCTTGACATCGGCCTCAATTCGGTTGCTGAGGCAGCTTACCTTTCGCCAAACTATCTTTCACAGCTGCTCAAAAAACAGACGGGGCTGGCATTTGTCGAATGGTTAACGGGACGCCGGATGGAACGCGCTCAAAATCTGCTTGCGCATACGACTGATCGTGTGGGCGCCATCGCACATCGCGTTGGCTTCACGGATGAGGCCTACTTCACGCGACGCTTCACCCAACGTTTTGCCGTTTCACCCACAGGCTACCGGCGCTCAATGCGCGAATTAGGCGGAAGCAGTAACAACGCTTAAAAAGCTTTGTCCAAGGCTTAAAAGCCCACCCGCGTCGCGCGCTTTTTTCTTGTAATCAGCTTAAAATGATGGGCTAGAACCTAGGATGCAACATGGCACGAACGCTTTACGACAAAATTTGGGACGAACACGTTGTCCACACCGAAGATGACGGCACCTCGGTCCTGTACATTGACCGTCATTTGGTCCATGAAGTGACCAGCCCACAAGCCTTTGAAGGTTTGCGTCAAGCAGGTCGTAAAGTCTGGCGAGTGAGCTCCATTGTGGCCACCGCAGACCACAACACGCCCACCACAGGCTGGGAGTTGGGCTATGACGGCATCACCGATCCCATCAGCAAAGAACAAATTACCACGCTTGACAGCAACATGGCTGAATTCGGCTCGGCCGCATTTTTCCCGTTCCTGTCAAAGCGACAAGGCATTGTTCACGTCATCGGACCAGAAAACGGCGCCACTTTGCCGGGCATGACGGTGGTCTGCGGCGACTCTCACACTTCTACCCATGGGGCATTTGGCGCCTTGGCGCATGGCATTGGCACCAGTGAAGTTGAGCACGTCATGGCCACCCAAACTTTGCTGGCCAAAAAAGCCAAGAACATGCTCATCAAGGTGGAGGGCCATGTCGTCAAGGGCATCACGGGCAAAGACATTGTGTTGGCCATCATTGGCAAAATTGGCACCGCGGGTGGTACGGGCTACACCATTGAATTTGGTGGTGCCGCCATTCGTGCTTTGTCCATGGAAGGCCGCATGACCGTTTGTAACATGGCCATTGAAGCGGGCGCACGTGCAGGCTTGGTGGCTGTGGACGAAAAAACAATTGACTACGTGAAGGGCAGATTACTGTCCCCCACTGGTGTGGAGTGGGATCACGCGGTGACCTATTGGAAGACTTTGCAATCCGATGCAGGCGCGCATTTCGACGCCGTGGTTGAAATCAATGCAGCCGATATCGTGCCGCAAGTGACTTGGGGCACCTCGCCTGAAATGGTCTTGGGCATCAACGGCATCGTGCCCGATCCAGACAAAGAAAAAGACGCCAATAAACGGGATGCCATTGAGCGCGCCTTGACCTACATGGGGCTCGCGCCTGGCAAAGCACTCAATGACATCTTTGTCGACAAAGTCTTTATTGGCTCGTGCACCAACAGCCGCATTGAAGACATGCGTGAAGCCGCTGCGGTGGTGAAAAAGCTGGGGCAAAAAGTTTCAAAAACAGTCAAGCTTGCATTGGTGGTTCCAGGCTCAGGTCTGGTGAAAGAACAAGCCGAGCGCGAAGGCCTGCACGAAATTTTCACAGCGGCAGGCTTTGAATGGCGTGAGCCAGGCTGCTCCATGTGCTTGGCCATGAACGCTGACCGGCTCGAACCCGGCGAGCGTTGCGCCAGCACCAGCAATCGAAATTTTGAAGGCCGGCAAGGTGCGGGCGGACGCACGCACTTGGTCAGCCCCGCCATGGCGGCGGCCGCTGCCATTCATGGTCACTTTGTGGACATTCGTCAGTTTGCCTAAGGGCAACTGATCCAGAACCCACACCACAAAGATCAAGGAACACACATGCAAAAATTCAATGTGCACAAAGGTCTCGGAGCCCCGATGGACCGCGAGAATGTTGACACCGATGCCATCATTCCGAAGCAGTTTTTAAAGTCCATTCGCAAGACAGGGTTCGGACCCAACTTGTTTGACGCATGG
>CAIMUZ010000093.1 GCA_903844775.1 uncultured Burkholderiales bacterium | reverse complement strand
GCAGAAATATTGATGGTCTGACGCATGTCACTGTCATCTAGCCCAGCAACTCGCCCGCAGGCTGCGGCGGCACCCAAAGTTCCCCAAGTGCCATGGGGGTGCATGGCGCCTCGCAATAGAGAGGCTGCGCCTAAACGCGAGCCCACTTCATAGCCCACCACAATGGCCGCTAGAAAACTTTCTGCGGTGGCTTTGCGCTCTTGACTGAGCGCCAAAGCAGCCGGAATGACATGTACCGCAGGATGGCCGCGAGAAAACCGGTTACCTTCGTCCATCTCCAAAAATGTGCCTGATGTGCCATTGATGAATGCCGCAGCTTCAGGGGTACTTGTTTGTCCTAAGCCAATGAGTTGTGCAGAATGCTGGGGCGTGCCCGCAGCTTGCCGCTTTGCAATGGCGCGCAATTCGGGTTCTGCCGAACCGGCCGCCATGGCTGCCACCGTGTCGGCCAGAATCCATCCCACTTGGTCTTGCACTTGTGGCTCTAACTTTGAATAGTCAAGGCTTGATGCAAAATGACTGAGGGTATCGAGGTAGTCCATGGCGTATTCCCTAAACTTTGATTAAATCGTTTCGCTGCCAGCGCACTGCGCATAAATCTTTTGATGGGTCGTGAAAGTAATGCCTTCAGTGTGGGCCAATTGCGTCAGCAATTCACGCAAGTAACGAATTCGGCTGGGCATGCCCCAAACCCAAGGGTGAAGCCCTAACCCCATGACGGCACTGCGTTGATGCGATTGGCATTCATCGCACATTTGCTGTGCAGCTTGAAAAATTTGTTGCGCATGTTGTGCGGGTTCTACAGGCCTGAACCATTGTCCTTGCACGTCGTCCCATTCGCTGGACAAAGGAATGGCCAGCAATCTTTTTTCAGAAGTGCCTGCCGGAGACATCCAATAGGGCTGATCGTCATTGCCCCAATCGAGGGTGTAGCGAATGCCGGCATCGGCCAACAAACCTTGGGTGAGCGGTGACGTGCCCCAATCTTGGCTGAGCCAGCCCTGCGTCAGTTCACCTGTGAAAGTTTGAAGTGCCTTGATAGAACTGCTGATGTGATGTTGCTGCGCCTCAAGGGGCATGTTGGAATGCATCAGTTGGGTAGCGGCCATGCCGTGACCCAACCATTGCGCTTGCGAGAGCTTCAACGCTTCAAGGGCCTGCGGGACACGGGGAAGTACCAGACTGTTGGCGGCAACTACCGCTTGGATGGCTGAATCACGCAGTGCATCAATGAGTCGAAAAATACCGATGCGCAAGCCATATTCACGTTGTGTCCAACTTCGGTAGTCGGGGTTGAAGCTTCCAAATTCACCTACAAATCTTGGATCACGAACACTGTCCGCGGGCGCTTCAAAGTCCCAGTGTTCTAAATAGAGCACCACATAAACGTGCAAGCCCGGCGCTAAGAGAAGAGGCGTGCGATTGGGCAGCGGGCTGTAGCTGTAATGCGAGTGGTCCATCGTGGTGCCAATAAAGCGTTCGTGGTGCGGTTTTGGGTCAAGCCAATGTTGCGCGGAGATGCGGCTGGTTTGTTGAAAAGATTGGGAGTTGTCCGCTTGACTTTAAAAAAGGATTGTTGCACAGTGTGTCCAATTGTTCTATGAATGGAACAATTTAACTTAACCCCCAACTTCTTCATTG
>CAIMUZ010000092.1 GCA_903844775.1 uncultured Burkholderiales bacterium | reverse complement strand
TTTGGGCATGAAGCTCGAAAGCTGGCCACCTGCCGGTTTGGAAAAGCGTTAATTTAAAAGCAGCTCATACAGCGTTTCAAAAAAGTCCCGCCTGCAAAAAAGAGGCGGGCAGTGCACGGGCAGTACCTAATACGGCTGCCTGATTAATAAAGAAAGGATCAGCACCATGCGTCACGGACACGGACTACGTAAACTTAACCGCACAAGCTCACACCGCTTGGCAATGTTGCAAAACATGATGAACTCCATCATTGAGCATGAAGTCATCAAAACCACAGTGCCAAAGGCCAAAGAATTGCGCCGCGTGATCGAGCCCATGATCACATTGGCCAAAGAAGACACATTGGCAAATCGCCGCCTGGCTTTCAACCGTCTGCGCGATCGCGACAGCGTCACCAAGTTGTTCACCGACCTCGGCCCCCGCTTTGCAAAGCGTCCCGGCGGTTACACGCGCATCTTGAAAATGGGCTTCCGTGTTGGCGACAACGCACCCATGGCTTTGGTTGAATTGGTTGATCGTCCTGATGTGGCCGAGCAAGCACCAGAAGCTTAAATTTCGGTTCATTCAGCTTTAATATTAAATTCTTAAGTATTCAAGCTGAGTAACAAGGTATACTTTGTTTTTTACCGCGGGGTGGAGCAGTCTGGTAGCTCGTTGGGCTCATAACCCAAAGGTCGTTGGTTCAAATCCGGCCCCCGCAACCAAATTAAGCAGTCGCTTCCAGTGACTTGCTAATTGAAAAAATGCTCACTTCGGTGGGCATTTTTTTTGACCTGTCAGAGGCGCCCCTTGCGCTTTGACGCCCGTCTAAGTTTTCAAAATCAAGGCTGTTAAGCGCGATAAGGCCAATGCGGTGGTGGCATATCGCACAGCCTGCCGGTCGCCCGTCAACACATGAACCACCGATTCGCAGTGTGGCGATTGGCGCAGGGCCCAAGCCAACCAAACCGTGCCGACAGGTTTCTCGATGCTGCCGCCTGTTGGCCCCGCAACACCGGTGACTGCGACGCTGCAGTCGGCCAAAGAGTGCTTCAACGCGCCCAAGGCCATGGCCCGAGCAACGGGCTCACTGACAGCGCCATAGCGGTCGATCAGTTCTGCGGGAACGCCGAGCATGTCAGTTTTTGCGGCGTTTGAGTAAGTCACAAACCCTCGTTCAAACCAAGCACTGGAGCCTGATAAGTCAGTGCAACTGGCAGCGATCAAACCACCCGTGCAGCTTTCGGCGGTGACCATGCTGAGGCGATGCGTGATCAAGGCCTTTGACAATGCTTCAGTCAAAGTGGGAATCTGAGAAGGAACAGTCGTCACCATACTCACCAAACTTTCCAAATAGCAAAACAAAGCAAGGTGCAAAATGCGGCGACAAAGTCGTCGAACAAAATACCCCATGCACCCCGCCAACCAAATCCTTTGAACAGCTGATCAGCCCACGCCACAGGGCCTGGTTTGGCCGCATCAAAAAATCTAAAAACAATGAAAGCACACAACTGGGTTGCCATTGAAGATGGCGCGAGCAACCAAAGTACCAACCAAAAAGCGACCACCTCGTCCCACACAATGGCCCCTGGATCACAAATTTCTAAATTTTCAGCCGTGACTTTGCAGGCCCACCAACCGATCAAACTGGACACCACAATAATGGCGCCCAATTCGGCAGATGTGAAATAGTCATGAAAGGCCCACCAGCTCACCCATGCCCATAAGGTGCCGACGGTGCCAGGCGCTTTGGGAGAAAGCCCTGAGCCAAAACCCAGCGCAATCCAGTGCGCCGGATGGGCGCTCATGAAGCCGACAGTGGGTCTCATGCAGAATGGCTCATGGTGTTTTGAAATGATCGAAAGACTGGAATGTATCTGCCACTTTCAGGCCCTGCGCATTCAGCAAGAGAAGCTCGCGCGAGGCCCTGATTTTTCCAATTCGCGTAACAGGTGTTGCGGACAAGGCGCTTGCATCTGCAATGGCTTGCCGTTTTGCAACCGGTGCCGTGAAGACCAATTCGTAATCATCACCCCCGGCCAAAGTCAGGTGCATTTGAATCTCGGCTGATAGTTGGCAATGCGCGCCACTGGCCATGGTGCTGGCCGCAAGGTGGGTTTGAATCTCAGCGCCCACGCCGCTGGCATCCAAGATGTGCTTCAAGTCGCCCAACAAACCATCACTGATGTCGGCTGCTGAAGTGGCCAGGCCTCTTAATGCCATGCCCAGTGCGACACGAGGCGTTGGCTTTTCCATGCGCATGCGAGCCGCATCAAAAACACCTTCAGGGACTGACAAATTGCCTCGAAAAATTTCAAGCGCTAAACGCGCGTCGCCTAAATGACCGCTGACATAAATGTCATCGTCAATTTTGGCGCCACTTCGCAGCAAGGCTTGAGCGGCGGGCACTTCACCCAGTACGGTGATGCAAATGTTGAGGGGGCCTCGTGTGGTGTCACCGCCAATCAGATCACACTGATGGGCATCTGCCAGTTCCCACAATCCCTTTGAAAATTCGGACAACCAGTAAGGCTCTACCTGAGGGAGGGCCAAGGCCAACATGAAGGCTTTGGGGTGTGCGCCGCAAGCCGCCAAATCGCTCAAATTGACGGCCAAAGCTTTATGTCCCAACAAACGAGGATTGACGGTCGATAAAAAGTGCCGCCCCTCTACCAGCATGTCGCTAGAGATGGCCAGTTGCTGCCCCGGTGTCACGGGCAATAAGGCGCAGTCGTCTCCGACCCCGAGCGTTGCATGTCGCCCGGGTCGTTTGAAAAAGGTATTAATCAAGTCAAACTCACCCATAAACCCAAGCATAACCTCAAGCTTCTCAAAATGAGACAATTCGGGCATGACCACCTACCGCATCGCCCCCTCGCTTTTGTCCGCCGATTTTGCCCGCCTGGGCGAAGAAGTGCGCAATGTCATTGCCGCCGGCGCCGACTGGATTCACTACGACGTGATGGACAACCATTACGTGCCCAACCTCACCTTTGGCCCGATGATTTGTCAGGCGCTAAAGCCCCATGCCAAAACGGCAGATGGCCGAAACATCCCCGTTGATGTGCACCTCATGGTGCAGCCTGTCGATGCCTTGGCCGCAGCGTTTGCAGATGCAGGCGCTGACCTGATCAGTTTTCACCCAGACGCTTCGACGCATGTGCATCGCAGTGTTCAGGCCATCAAATCCAAAGGCTGCAAGGCGGGTGTTGTTTTCAACCCTGCGGAGTCTCTGGACGTCTTAGAGTGGGTCATTGAAGACATTGACCTGATCCTCATCATGTCGGTCAATCCAGGCTTTGGTGGGCAAGGATTTATTGACAGCGCGCTGCGCAAAATTGAGCAAGCCCGCAAATGGATTGATGCTTCTGGCAAAGACATTCGGCTCGAAGTGGACGGTGGCATCAAAGTCGACAACATTCGTCGTGTGGCCGATGCCGGCGCCGACACCTTTGTGGCGGGCAGTGCTATTTTTGGCAAACCCGATTACGCAGCCGTCATTCAGGCCATGCGCAAGGAATTAAGCATTGGCTAATTTGTTGGGGATGCAGGTTGAGGCTTGCATGATTGACCTCGATGGCACCTTGGTCGACACCATGGGTGATTTTGAGGCGGTGGTCAATTTAATGCTCAAGGACTTGGGTCTTCCAGCCTTGTCCAGAGCGCATCTAGAGGGCATGGTGGGAAAGGGCTCTGAGCATCTCATCAAGTCTGTCTTGATGCACCAAATGCCTTTGCAACATCCATCTGCACGCGCGCCCTCTGAGGCAGATCTTCACCGTGCTTGGGAAATTTACCAGGCTCATTACCGCCGCATGAACGGTCAGGCCAGTGCGGTCTACCCCGGTGTGATGGTGGGCCTTCAAGGCCTGTCGGGGCTGGGCCTGCCCTTGGCCTGCCTCACCAACAAGCCGCGCGACCTGGCCCAAACGCTGCTGGCGCAAAAAGGGCTGAGTGCATTTTTTCAAGTGGTTTTTGGGGGTGATTCCTTTGAAAGGAAAAAACCCGACCCCTTGCCTTTGATCAAAACGTGCGAGGTTTTGGGTTTCCACCCCAGCCAGGTCTTGATGATTGGTGACTCCAGTAACGATGCGCAAGCCGCGCATGCAGCGGGCTGCAAAGTGGTGCTTTTGAGCCACGGCTACAACCATGGCCAGCCTATCAGAGAGGTCAAGGCCGACCATCATTTGGACTCACTGGCGGAAATTTTGCATTAAGCTTTGTTACACTGTGCCCCTCATGATCTTTTTTCATTCATTCTTCGCAGCCCAGCTGCCGGCCACATTGCGCCGGGGAGCTTGGTCTTGGCGTCAGCCAGCTTAAATTGCCTAGATGCGGCAGCGTATCGCCTGCCCCTTAAGCGTTCAAGGATTGACTTGAACAAATGAATGAAAGGTGTTGACCTTCAGCACCCCCTACGGAGTCCCAGATCGTGATCACAGAACTTGAATTCAAAAGCCTGATGCAGCAAGGCTACAACCGAATTCCACTCATGATGGAAGCGTTTGCTGATTTAGAAACACCCCTCTCGCTGTACTTAAAGCTCGCGCACCACAAAGACGGCGGCAAGTACAGCTTTCTACTGGAATCAGTGGTTGGGGGTGAACGCTTTGGCCGCTACAGTTTCATCGGTCTTCCCGCGCGCACCTTGTTGCAAGCACACGGTTTTGGTGAAGAAGCGCGCACAGAAGTCGTGACCGATGGCCTGGTCGTTGAGACTGCCAAAGGCAATCCGCTGGACTTTATTGAGCAATACCAAAAGAGATTCAAAGTCGCTTTGCGTCCAGGCTTGCCCCGATTTTGTGGCGGCTTGGCGGGATACTTTGGCTACGATGCCGTGCGTTATATCGAGAAGAAGCTTGAAAAATCATGCCCTCCAGACAGTTTGGGCACCCCAGATATTCTGTTGTTGCAATGCGAAGAGTTGGCCGTCATCGACAATTTATCGGGCAAGTTGTATTTGATTGTGTATGCCGATCCTGGTACTTCAGAGGCCTATGCCCAAGCCAAGAAACGCCTTCGAGAACTGAAAGAGCAGCTGAAATATTCTGTCAGTGCGCCCAGTGTTCATTCAACGCAAACCTACCCTGCAGAACGCGACTTCAAAAAAGCAGACTATTTGAAAGCGGTTGAAGAGGCCAAAGAACTGATTGCTGCGGGCGACTTCATGCAAGTTCAAGTCGGGCAACGAATTAAAAAACGCTATACCGAAAGCCCACTCTCTTTGTACCGTGCGTTGAGGTCACTCAATCCGAGCCCCTACATGTACTTCTACAATTTTGGCGACTTTCATGTGGTCGGCGCCAGCCCTGAAATTTTGGTACGACAAGAACAAACAGAAGAAGGTGTCAAAGTCACGATCCGACCCTTGGCAGGCACACGGCCCCGTGGTGCAACGCCAGAGAAAGACAAAGCAGCAGAGCTTGAATTGGTCAACGATCCCAAAGAGCGTGCTGAGCATGTGATGCTGATTGACTTGGCCCGCAACGACATCGGCCGCATCGCCAAAATAGGTTCTGTCAAAGTGACAGAAGCCTTTGTGGTGGAGCGTTACAGCCACGTGATGCACATTGTGAGCAATGTGGAAGGTATCTTGAATGAAGGCATGACCAACATGGATGTGCTGAAAGCCACATTCCCTGCCGGCACACTCACAGGCGCGCCCAAAGTTCACGCCATGGAGGTGATCGATCGACTCGAACCGACCAAACGCGGTGTGTATGGCGGCGCCTGCGGCTACTTGAGTTATGCGGGTGACATGGATGTGGCGATTGCCATTCGCACTGGCATCATCAAGGACCAAGTTTTGTATGTGCAGGCTGCAGCAGGGGTGGTGGCCGATTCTGTGCCAGAAATGGAATGGAAAGAAACCGAACACAAGGCACGCGCATTGCTGCGCGCCAGTGAGCTGGTTGAGGAAGGTCTGGCGTAATCAACATGAAAAAAATTAAATTGTTGATGGTCGACAACTACGACTCTTTCACATACAACATTGTTCAATATTTTGGCGAACTGGGTGCTGACATCGAAGTTTTTCGAAACGACGAAATCACACTCGAAGGCATTGCTGCAAGAAAACCTGACCGATTGGTGATTTCACCAGGGCCGTGTTCACCTGCGGAGGCGGGCATCTCGGTGGCCGCGATTCAACACTTTGCGGGCAAACTCCCCATCTTGGGTGTCTGTCTTGGTCATCAGAGTATTGGCGCAGCATTTGGCGGAAAAATTATTCGTGCGCAACATTTGATGCACGGCAAAACCAGCCTTATTCAAACCAAGCAAGTGGGCGTGTTTCGCAACCTGCCGGAAAAATTCACCGTCAACCGATATCACTCATTGGCCATTGAGCGGCGCACATGCCCCGCCGAATTGGAGGTGACTGCTTGGACAGAAGATGGTGAAATCATGGGTGTTCGCCATCAAAGCTTGGCCATTCAGGGTGTGCAGTTTCACCCTGAGTCGATCCTGACCGAGCATGGCCATGCGCTGCTTAAAAACTTTTTGGACGCCACTTAAATGTGCGATCCTTCAGAATAAATAAAATTGACATGACAACCAATCAAGAGGCCCCAATGCCAATGACCCCACACGAGGCACTTCAACGAACCATTGAACATCGCGAAATCTTTCACGATGAGATGCTCAAGATCATGCGCATGATCATGAACGGCGAGATGTCACCCGTCATGACGGCGGCATTCATCACGGGCTTGCGCGTGAAGAAAGAAACCATTGGTGAAATCACCGCAGCCGCACAAGTGATGCGCGAGTTTTCCAATAAAGTTCACATCCCAGATACCCGTCACTTGGTTGACATTGTGGGCACTGGCGGCGATGGCTCGCACACATTCAATATTTCCACCTGCTCGATGTTTGTGGCGGCGGCGGCGGGCGCAAAAACAGCCAAGCATGGCGGCCGAAGTGTGAGCAGCAAGTCGGGCAGTGCCGATGTGCTTGAAAGCTTGGGCGCCAATATCAACTTGTCGCCGGCCTTGATTGCCAAGTGCGTGCAGGATGTGGGCATTGGTTTTATGTTCGCCCCCAATCATCACCCCGCCATGAAAAATGTGGCGCCGATTCGCAAAGAGTTGGGCGTGAGAACCATCTTCAACATCTTGGGACCATTGACCAACCCTGCTGGCGCACCCAATATTTTGATGGGCGTGTTTCATTCTGATTTGGTGGGCATTCAAATTCGTGCATTGCAAAGACTCGGTGCAGAGCACGCACTGGTTGTCTATGGCCGCGACGGCATGGACGAGGTCAGTTTGGGCGCGGCCACTTTGGTGGGTGAGTTGAAAGACGGTCAAATCACTGAATACGAAATTCATCCCGAAGACTTTGGCATGGCCATGGTGAGCAATCGCGCGTTGCGCGTTGAAACGCCGGAAGAATCGGAAGCGGTCGTGCGCGGCGTCTTGAACAACGAACTGGGGGCCGCCCGCGATATTGTGATTCTGAATTCGGGTGCGGCACTCTATGCGGCCAATGTGGCGACTTCTATCAAGGATGGCATCGTGCTGGCGCGGCAGGCGATTGAGTCGGGTGCGGCCAAACAGAAGCTTGAACAATTCATTGCCTTCACGCAGAAAGCGGGCCTTGCAGCATGAGCGACATCTTGAAAAAAATTGTTGCGGTGAAGCACGAAGAGATTGCACTGGCTTCTAGAAAAAAATCATTGACGCTCGTTCGTGCTGATGCTGAGAGCCGCGTATTGACGCGTGATTTCGTGGGCGCCATGCGCCAAAAAATGGCCAACAACCAAGCTGCCGTGATTGCAGAGATTAAAAAGGCCAGTCCCTCCAAGGGCGTGCTTCGTGCCGACTTCATTCCGGCTGACATTGCGCAAAGTTATGCGGAGCATGGGGCCGCCTGTTTATCGGTATTGACCGACACCCAGTTTTTTCAAGGCAGCGTCGATTATTTAAAGCAAGCGCGTGCCAGTTGCGACTTACCCGTTTTACGCAAAGATTTCATGGTCGACCCTTATCAAGTTTATGAGGCGCGGGTCATGGGGGCCGATTGCATCTTGCTCATTGCCGCTTGTTTAGACGATGCACAGATGAAAGATCTTGAGGCCATTGCCGGCAGTTTGGACATGGCGGTGCTGGTGGAAGTGCATGACGCAGAAGAATTAAACAGAGCCTTGAAACTGAAAACCCCTTTGGTGGGTATCAACAATCGCAACCTGCGTACATTCGAAGTGTCTTTGGACACCACCTTGGGCATGTTGAAAAATGTGCCCACCGACCGCATCTTGGTCACCGAAAGCGGTATTTTGTCCACCGCCGATGTTCAAAAAATGCGAGATGCCCATGTCAATGCTTTTCTGGTGGGCGAAGCTTTCATGCGTGCGCCAGATCCTGGGCAGGCGCTTGCTGACCTGTTTCATTGAGCCGTACTCAAGCAGATGAGGCAGCGCCAAACAGATTTGTTTGACCCTGATTTCGCCCTTCAAGGAGTGTCGATGCATTCTAATCGATTGCGCGCAGAAGATTGGCCCCCTGCCTTGTCAGATGTCAGTGGGCCATGGCGTGAACTTTTGAATTCATTTTGGCAAGCCGAGGCGGGCTTGCGTCTTGACCGACAAATCAATGCCAGTTTGGCCGCAGGCAGTGTTATTTATCCTCGCTCGCCCTACCGTGCCTTGTCCTTGACGCCATTTCAATCGGTGCAGGTCGTCGTGCTGGGCCAGGACCCCTATCACGGCGCCCATCAGGCCGAGGGTTTGGCTTTTTCTGTGGGTGCGGGTCAAAAAATTCCGCCCAGTTTGCGAAATATCTTCAAGGAAATTCAGCGTGACACCGGGACCCCTGTGCCTGCGGGTGTCAACGCGGGAAGCTTGGTGCGGTGGGCAGAGCAGGGGGTATTGCTCTTGAATACAGCGCTGACGGTTGAAGACTCACTCCCTGCCAGCCATAGTAAGTGGGGTTGGGAAGTGCTTACTGACAAAATAATTGAGGCTTTGGCAGCGGATCCGAGCCCGCGCGCATTCTTGCTGTGGGGTGGTCATGCGCAAGCCAAGGCGGCCCTCATTGAGAACTTCAATCATGACTCCCGCCATTTGCTGTTGAAGGCCAATCACCCCTCGCCTTTGTCGGCCTTGCGGTTGCCTTTTCCCTTCATCGGCTGCGGTCATTTTGGGTTGGTGAATCGCTGGCTGAAAGCCCAAAATAAAAACCCCGTGGCTTGGTAAATTTCAGGCGCGCGCTTTGCGGGAGGTGCGAAAAAAGTGGCATAATCCCAAATTCGCTGAGGAGGGGTGCCCGAGTGGCTAAAGGGGGCAGACTGTAAATCTGTTGGCTTACGCCTACACTGGTTCGAATCCAGTCTCCTCCACCAGCAAAACTTGCTTAGTCAAGAACAAAGAGCGTTTGGAATCAGATGACCGC
>CAIMUZ010000091.1 GCA_903844775.1 uncultured Burkholderiales bacterium | reverse complement strand
GTGGCACCCTGGCAATGACTTCTTTGTTGTTGTTGGACCTGGACAAAATGGCTTGGTGCATGGTGGGTACAGCGGTGTACCAAGTGGGTTTGACTTCGTCCATTTGGCTAAAGAACTTCAAGGCATTGAAACCGCTGGTGCAATAGACCTCACCGCCTTGAGACAGCGGTGCCAAGATGCCAGCAATGAGGCCGTGAATGTGAAAGAGTGGCATCACATTCAGTCCGCGATCAGCGCTGCTGAAGCGCGTGCTGTGTGCAATGTTTTGTGCTGAAGCACTCACATTTCGATGCGTCAGGGGAACAATTTTGGGGCGCGAGGTGGTGCCCGAAGTGTGAAGGACCAAGGCCACATCGTCAGGTTGCGCCGCGCCTGGATGTTGCGCAGCTTTGGGCGGAAGACCATGCATGTTCAGTGTAAAAGATCCAGCACCCGAGGTGGGTGTGGGTTCGAGTTCAATGAGTGCAATGCCCATTTTGGCGGCCACCGCAACAGCTGGGCTGCTAGAGCCCTTTTCCACCACCAAGGCCTTGGCGTTCAAGTCATTCAGGTAAAACTCAAATTCATCGGCACGGTAGCTGGGGTTTAAAGGTGCTGAAGTGCAGCAGAAAGCTACGGTGACAAAACTGGCAGCCATTTCTGCGCTGTTGGGCAAAACCAAGGCCACGCGATCGTTGCGGCCAATGCCCACTTCGTTAAAAGCGGTTTGAACGTACTGGCTCAGTTGGCGCAAGTCTGAATAGGTGAGGGGTGCACTGTTGGCGGCACTCAAACAAGTGGATGAGCCATTTCCGGCCGCCAGAAGTTCTATTAGGGTTTTCATTAGTGCGTGGATAAAAAGTTGAATTTATAGGATTTAAATCTCGACAAACTACGATTCATTCTATTACGATACTTTTAAGTTTACTTAAATACCAAGGAGTTTATTATGAAAAATCGTCTATGGATGTCTCTCAAAACAGTTGCCTTGGTGGTGTGCAGCTCAAGCTGTTTCAATGCATACGCCCAGGCCAACTGGGAACCCACCAAAAGCGTTGAGTTCATCGTGCCCGCAGGCACAGGGGGTGGTGCAGATCAAATGGCCCGCTTTCTTCAAGGCGTGATTACCAAGCACAAGCTCATGCCCCATCCTCTGGTGGTGGTTAACAAATCTGGTGGTGCCGGTGCAGAAGGGTTTTTGGATGCCAAAGGCGCTCGCCCAGATGGTCACAAGATCATCATCACCTTGTCGAATTTATTCACCACGCCTTTGGCAACGGGTGTGCCCTTCAATTGGAAGGACCTCACGCCTGTGGCCATGCTGGCACTAGATGAGTTTGTGCTTTGGGTCAATGCAGAGTCACCTTATAAAACGGTAGGCGACTTGACCAAGGCCGTGAAGCAAGGAGAATCTGGCAAGTTCAAAATGGGCGGGACGGGCTCCAAACAAGAAGACCAGATCATCACCGTGGCCATTGAAAAAGCAACCGATAAAAAAATGATCTACATCCCTTTCAAAGGGGGTGGTGATGTGGCGGTTCAATTGGTGGGTAAGCATGTGGACACAACGGTGAACAACCCCATTGAGGCCGTAGCGCATTGGAAGGGCGGAACTTTGAGGGCGCTTTGTGTGTTCGATGCGCAGGTCATGCCTTATCCCAAAAAAATTACCACCACACAGTCTTGGAAAGATATTCCCACCTGCAAATCCCAAGGCCTCGATGTGGAGTATTTGATGTTGCGCGGTATTTTCATGCCGCCCAAAGCCACGCCAGCGCAAGTGGCTTATTACATCGATGTTTTTCAGAAAGTGCGGCAACTCCCTGAGTGGAAAGAATTTATAGAGACCGGCGCTTTCAAAGACACCTTCATGAAGGGCCAAGAATTTCAAGATTGGTTGCTGAAGGCCGAGGTGGAGCATTTCCGTCTCATGCGTGAAGCCGGTTTCTTGGCCAAATAAAAATTCTGAAGGACCTCATCATGAAATCAGGTGCACACCTGCAAATGCGGTGGATGGAGTTGTTGGTGGCTGCCTGCTTTGTGGGTGTGAGCTTGTTGGTGATCACGGACAGTATTCGCGTAGGCAAGGCCTGGGGCAGTGATGGCCCAGAGCCTGGCTACTTTCCGTTCTACATTGGCTGCCTTTTGTTGGGCGG
>CAIMUZ010000090.1 GCA_903844775.1 uncultured Burkholderiales bacterium | reverse complement strand
CAGTATTCAGCGTGCGGCAAAATTTTAATAACTGGCATTGAATTTTTCTAAATGAAATGAAATGAGATCAATCTGATGGGTTTAGGCTGAGTCTTGAACAATTTGAATCATCTTTCAAAGGCTCTGAATATTTTGACCCGATAAGGCTTTTTGGATGCTGTGGTTCATGCGCTCGGCAGCAAAGGCTTCGGTGGCATGAGCCAATGCTTGGGTAGCATCCTCTACCGCTTGAGCTTCTTGTGAGGTGTCGACTGTCAAACGCAATGCCAACATAAGGGAGTCAATTAACGCGCGATCTTCTGCGTTCAGCAATTGACCATCTGCATTCAAGGCGCTTTGGGTGGCCAACAACATACGGTCACCATCAACGCGAGCCTCCACCAACGCCCTCGCCTTCATGTCCACCTCGGCCGTTGTGAAGCTGTCTTGCAACATTTTGGCAATTTGATCATCGCTCAAGCCATATGAGGGTTTCACATCAATTTTGGCCTCAACGCCACTGATCTGCTCTTTGGCTGCAACGCTTAGCAATCCATCGGCATCTACAGTGAAGGTGACGCGTATGCGCGCAGCCCCGGCAGCCATGGGCGGAATACCGCGCAATTCAAATCGCGCCAAGCTGCGGCAGTCGGCCACCAGATCGCGCTCACCCTGCAACACATGCAAAGCCAAGGCTGTTTGACCGTCTTGGTAAGTGGTGAAGTCTTGCGCCATTGCTGTTGGAATGGTTTGGTTGCGCGGAATAATGCGCTCTACCAAGCCGCCCATGGTTTCAATGCCCAAGGACAAAGGAATGACATCAAGCAACAGTAAATCGCCAGCAGAGTCGTTACCAGCCAATTGATTGGCTTGAATGGCGGCACCCAAGGCCACCACTTCGTCGGGGTTTAAATTGTTCAGTGGCGGTTTGCCAAAGAAGGCTGCCACGGCTTCTTGCACTTGCGGCATGCGAGTGGACCCTCCCACCATGACCACGCCTTGTATGTCTTCGGATTTGGTTTTGGCATCGCGCAAGGCCTTCTTGACGGCTGACATACAGCGCGCTGTCAGCGCTGAAGTTGCGTCGTTGAATTGAGCACGACTTACATTGACTTCTCGGCTCTGTGAAGCATGTGACCATGCCAAGGAAACATGCGAGGAAACGGTCAATGCCTCTTTGGCCGCACGTGCAGCGGCTTTCAAGCGGGTTTTGTCTTCGGCACTGAGGCTGGTTTGAACTTCAGACAAACCCATCGATGCCAATGCAGCATCAGCCAGCGCATGATCGTAATCATCGCCACCCAAGGCTGAATCCCCCCCGGTGGCCATCACTTCAAATACACCCCGCGTTAAACGCAAAATAGAAATATCGAAGGTGCCGCCGCCTAAATCAAATACCGCATAAATGCCTTCGCTGGCATTGTCTAAGCCATAAGCAATGGCAGCTGCAGTGGGCTCGTTAATCAGGCGCAGCACATTGATGCCTGCCATTTGCGCAGCGTCTTTGGTTGCTTGTCTTTGTGCATCATCAAAGTAAGCGGGCACCGTGATCACAGCGCCATGCAAGTCATCGTTGAAGGTGTCTTCTGCACGATATCGCAATGTGGCAAGAATTTCGGCGCTGACTTCTACCGGAGACTTCGCACCCTGAATGGTTTGGATGGACAGCATGCCTTTATCAGCATGCACCTCTTGGCCTTCTGGCTTCACAAACTTGTAAGGCAACTTTTCTGGATGCGCAATGTCAGACAAGCTGCGGCCCATGAATCGCTTGACAGAGGCCAATGTATTTTCTGGGTCTAAGGCTGCATTAGCCACGGCTTCATGACCAATCTGACGACCTTGTCCAGCCAAGTAGCGCACCACAGAAGGCAAAATAATTTGACCTTTGTCATCTGGCAAACACTCTGCCACGCCATTGCGCACAGAGGCCACCAAAGAGTGCGTGGTGCCCAAATCGATACCAACAGCAATGCGACGTTGGTGCGGATCCGGCGCTTGACCGGGTTCGGAAATTTGCAAAAGTGCCATTTAAAACTTCAATGTCTGCGCGGTGTTACTTAAGTGAAAGCGTCAAGGCTGTGCTGGACTTCGTGAGAAAATTTTTCAATGAACATGAGCGCTCTAACTTGCCCCACGGCGGCCAGGTAGTCGTGATCTACATCCATCAAGTCTGCAGCTTGCGATAAGGCTGCTCCATGAGATGCATCAACTTCTTCGAGCAATGTTTCTAGAGCTTTAATTTTAGAGCTTTCATCCTTCAGGTCTTTGCAGTCGTCTAAGGCTTCGCGCCATGTCATTTGCTGCATTAGAAAAGCAGGCGGCATGCTGGTGTTGTTCTCTGCGTTGACAGGGGCACCCTGCAGCTCACACAAGTAAGCTGCTCGTTTTAAAGGATCTTTCAATCGGTTGTAGGCTTCGTTGATGCGAACCGACCACTGCATGGCAATGCGCTGAGCCGCTGCACCTTCAGAGGCAAATCGATCGGGGTGGGCTTCGCGTTGCAAAGACTTCCATTGAAGGTCTAGCTGCGTCCTGTCCAGTGCAAAAGCGACGGGCAAGCCAAACAGCTCAAAGTCTGACGCCTGCAGTGAAATCACACGCGGAACGATTCGCCACAACCGCAGCGATCGCGTTCATTGGGGTTGTTGAAACGGAAACCTTCGTTCAAACCTTCGCGCACAAAATCAAGCTGAGTCCCATCGATGTAGGCCAAGCTTTTGGGGTCGATGAGCACCTTGACGCCATGGTCTTCAAAGACCACGTCTTCAGGCGCCACTTCGTCAACGTATTCAAGTTTGTAGGCCAAGCCAGAGCAACCGGTGGTTTTGACGCCCAGACGAACGCCCACACCTTTACCGCGCTTCATGATGTAGCGCGACACGTGTCGAGCTGCAGCTTCTGTCAATGAGATGGCCATGTGTATTTCTCGAATGCTGCAGCGTTAAACCGCAGCGTGTTTTTTCTTGTAGTCTTCGACGGCCGCTTTGATGGCGTCTTCCGCCAAGATGGAGCAGTGAATTTTGACGGGCGGTAAGGCCAGCTCTTCGGCAATTTCGCTGTTCTTCAAAGCAGCCGCTTGGTCCAAAGTTTTGCCTTTCACCCACTCTGTTACGAGTGAGCTAGAAGCAATGGCAGAGCCACAGCCGTAGGTTTTAAAACGTGCATCTTCAATCACGCCCGTCAGGGGGTTGACCTTGATTTGCAATTTCATGACGTCGCCACAAGCGGGCGCGCCCACCATGCCGGTGCCCACATCTTCGTCGCCCTTGTCAAAGGAGCCCACGTTGCGAGGGTTTTCGTAATGATCAACAACTATTTCACTGTAAGCCATGGTGTTACTTCCTAATTCTTCAGTTCAATATTAATGAGCAGCCCACTGGATGGTGCTCAGGTCAATGCCTTCTTTGTACATGTCCCACAAGGGGCT
>CAIMUZ010000089.1 GCA_903844775.1 uncultured Burkholderiales bacterium | reverse complement strand
GATGATCTGCGCGCCGTTCTCTACTTGTTGGCGCGCTACTGCAAGCGCTTGCTCGTAGTCGCCATTCAAAATCATGCGTGCAAAGGCTTTGGAGCCGGTGACATTGGTGCGCTCGCCAATGTTCACAAACAGCGCGTCTGTGCCAATTTGAACAGGCTCAAGGCCCGACAGTTTTAACGGAGAAACAGCATTAGAGACTGAAGCAGACAACAAAACTCACCCCTTGGATCGCAGGTGAGCGTGGTTTGCAATAGGAAGGGGGTCATGCCCCGCATTGAGCCCCAAGCCTGACCCGCGGCCAAAATGGCTGGCGGGCTGCAACGCTCCTTGGGAATGTGCGTATTTTAACTGGCTAATTCAGTTTGTTCACGCTGCTTCTTTGTAAAACGCCCCAACATGCAATCCCCTTGGCGCAAGGGGCCCGACGGCCTTTTGAATGGCGCCAATGTGCTCTGGCGTGGTGCCGCAACATCCACCGACAATGTTCACCAAGCCTTCGGCCGCAAACTCATGCAACAGGCGGCTGGTGACATCGGGCGTTTCATCAAAGCCCGTGTCGCTCATGGGGTTGGGCAGGCCGGCGTTGGGGTAGCAGCTGATGAATGTGTCTCCCGCCACTTTGGCCAGCTCTTGAATGTAGGGGCGCATCAAGGTGGCGCCCAATGCGCAGTTCAAACCAATCGCCAAAGGACGTGCATGGCGCACGCTGTGCCAAAACGCTGTGACGGTTTGGCCGCTCAAAATGCGGCCCGATGCATCGGTCACTGTGCCGCTGATGATGAGGGGCAAGCGCTCACCGCTTTGATCAAAATATTCTTCGATGGCAAACAAGGCGGCTTTGGCATTGAGCGTGTCAAAAATGGTTTCCACCAACAACACATCGACGCCGCTCTCGACCAAGGCTTGTGTTTGCTCGAAATAGGCTTTGCGCAAAGTTTCAAAATCCACGTTGCGCGCGCCAGGGTCGTTCACATCGGGGCTGATGCTGGCTGTTTTGGGGGTCGGGCCCAGGGCACCCACGGCATAGCGGGGTTTGTCTGGCGTTGAATACTTGTCGCAGGCAGCGCGGGCCAAAGCGGCTGACACACGGTTCATTTCAATGGCCAAGTCGGCCATTTTGTAATCTTCTTGCGCAATGCTGGTGGCGCCAAAGGTATTGGTTTCAATCATGTCAGCGCCTGCTGCCAAGTAGCCTTCGTGAATGTCACGAATCACATCGGGGCGGGTCAGGCTGAGCAGTTCGTTGTTGCCCTTGACGTCTTTGGGGAAGTCTTTGAATCGCTCACCGCGGTAATCAGCCTCGCTCAATTTGAAGCGCTGAATCATGGTGCCCATGGCCCCATCAAGAATGGCAATGCGTTTTTCCAGGATGGCCGGCAGCGCTTGAGCTCGCGTGTAGTTCATAGGTTTCATGCGCCTATTGTAAAAAACATAAAGCCGCTTGAAGCCCAATGCAATTAAATACCTTGAAATTGGGCGAAATGGCTGCAAAAGCAATGCAGTGCTTCGGAGACAATACAAGCTGTGTCTACTGATGTCCTTAACGCCCCCAATATTCTGAGCATCCTCAGCGAGGTCTTTGGCTATGAGTCGTTTCGAGGGCCGCAACGCGACATCATCGAGCATGTGACCAGCGGCCACGACGCGCTGGTACTGATGCCCACCGGCGGTGGCAAAAGCTTGTGCTATCAAATTCCAGCCATCGCCAGGCAAAGTGCCGGTCTGGGCATCACCATTGTGGTGTCTCCCTTGATTGCCTTGATGCACGATCAGGTCGGCGCACTGCATGAGGCCGGGGTCAGCGCTGCTTTTCTCAATTCCACTTTAAGCATGGACGAGGCTCAGAATGTTGAGCAGCGTTTGCGCCGCGGAGAAATCACGCTGCTTTATGCAGCCCCAGAGAGAATCACAACACCCCGATTTTTAGCCCTGCTTGATTCGCTTTACAGCCAAAACTCACTCAGCCTTTTCGCCATCGACGAGGCCCATTGTGTGAGTCAATGGGGTCATGACTTTCGGCCTGAGTATCGCGGCCTCACCCTTCTTCACGAGCGCTATGCCAACGTGCCCCGCGTCGCCCTCACGGCCACGGCCGATGCACTGACGCGCGCCGACATCATCGAACGTTTGCAACTGGAAGACGCACGTCTCTTTATCAGCAGCTTTGACCGCCCCAATATTCGTTACACCATTGTTGAGAAAAAGGATGCCAGTGCCCAGTTGCTTCGCTTCATTGAGCGCGAGCATGAGGGCGAGGCGGGCGTGGTTTATTGCCAATCGCGCAAACGCGTCGAAGAAGTTGCCGAGCTTTTGAAGCAAGCAGGCATGGATGCATTGCCTTATCACGCAGGCTTAGATTCCGCCATTCGACAAAGACATCAGGATCGGTTCTTACGCGATGAAGGCGTCGTTATGGTGGCCACCATTGCCTTTGGCATGGGCATTGACAAGCCCGATGTGCGATTTGTGGCCCACCTCGACATGCCCAAAAACATTGAAGGCTATTACCAAGAAACAGGGCGCGCCGGTCGCGATGGACTTCGCGCTGACGCATGGATGGCTTACGGCTTGCAAGATGTGGTCAACCAGCGACGCATGATTGATGAAAGTCCTGCTGAAGAAAGTTTCAAACAACTGCTGCGCGGCAAACTGGATGCCTTACTCGCCTTGGCCGAGGCCACAGACTGCCGACGTGTTCGATTGCTGGCTTATTTTGATGAACGCAGTGAGCCGTGTGGCAACTGCGACAACTGCCTCCACCCGCCCGCTGTTTGGGATGGCACAGACGCTGCCCGCAAATTGTTGTCCACGGTTTTCCGAGCTGAACAACTCAGCGGGTTTTCCTTCGGATCCGGCCACATCATGGACATTTTGCGCGGCAAGTCCACCGAAAAGATTGCACAGTTTGGTCATGCTCACTTAAGCACTTTTGGCATTGGCGCCAATTTCAGCGAGACCCAACTTCGCGGCGTTTTGCGCCAGCTCATTGCAATGGGTGCGCTCAATGTTCAAGGACAAGTGTTCAATACATTGCAACTCACGGAAG
The DNA here is from genome assembly GCA_903844775.1 of uncultured Burkholderiales bacterium. Classification (GTDB taxonomy): domain Bacteria; phylum Pseudomonadota; class Gammaproteobacteria; order Burkholderiales; family Burkholderiaceae_C; genus Limnohabitans_A. The sequence goes on along the minus strand of CAIMUZ010000089.1, from coordinate 43,409 downwards.
GTTCTCGCGCCGTACTTCGGGGCGATGTGAAGGTCATGCTGCGTGAGTCTGTGAGCCACAAGCCTGAAAAGCGAAGCCGTAAACCCCAAGCACCCGGCCCTGCTGCAGCCAACTTAAACCAAGATGGTTTGGTTCGGTACATCAATCTGAAAGCCTGGCGCGCCGAAGTGGCGAAAGAGCACAACCTGCCGGCTTATGTCATCTTTCACGATGCCACGCTGGCCCACATTGCCGCTGCCAACCCCCAAAATCTGGCAGATTTGCATGGCATCAGCGGTATTGGCGCTAAAAAGTTGGAAGCCTACGGCCAAGAGGTTTTGCAAGTGTGTCGTGTTCAGCTAAAATAGCCAGCTGAACTCAATGAGGTTTTTTCAATGTCTGCTCACCACGATTCACACGCTTCCGAAGATCCCGTTGAAGGCGTCGTTAAACACATCCCCATCGTCATTCCTGTCGTCGGTGCGGTTTTAATTTTTCTGTTGGCTTTCATCGCCATCTTCATGGCTTGAAGCCCAAAGCCCCTTTGGGGGTCTTCTCTCTAAGTTATCTTGGCTTATTGACTGAAACCCGCTGTTGGCGGGTTTTTTTACGCACCCCTGATTCAGCAGAGTCTCTCCACATAACCTCATGCATGTTTTGCATAGTTTTTAAGGGGTTTTCAGGACATCCAGCACCCTTTTTTCTTCAGCCTCCCTAAAATTCAGGGTTGGTTACAAAGCGGGTACATGTTCCGCAACCCCTCGGCGTTGAGTCCCTCGCTTACCGTCAGTCGTTTTTTGAAAAGCACAGTGAGCCACCGATAACTCGAAGTGGCATGCTGATCTTTCCAAAAAACGATTTTTAAACTTTGGAGCAGCTTTTATGAACTCACCCTTGATGCAGGGCTTGAACCTGAACACCCCCGCCTATGTCAAGAACCCCAAGCTGATTGCGTGGGTGGCAGAAATGGCGGCCTTGTGCAAGCCTGCCAATGTGCATTGGTGCGATGGCTCAGAGGCAGAATACGACAGCCTTTGCCAGCTCTTGGTTGACAATGGCACCTTCAAAAAGCTCAACTCCGCCAAGCGGCCCGGCAGCTTCTTGGCTTGCTCAGACCCGTCCGATGTGGCCCGCGTGGAAGACCGCACGTACATCTGCTCCGAAAAGAAAGAAAACGCTGGCCCCACCAACAATTGGATGGCGCCAGCAGAAATGCGCCAAACCTTGAACCCCTTGTTCGATGGTTGCATGCAAGGCCGCACAATGTACGTTGTGCCTTTCTCTATGGGCCCTTTGGGTTCACACATTGCCCACATCGGCATTGAGTTGACCGACAGTGCCTATGTGGCCGTCAACCAAAAACTCATGACCCGCATGGGAAAAGCCGTTTTTGATGTGATTGGTCACGATGGCGAGTTCGGACCCTGCTTGCACACTGTGGGCGCACCTCTGGTCAATGGCGCCAAAGACACCACGTCTTGGCCTTGTAACCCCACTGTGAAGTACATCGTTCACTACCCTGAAACGCGCGAAATTTGGTCTTATGGTTCTGGCTACGGCGGCAACGCTTTGCTGGGCAAAAAATGTTTGGCCTTGCGCATTGCGTCAAGCATGGGACGCGAGCAAGGGTGGTTGGCTGAGCACATGCTGATCTTGGGCGTGACCAATCCTCTAGGTAAAAAGTACCACGTGGCTGCGGCTTTCCCGAGCGCTTGCGGTAAAACCAACTTCTCCATGCTGGTGCCGCCCGAAGGCTTCAATGGCTGGAAAGTCACCACCATTGGCGACGACATTGCTTGGATCAAGCCGCAAGCCAACGGCAAGATGATGGCCATCAACCCCGAAGCAGGTTACTTTGGTGTGGCCCCTGGAACCAACCACCACACCAACCCCAACTGCATGGCCAGCTTGGACAAAAACGTCATTTTCACCAATGTGGCATTGACGGATGATGGCGATGTCTGGTGGGAAGGCATGGAGAAAGACACTGGCAAATTGCCCGACCACTTGATCGATTGGCAAGGCAAAGACTGGACCCCTCAGATTGCCAAAGAAACGGGTGCCAAAGCGGCTCACGCCAATGCGCGCTTCACCGTATCTGCCATCAACAATCCCGCGCTCGACCCGGCTTGGGACGACGCTGCAGGTGTGTCAATTGATGCCTTCATCTTTGGCGGTCGCCGCTCCACCACCGTGCCCTTGGTCACTGAAGCACGCAGCTGGACCGAGGGCGTTTACATGGCCGCCACCATGGGCTCTGAAACCACAGCAGCCGCCTTTGGCGCGCAAGGTGTGGTTCGCCGCGATCCGTTTGCGATGCTGCCCTTCTGTGGTTACAACATGAGCGACTACTTCCAGCACTGGTTGGACGTGGGTGCCAAAATCCAAGCCGGCGGCCACAAGTTGCCCGGCATTTTCTGCGTCAACTGGTTTCGCAAAGACGAGGCTGGCAAATTTGTGTGGCCGGGTTATGGCGACAACATGCGCGTCTTGAAATGGATGATCGACCGTCTAGAAGGTCAGGCCAAGGGGCAAGAAACCATGTTCGGCATCACGCCTAATTACGGTGAATTGAACTGGACTGGACTGAGCTTTACCGCTGACCAATTCAAAACTGTCACCAGCATCGACAAAGCCGCATGGCAACAAGAATTGCAATTGCACAACACGCACTTTGAGCAGTTGGCCTACAACATGCCCAAAGCATTGCTTGACACGAAAGCAGCGTTAGAACAACGCTTAGCAGCCGTCTGACCAGCGCTGCCTCCCGCCAAAAACTGGCGCAAGCTTTGTTATGGTTCACACCTGCCATGTGGGCGGTGAACTACGCTGTGGCCAAGATCGCGCCCGGCATCATCTCCCCGCATGTTCTGGCATTAGGGAGATGGTCGCTGGCGGGCCTGATTTTGGCGTTCATTGCGCGCGAAGAGCTCTGGCGCGAAAGAGCCGGCACACTCAAGGTATGGCCGCAGTACCTGACCTTGGGCTTTCTTGGCATGCTCATTTGCGGGGCTTGGGTCTATTGGGCGGGCGAAACAACCACCGCCATTAACATTGCGCTCATCTATTCAGCCTCGCCCGTCTTGATCACTTTAGGCGCCGTTTTAGGTCTGAAAGAACGGTTTTCTTTCAAGCAGGGCGTGGGTATTTTCATCGCTTTGCTTGGCGTTTTGCATGTGGTCGTGAAAGGACAGTGGGCTGCTTTATCGCAGGTCATTTGGGTCGTGGGCGATGGACTGATCGTGATTGCCATGATGTCCTGGGCCGCCTATGCCCTGCTTTTGAAAAAATGGCCCAGCCCCTTAAGTTCGACAGCCCGCTTGGCCGCAACCTGCATCGGCGGAAGTGCTGTCTTGCTGCCATTTGCGTTGTTCGAGTGGTTTGCAACCAGTCATCCCGATTGGTCGGTCAATGCAACGGCATTGGTGCTATTGGCGGCGGTTTTCCCAGGCGTGGGGGCTTACTGGGCCTATGGTTTTTGCCAAAAAACCCTGGGGGCCAGTAGAGTCGCTGCAAGTCTTTACCTGGGCCCTTTGTATGGCAGCTTGGTGGGCTGGTTCTTATTGAACGAAAGCTTGGGTTTGCACCATGCGGTTGGCGCAGTTCTTATTCTTCCCGGTATTTTTTTGGCCTCTCAACGGCCCCCTGATGACACTTTGCACACTGAAAGATGAACGCCTTCAGAAGATGTTTTTTCTATCAGGCGCATTAAATGTAAAACTGGCGGTTTCGCAGCAAGCGCGATACACGTCGCTGGGTGGGGTTTGCATTCAACAAAGAAGCGCCTGCATCGCGCGCAATAGCAGACTGCAAGTCAGCCATCAGTCGCGCATCTGTTTGCGCAATGGCCCACATGCGCTCATCTGCACGGCTTTGTGCAACGCTGGCAGACCAAGCGTCCAACCCATTTTTAATTTGCAGCGCCCCTCTTTTTGAAACGCCGGCAAACAAACCGATGGCGGCAAACGCCACCGACCACAGGGCAACCCAAGCGGCCAACAAGTGACCGTCAGCCCAGGTGTCGATCATTTGATCTGCAACCACCACAAAGGCAGCGACCACCGCCGCCAGCAACATGGCGGCCAAAGTGCGAGTGGGGCTGAATGATTCACCCATGCGCTTGATATTGGCCACAGCCTGCTCGGCGCGAACCACACCAGGGTGGCTTGTTGGGTACTCTAGGTGAACAAAATGGTGGTTCATGTTGGTTTCCTCATCATGAGATTGAATTCAAGGGTCTTAGCTTTAAGTGAAAACCACTTTTGGCTTGACCATGTGTCAATCTTAGGGTTTACTCTAGTGTTATTCAACTTTATATACATGATGCTTGTCATTCACAACAGAAATGATTGAGCCCATTCACACCAACTTCCGGACGCTAGACCTGAACTTGCTTCGGGTCTTTGACGAGGTCATGGCTGAAAAAAGCCTGACCAAAGCCGCGCGCAACTTGTCGATCACACAGCCGGCAGTAAGCAATGCCTTGCGCAGACTGCGCGAAACCCTGGGCGATGATTTGGTCCGGCGTGAAGGGCACGGCATTACGCCGACACCTTTTGCTTTAATGCTTTGGCCCCATGTTCGACAAGCTCTAGACCAATTGCAATCTGCATTGGTACCCCAGCCATTCATTCCCGAAGAAGCGCGCAACGCCTTTGTCTTGGCCATGGCCGATGCCACTGCGGCCGAGTTAATGGGTGGCCTGGGCCAAGCACTTGAACACCATGCGCCCCAGGTGTCGATTCGGGTGCTGCCACTGACGACCCGCGACCCTCGCAGCATGCTCAACGAGGGCGTGGCCGATCTTGCATTGGGTTACTTTCCTGCTGTGTTGTCCGACCTGACCGCCAAAGCACAATCGGGCGAGGCCGTGGCTTTTGAGCACCAACGGCTGTATGACGGCGAATATGTTTGTGTCATGCGACGCGGTCATCCCTTGGCCCAAAAAAATATCAGCCTCGATGCGTTTTGCAACGCACGACACTTGCTCGTGAGTTTTTCGGGGCGTCCCTACGGCTTCATTGATGAGGCCTTGACTTCCATCGGCAGGCAGCGGCGGGTCGTGATGACCGTGAATCAATTTTTCACGGCGGGCCGCGTTGTGGTCAACTCTGATTTGATCACCGTGTTACCAAAGCACTTTGTACCGACCACGGGCATTGCCAATGAGCTGTTCATGTGCGATCTGCCCTTTAAAGTGCCCACGCTTCATGTCGATGCGCTGTGGCATCGGCGCCAGCATTCGCAAAGTGGGCATATTTGGTTAAGAAAAATATTACTCAGCGTTGCATACGAGGTTTTCAAGGAAGATCGGCTGTCATGAATCTTCAACTTCTGTCTGATCTGCACTTAGAAACGCATCCGAATTTTGTACCTGAAGTTTCTCCTTCGGCCCAGGTCCTCATTCTGGCCGGTGACATCGGCTCCTATCAAACGGGTTCCATGCTGCACGCGCGAAAAGACACAGACTTTGGCTTGGCGCGATTTTCGCCTCGCAAAGATTTAGGGGCTTGGCCTGTGCCGGTTTTCTTTGTGCCCGGCAACCATGAATACGATGGCATGCACTTTGAAGAGGCGCATGAGAGATTAAAAGAAACGTGTGATCGACTGCAAATTACTTTCTTGCATCAGCGCGTTGAAGTTTTTTGTGGCGTGCGCTTTGTGGGCTGCACCTTGTGGAGTGATTTTGAAGCCCTTGTGCCAACATCTGGCGCATTGACTCAGCAGCTTAAAGCCAGAGAAAAAGCCGAACGTGCCGCTGATTTCTATCTGCGAAAAACCGGCACTCTTTTCAAGGGCGCGCCTTTTTTATCGGATGCGGTGAGATCGCTGGCATTGTCTGATCAAGCTTGGTTAACTAAGGCGCTGTCAATGCCGTTTGAGGGCCCCACCGTTGTCGTGACACACTTTGCACCAAGCCTCAAAAGTGCAGACCCTCGATATGGGCTTACTCCCGGGACCGCAGGGTTTTGCAATGCACTGGATCATTTGTTGCCGCATGCAACGCTCTGGTTACACGGGCATTTGCATTGCGCGCATGATTATGTCCACAATGGTTGTCGCGTTGTGGCCAACCCCTTGGGTTACGCCAAAAAGAATGAGCAGCGGGCTTTTGATCCGCAGAAAACTTTGCACGTTCAAACTTAAGGCGCTCGACTAATTGTTTCGGGCATTCAGGCCCGCAAAACAAGTGGTCATCACCATCTCAACGATTTCTTCATCGGTGTGAAGTTCACTCATCTTCAAAAACTCAACCACGGGGTCGCATGCTCTTGCAAAGAGGGTGTACAAAACGGCAATGGGGGGCAGCGCAGGATTGATGGCGCCGTCTTTCTGGGCTTGAACAATCCACCCCCCCAATAAGTCACTCACTTTCATGAGGCCGTCCATGTAGGGGCGACTGGCCATCAGGGTGGCGCGCAAACTGGAATTCTGGCTCGGCAGTGTTGGCATTTCTCCTGCCAGTTTCAACTGAAGGGTCCAGCGTGTTGAGGCCATGAGCTTGTGCAGGGCCGTATTGCCGGCCGTTAGATCCTGGTCGATGGCTGTGTCAGGCCCAACTTGTTTGTCGAGCGCTTCTAAAAATGCTTGCGCCTTTTGCATGGCCTGCACCATGGCCGCACACGCCAATTGCTCCTTGCTGCTGAAGTGTTTGTACAAGCTGGCTTTGGCAATCCCAACCTCTGCGGCCACTTCATCCACTGTCATGGCATCGAAACCTTTTTCAGAAAGTAGTCGATTCACGGATGCGGTGATGGCCAGTTCTCTGGCATCCAGCATTTGTGCTTTGAATGATTTTTTGACGGTCTCAGTAGGGGAGGTCATGTTCTGATTTTAACGATTGATCTGCGCAAATGAACTGTTGGGTCATAAAATATCCTACACGTTTACCTTCATGCTCTTGCCTTCTTTGGCCAACAGGAACTTCCCCATGGACCGTCGCCAATTGCTCAAAACCGCCAGCTTAACCGCCCTTTTTTCGGGGGTCGTCGGTTGCGCAGGCGGCGTTTCGCTCCAACAAAGCGCGGCATCGGCCGCGGCGCTTCCCGACTGGCCAAAGCAAATTCAAAGAATTGCCTTTGGGTCATGCCTTGATCAAAACAAAGCGCAACCCATTTGGACGCCGATTTTGGCCGCCAAGCCTGACCTGTTTATTTTTGGGGGTGACAACGTCTACGCGAGTCGCCAACCCTGGCTGCTCGCCAACTTAGAAAATGCCTACGCCACACAATCGGCTCAAGCGGGCTTTGCCAAGCTGCGCCAACAGGTTCCACACGTGGCCATCTGGGACGACCACGACATGGGGCTGAACGATGGCGGTGCCGAGTTTCCTCACAAGCAAGCTGCGAAGAATGCATTCATGGACTTTTGGCGCCTGCCCGAAGACGACCCACGCCGAAACCGGGAGGGGCTTTATCACGCCGTGGCTTTTGGCCCGCCAGGACAACGCGTACAAATCATTTTGTTAGACGCGCGCTGGTTTCGTTCTCGTCCTCGCGTTACCGATCAACGAGACGCGCCCGGCAAAGAACGTTATGTTGCCGATACAGCCCCTCAAAAAACAATGCTGGGCGATGCACAGTGGCAGTGGCTTGAGGCCCAATTGAAGCAGCCGGCAGATGTTCGCTTCATTGTCTCCGGCGTACAAGTCGTCGTAGAAGGACATGGATGGGAAGGTTGGCATAACTTTCCATTAGAGCAAGAGAAGTTGCGTCGACTTCTGATAGCCACGAAAGCAAACGGCGTGGTATTTCTGTCAGGTGACCGGCACATCGGTGCTGTTTACAAAAGCGTGCCAAGTCAAGGCTACCCCTTGTTTGAGCTCACTTCTAGCGGCATGACACATGCATGGTCTGATGCAAAAGAAGCCGGCCCCAACCGCCTAGGGAGTTTGGTCACGCAGAATCACTTTGCCTTGATCGATATTGATTGGCAAAAGAGGCAGGTGCAACTGGGCTTTCAAAGTACACAAGGGGAATGGCTTCTCAAAGAAAATATCAAGCTCTCCGACTTGCAATAAATGCAAGGTTCTTGACAAAGCCCGATAATCTCATTTTTGAATTTTTTACACCCCAAACATGCAAACTCCACCCATGATTCAAAGCGGCGCTGTTGCCTATGGCTTGGCCACTTTGGCCAAAGATGGTTCCATCTTAGACACTTGGTACCCCGCGCCTCAGTTGGCCGAAGGTCTTCAAGAAACCGGCACCCAAATCTTGAGTGAGGCTGAGGCCAAAGCCCATCTGGGCGAGTCTTTTTTGAAAGCCACTGGCCCCTGTGAATTGCGCGGTGTGAACGTGGTCGCCGTCAAAACCAGCATTACAACTTTGGCCGAGCCGGCCAAAGACACTCACGACGTTTTTTTACGTTTGCACTTGCTCAGCCACCGCTTGGTGAAGCCGCACCAAGCCAACTTGACCGGCATCTTTGGCATGCTGGCCAATCTAGCATGGACATCGATGGGGCCTTGCCAACTCGACCAATTGGAATCTGCCCGTCTGCGCGCAAGAGCGGCGCGCGTTGTGCTGGATGTCAAAGCCATCGATAAATTCCCCTACATGACTGACTACGTGGTGCCTTCTGGCGTTCGCATTGCCAACGTTGACCGTGTTCGATTGGGCGCCCATTTAGCATCTGGCACCACCGTCATGCACGAAGGTTTCTGTAACTTCAATGCGGGCACCTTGGGCGCATCGATGGTTGAAGGCCGCATCAGCGCAGGCGTACTGGTTGACGACCAAAGTGATGTTGGCGGTGGCGCATCCATCATGGGCACTTTGTCGGGTGGCGGCAAAGAAGTCATCTCGATTGGCAAGCGTTGCTTGCTAGGCGCTAACTCAGGCATTGGCATTTCGTTGGGCGATGACTGCGTTGTAGAAGCTGGCTGCTACGTCACTGGCGGTACGCGCGTCAAAATGCCAGACGGCAGCGTTGTGAAGGCGCGTGACTTGTCAGGTCAGAATGGCATTTTGTTCCGCCGCGATTCACAAAGTGGTGCTGTTCAAGCCATCCCTCGCACTGAAAGCTGGGGCAGCTTGAATGCCGACTTGCACAAAAATTAACTGCGGGCCAGATGCTTCTGGGCGAGTTCAACATACCAATCTAAACAGGCTGGGTTGGCCATTGCATCCTTGTTGACCACTTTTTCCAAAGCTTGGCCCAACATGAGTTTCTTGATGGGCAACTCTTGTTTTTTTCCCGACAAGGTGCGCGGAATTTCTGCGACTTGAAAAATTTCATTGGGCACAAAGCGCGGACTCAGTGCTGTTTTGATGGCGCTGTTCAATTTGTTTTTAACGTCATCGTTAAGCGCAAGTCCAGGCTTTAAAACAACAAACAAGGGCATGTAACTTTCACGGCCCAAATATTCCAAATCAACCACCATGCTGTCCAAGACTTCTGGCAAGGCTTCGACGGCGCTGTAAAGCTCACTGGTGCCCATTCGCAATCCATGCCGATTGATGGTGGCATCGCTTCTGCCAAAAATCACGCATCCCTGACCGCCGTCACGCCCTTGATCGGGTGCACCAATTCGCAGCCAATCGCCGTGCCGCCAAACACCGCCCCGAGAAGCGTCGGTGTTGCCGCCACCGGGTTGACGACCATGCCCTGGTGGATACATTTCAAAATAACTGGCCAGGTAGCGTGCGTTTTGAGCGTCATTCCAAAAATACAGAGGCATGGATGGAATGGGTTGCGTGCAGACCAGTTCTCCCACCTCAGCGTGAACGGGCTCACCAGCTTCATTCCAGGCCTCAACGGCACAACCTAAAAATCTGCACTGCATCACGCCGAGCTCTTGCGGTAGCTCTCGATTGCCGCCAACAAACGCGCCACAAAAATCGGTCCCGCCTGAAATATTGCACCACCAAATATCGCCATCGGCCTCACGCTGAAGATGTGGCGTGTGTTGGTGGTGTGCTTGGATGCGTTTAAATTGTTGGTTGCCCCAGTTTTGAGTTTCTGGTGATAAGGGTGAACCGGTTGTGCCCAGCGCACGAACACGCGATAGGTCGCCACACTGCATGAGGTCAATGCCCGACTTTTGACAGTTGGCAAAAAATGCGGCGCCAGCGCCAAAAAATGTCACTTTGTTTTCCGCTGCAAAACGCCACAGAGTTCCCCAGTCAGGGTTGTCTTTGCTACCGCCGGGGTTGCCGTCATAAATAACGCACGTGGTGCCGTTGAGCAAGCCGCCGACTTGCGCATTCCACATGACCCAACCTGTTGAGCTGTACCAATGAAAGCGCTCACCCCACGTGTTGGGGTGATAGCTACAACCAATATCGTTGTGTAAGACCTTGAGTGCCATTGCGACAATCAAGGTGCCGCCATGGCCATGCACAATGGGTTTGGGCAAGCCTGTTGTGCCGCTGGAATAAACAATCCATAAAGGGTGATCAAAGGGCAAGGACATAGGCTCAAATGCGTCCACCTCATCGCCGTGCCTGGCCGTGGTTTTCGACAGTTGCATCGAGGCCGCCACATCATTGCTGGCCAAGTCCGCCACGCCTAAATTGTGGTGCACGATGACATGCTCTACAGACGGCAACGCGTCTTTCAATTCTTGCACCACGCCCATCCGGTCGTAGTCCTTGCCTCCGTAGGTCACGCCATCACACGCAATCAAAATTTTGGGCTCAATTTGTTTGAAACGATCCAATACCGCCAAGGTCCCCATGTCGGGCGCGCAGATGCTCCAAACACCGCCCAAGCTGATGGTGGCCAAAAAGGCAACCATTGCCTCGGGAATGTTTGGCAAGTAGGCGGCAACCCGGTCCCCCGGCTGAAGGCCCTGCGCCTTTAAGTGCAAGGCCAACGACGCCACTTGACGTTTGAGCTCTGGCCATGAAATCTCTTGTCGCAAGCCTTGCTCATTCTGCGCAATCAACGCGGGAAAGCCAGCGGCATGCGCGGGGTCAACATGCCTGAATATTTGGCTCGCATAGTTGACTTGCGCACCCGGAAACCAAACCGCGCCGGGCATTGCATTCTTTGCCAACACTGCGGAGTGCGGCGTTGGTGAACGTAAATCAAAGTAGTCCCAGATGCTTTGCCAAAAGGCATCCAGGTCGGTAATTGACCATTGTCTCAAGGCGTCATACTGGTCAAACGACAGGCCGCGACTTTGCTTTAACCAATTTTGATACAGCCGTATTTGTGGCACATGATCGAACGGCGCCTTGGGGGCCTGCTTTGGCAGTTCATCAAGGGTCCGATGATAGGGCGACAAGGAGGGATTAAGGCGAGTATTCATTTCTTCATGCGTTCACTTTGCCAATAAACATCCTTGCCGCCGTCCATGCGGTTAAGCACCCGTGAGAGCACAAACATCAAGTCAGAAAGGCGGTTTAAGTATTGCCGCGGTGTTTCATTCAAAGCTTCTTCATTGCCCAGGGCAACGCACGCTCTTTCGGCGCGCCTTGCGACGGTGCGGCAGACATGGGCCAGTGAAGCGGCGCGGGTCCCTGCGGGCAAAATGAACTCTTCAAGTTTTGGAAGGTGCGCGTTGTATTTTTCAAGCGCCTGGTCTAGAACCAGAAGGGCCTCTTGCTTTAAAAGCTCAAAGCCCGGAATTGACAACTCACCGCCCAAATTGAAAAGTTGGTGCTGCACCTCGACCAACAGGGCCCGAACGTCCTCTGGCATGGTTTCACAGAGTAGAAGGCCGATGTTGGAGTTCAGCTCGTCCACATCGCCCATGGCGTGAACGCGCAAACTGTTCTTAGACACGCGCTGGTTGTTGCCCAAGCCGGTTGTGCCCTCGTCACCGGTTCTGGTTGCAATTTGTGTAAGCCGGTTACCCATGGTGTTTCCCCTGTACTGAGACGAATGCAAAAATGGAGGTCTCAGCGTAAACTACGATTTTGACCGAGTTTGGCCACATTTCGCTTGCCTAGATTCACCAAAGCGACTTGCAACCAACAGATGAATGACCCCACGCAGCCTTCACCAGGAGCCAAATCTTGAATGCACCTACCCATGCGGCCCATTTAGCGCCAGTCGTCCAGGCTCGCTCTGTTCCTCAGGCATTTTTAGACGCCTTAAAAACCCGCTTTGGCGAGAATTGCTCTACCGCACTCGTTATACGTGAACAACACGGCCGTGACGAGTCTGCTTTTGCGCCGGTTCCACCCCCGTCTGCGGTTGTCTTTGCAGAGTCCACGAAAGACGTGTCAGACGCTGTTAAATTGGCCAGCGATTTCAAGGTCCCCGTGATTCCATTTGGTGTGGGCTCCTCCTTGGAAGGTCACTTGTTAGCGGTTCAAGGGGGCATCAGCATTGACCTCACGCGCATGAACAAGGTCTTGTCGATCAATGCAGAAGATCTGACGGTCACGGTTCAACCCGGCGTCACGCGCAAACAGTTGAATGAAGAAATTAAATCAACTGGCTTGTTTTTCCCCATTGACCCCGGAGCAGACGCCACCCTTGGGGGCATGAGTGCGACACGTGCGAGTGGTACCAACGCTGTTCGCTATGGCACCATGCGTGAAAATGTTTTGGCACTTGAAGTGGTCACTGCTTCTGGTGAAGTCATTCGCACGGGCACACGTGCTAAAAAATCCAGCGCCGGTTATGACCTAACGCGTTTGTTTGTCGGCAGCGAAGGTACTTTGGGCGTACTGACCGAAGTCACGGTTCGCCTCTATCCCTTGCCTGAAGCAATTTCTGCTGCCATTTGCTCTTTTCCCAGTATTGAGGCCGCGGTTCAAACGGTGATTCAAATCATTCAATTGGGTGTGCCCATTGCGCGTGTTGAGTTGATAGATCACAACGCCGTGCGCATGGTCAACGCATACGCCAAGCTTGGACTTCGCGAAGAGCCCATGTTGTTGATGGAGTTTCATGGGTCGCCGACGGGTGTTAAAGAGCAAGCAGAAACTGTGCAAGAAATTGCCAGCGAATACGGCGGAAATGCCTTTGAATGGGCCACCACGCCAGAAGAGCGCACGCGCTTATGGACCGCCCGTCACAACGCCTACTTTGCAGCGCTTCAAAGCAAGCCGGGCTGCCGCGCCATTAGCACCGACACCTGCGTTCCCATTAGCAAGCTGGCAGATTGTCTACTGGATTCAATTACAGAAACAGATGCCAGCGGACTTCCCTATTTCTTGGTCGGCCACGTAGGCGATGGTAACTTTCACTTCGGTTATTTGATCAATCCCGACATCCCAAAAGAGCGAGAAGTTGCTGAAGACCTCAACTACAAACTGGTCAGTCGAGCCTTGCGTTTGGGCGGCACCTGCACCGGTGAGCACGGCATTGGTTTGCACAAGATGGACTTCTTGGTGACGGAGGCAGGCGACGGCGCCGTCAACATGATGCGAACCATCAAGCAGGCACTTGATCCTCACAACATCATGAATCCCGGGAAAATCTTTCATTAAAAAAAGGGCCTGAGGCCCTTTTTTTCCGCTGTCTTGTTAATTGCGAAGTCGGTCGATGAGTCCATTGAGTTCATCAAGCGATCCAAATTGAATAGACAGCTCCCCCATTTCCTCAAACCGCCCGTGACGTTTCACTCGTTTTTTAATTCGCACTTCGACCTCGGCCGTGAGCAAATCCGAAAGCTCTTCTTCCACGCGTTTGATATCGCGTGATTTTTCTTTTTTAGGTTTTTGTTGAACTAAAGAAAATTCAGCGCTCAGTTTTTTGACCAAGCTTTCTGCTTCGCGTACCGACATTTTTTTGGCGCTGATCTGATTTGCCGCCGTAATTTGAGCCGCTTTTTCAAGCCCCAAAAGCGCGCGCGCGTGGCCCATGTCAATGTCACCGGCCATCAACATGGTCTGCACGGGCTCTGCCAAATTGAGCAGGCGCAACAAATTGCTGGCCGCACTCCTTGAGCGTCCAACCGCTTGCGCCGCCGTTTCATGCGTTAAGCCAAACTCCTTGATCAAGCGCTGAAGGCCATGGGCCTCCTCGAGCGGGTTGAGGTCTTCACGCTGAATGTTTTCAATCAAGGCCATCGCTGCCGCAGCCTCGTTGGGCACGTCCCGAACCAACACGGGAACTTCATTCAAACCTGCCAAACGCGAAGCACGGAATCGTCTTTCGCCAGCAATGATTTCATATTTGCCCGTGTTGGGACCATCACTCAACTTGCGAACCAAAATAGGTTGCATGATGCCCTGGGCTTTGATGGACTCTGCCAACTCATACAGCGCGCCTTCGTCCATCCGTGTTCGCGGTTGATACATGCCAGGCACCAACTCACTCAAGGCCAATGTGGAGGGCGTGCGGTTGGCTGCCGCTTCAACCGCTTGAGGCGAGCTGGCTTCGCTTTGAACTTTGGGCCCCAAAAGAGCTTCAAGCCCACGACCCAGACCTTTCGGTTTTTTAGTGACCATCTTCTTTTTCTTTCATGAAATCATTCAACACAGCGCGGCCTTCCGGCCAATCGCCTAACTGAGAGTCTGCATTCACATGCCCAATGGATCCCACGTGGATCAAATTGGCGTGCCATGCTTTTGCAAAGTCCTGCGCTCTCTCTGTTGCGCAAAAAGGATCATTTTGGCTTGCCGCCACGCACGCACGAAACGGCAGCGGCTTCATTTCGATAGGCCGCCAACTTGATAAAACATCGGCCGAATGAGGCGCCTCAATGTCTGCGGGCGCCACCAAAAGCGCGCCTTTGACTTTGTGGGTGTTCGTAGAAATGCCCGCCCAGGCAGCGACCTGAATGCAACCCAAACTGTGCGCGACCAAGTAAACGGGGGCGCTTAGATCAGCAAGCACCTCTTCCAATCGCGCCAGCCAATCGCCTCTGAGGGGTCGCATCCAATCGTGCTGTTCAACCACGGTATCGCCAAATTGTTGAGCCCATAAACTTTGCCAATGTAAGGGCCCACTTCCCATCCGGCCAGGTAATATAAGGACAGTTTTATTTTGCATTGGCTTGCTTTTCACGCCTTAAAGCGTGGGTATGCGTTCCACCAGCTCTTTGGCAAACTCGACAAATGCTTGACTGCCTTTGGCCGAAGGATCAAACACCACGCCCGGCAAGCCGTAACTTGGCGCCTCCGCTAAACGCACATTGCGCGGTATGACCGTGTTAAAAACTTTGTCGCCAAAGTGCGCTTTGAGCTGTTCGCTCACTTGTTGTTGCAAGGTAATTCGGGGATCAAACATGACACGAAGTAAGCCGATGATTTTCAAATCAGGGTTCAAATTGGCATGAACTTGTTTGATGGTGTTCACTAAATCAGTGAGGCCCTCCAAAGCAAAATACTCACATTGCATCGGCACAATGACACCATTGGCAGCACACAAGCCATTCAAGGTGAGCATGGACAAAGAAGGTGGGCAGTCGACGAGGATGAAATCGAAGTCTTTGTCCACGACATCGAGCGCCAACTTTAAGCGTTGGTCGCGCCTTTCAAGGTCGACCAACTCTACCTCTGCGCCCGCTAATTCGCGGTTGGCGCCCAAGACGTGATAACCACATTTTTCTGAAAAAATGGCCGCCTCATGGAGGGTGGCAGACTCCAACAAAACATCGTAAACACTGAGTTCCAACTGTCGTTTGTCGACACCTGAACCCATGGTGGCGTTACCCTGCGGATCCAAGTCAACCAACAAAACCCGCTGCCCGACCTGGGCCAAACCGGCGGCCAAATTAACCGCTGACGTTGTCTTGCCAACACCGCCCTTTTGATTTGCAACACAGAAAATTTTTGCCATGACTTACTCTTCTTAATTTTCAGTTGAAGCGTTTATTTGCCCAAGGCCAATTTCAGGCCGAATCCAATCAAACACAGTCCGGCTACTTTTTGCAAAAACCCGGAAACTTTTGGATTGGCGCGAATTCGTTCAGCCATGGTGTGAGTGATCAACACCACACCAAAACAATACACAAAGCCCAAAACAGCAATGGTTGCCGCCATGAATGAGAACGTAATCATTCCCAGGTGTTGCGTTGGGTCGATGAACTGTGGGAAAAACGCGAAGTAAAACATGATGGCCTTGGGGTTGAGCAAGGTAATGAACATGGTTTCTTTGAAATATTTTCCGGGTGTTATGTTAAGTGTGGGGCCCTCGCCTGGCTTGGCCCAAACCATTCGAGCACCCAACAAGGCCAAATAGGCAGCGCCCACCCACTGCAAGGCCAAGAACAAATGAGGATAGGTCTGAAGAAGGGCTGCCACACCCGCCACCGTCATCCACAATAATATTTGATCACCCAGTAACAAGCCCATGACCGAGGCAACACCGCCCCTCATTCCACCACTGCCTGTAGAGGCAATCAAAGCCAAGTTACCGGGTCCAGGCAAAAACAAAAGAAGCACAAAAGCGGCCACAAAGGCACCGTAATCAGAGATTCCAAACATGCAAGGCTTTCTTATTTAGCCCAAGTGTAATGGGCGAAAACGAAATCACGCTTGCCTATTCCGTCAATCCAGACGATTTTTTCATCCACACGATGCATCTCTCAGCATCAAGACCGGGAACTTGCAGTGGTTCCACGTGAAACACCGAAGCAAAGGGCGGTAAAGCAGCAAGTTCTTCGGTCGGTCGCTTGCCTTTCATGGCCATCCAAACACCCGCATCCGACAAAGCATTGACCGACCAAGACACAAAGTCAGGCAAAGCGGCAAATGCCCGAGAGCAGACGACATCAAATGGGCCTGTTAAATTTTCAACCCTTGAATGAACGCCCTTCAAATTGGACAGCTTCAAACTTGCGGCCACCTGCTGAACAAAGGCTGACTTCTTAGAAACCGCATCAACACACGTGACTTTGACATGAGGGCAGCAAATCGCAATCACGACGCCTGGCAATCCCCCGCCCGAACCAACATCCAATAAAGAGGGCTCGTCCAAAACTCCTATTTGAATCCGTTCAAGCTCTCGCGACAAAGGGGCAACGGCAGACAAACTGTCGAGCAAATGGTGGGTCAATATTTCCTCTGGGCTTCGAAGAGCGGTCAAGTTATAAACCTTGTTCCACTTTTGAATGAGCGACATGTAGCTCAACAGCTGGGCCTGTTTTGCATCTTTCAAGGTCAAACCCAGTTCAGAAACCCCCTCCGACAAGACCTTGGCCAACCGCCCCGAAGAATCAGTGCCCCCATCGATCATGTGGAAAGGCCTTCTGCGCCCTCTACCAACTCAGGTTTTGCCGCCATAAACTCCTTAAAGCCACCCCTCTTCAGATGAATGAGCAACAAAGAGATGGTTGCGGGGGTGATTCCGGAAATACGCGACGCCATTCCAAGCGTTTCAGGTCGATGCTTGTCTAGTTTTTGCCGCGCCTCGATAGACAAGGAGGAAACCTGTAGGTAGTCCAGCTTTGCGGGCAGTCTCAGGTTTTCAAAGTGTGATGCTCGCTCCACCTCTGTTTTTTGGCGGTCGATATAGCCAGAGTACTTGGCGGAAATCTCTACCTGCTCAATCACCGCCTCCGATAAAACACCCAAAGTTTCACGTGAAACATCTTGAGAGACAAACCGCCCCGCGTCCATGCCCACCAACTTGCCATAACCAACATTGGGTCGACGCAACAAGTCGAACAAGTTGTGCTCATGCTCAATAGGCTTGCCCAAAACTCGCTCCGACTCATTGGCCGACAAGTTGCGCGGATTGACCCAAGTGGACTTCAGCCGCTCTGTTTCACGTGAAACAGCCTCGCGCTTGGTGCAATAAGAGGTCCACCGCGCATCATCAACCAAGCCCATGGCGCGCCCTGCTTCGGTTAAACGCAAATCGGCGTTGTCCTCTCTGAGTTGAAGGCGAAACTCAGCCCGGCTGGTGAACATTCGATAAGGCTCGGTCACGCCTTTGGTAATCAGGTCGTCCACCAAAACCCCCAAATAAGCTTGGTCTCGCGTCGGCAACCAAGCACCACCCATGTCATTGGGCAGCCCCGATAAGGCGCGACATTGCAGCGCGGCATTGATACCAGCAAACAAGCCTTGCGCCGCAGCCTCTTCATAGCCCGTCGTGCCATTGATCTGGCCCGCAAAGAAAAGACCGCCAATTTGGCGCGTCTCAAAATTGCTCTTCAAAGAGCGAGGGTCAAAATAGTCGTACTCAATGGCATAACCGGGCCGCAGGATGTGCGCGTTCTCCAAACCCTTCATGGAGCGGACAAGGGCGTATTGAATGTCAAATGGAAGGCTAGTGGAAATGCCGTTCGGATAGTACTCGTGGGTGGTCAAGCCTTCCGGCTCTAAAAAGATTTGATGGCTGTCTTTGTCGGCAAAACGGCTGACCTTGTCTTCAACGCTTGGACAATAACGAGGGCCGACACCCTCAATTTTCCCTGTAAACATGGGGCTTCTGTCAAACCCTGAGCGGATGATGTCGTGCGTTCGCTCATTGGTGTGCGTCATCCAACAGGGCATTTGCGCCGGATGCATTTCCGCTCGCCCCATGAAGCTAAAAACGGGAACGCCCAAATCAGGATTCATGCCCCCTGGCATGCCGTCTCCTGGCTGCTCTTGGCACTGACTGAAGTCTATGGTTCGACCGTCCAATCTTGGGGGTGTACCGGTTTTCAGTCTGCCCTGTGGCAGTTTGAGCTCTTTCAATCGTGCGGACAAGCTGACCGCCGGTGGATCACCCGCCCTGCCCGCAGCGTAGTTTTCTAAGCCAACATGAATCTTGCCATCTAGAAAGGTGCCCGCCGTTAAAACCACTGTTTTTGAGCGGAAGCGAACACCCACTTGCGTTACAGCGCCCACCACGCGGTCTTCCGTACCATTTGACTCTACCATGAGGTCATCGACGGCTTGTTGAAATAACCAGAGATTCTCTTGGTTTTCTAATCGATGACGAATGGCGGCCTTGTACAAAATGCGATCTGCTTGAGCCCGCGTGGCGCGGACAGCCGGCCCTTTCGAGCTGTTCAGTATTCGAAACTGAATACCGCCTTCGTCCGTGGCCAAGGCCATTGCACCCCCCAAAGCATCAACCTCTTTGATCAGGTGCCCCTTGCCAATTCCGCCAATGGACGGATTGCAACTCATCTGGCCCAGCGTCTCAATATTGTGCGAAAGCAAAAGCGTTTTGCAGCCCATGCGCGCAGAGGCAAGCGCGGCTTCGGTACCCGCATGGCCACCGCCGACTACGATCACGTCAAATTCTTGTGGGTAAAGCATTCAATAACCAGTCCAATACCGAGAGGCCGGCGCTGCTCGCGCCGTGAGAGGCCCGTGGCCCAGGAGCCTGATTTTATCTGCATCAAGTGTTCCATGCGCGACTCAGACAGAATCATGCTTCGCGATAAGCTCGACCAACGAGGGCTTGCCTCCCATTTTGTCTGCACACTGCGGCAGGGGCAATGCTTTAAAGGATGACCCATGAGCCCAAATCAACGCCAACAAGAACGCTTTCATCTTGACGAATGGCAATTGCGCGTGGACTTGGCCGCTTGCTATCGTTTGGTTGCCTTGTATGGTTGGAGCGATTTAGTCTTCACACACATTAGCGCCAAGCTGCCTTCTTCTGTTTCGGGGAATGCGCATCAGTTTTTGATTAACCCCTACGGGCTCATGTTTGATGAGATCACCGCGTCAAGCCTTGTGAAGGTGGACATGCAATGCAACAAACTCGACGCAGACAATCTACATCCCGTTAACCCGGCGGGCTTTGTCATTCACAGCGCCGTGCACGAAGCACGCCCCGATGCGGTGTGCGTTCTTCACACGCACACAAGGGCCGGCGTGGCGGTGAGCGCGCAACAGCACGGCGTCTTGCCCATCAGCCAGCAAAGCACATTTGTGCTGGCTTCAATCGCGTATCACGACTACGAAGGCGTGGCCATTCGTGATGAAGAAAAAACACGCCTGCAAACCGACCTTGGCAAGGCAAACTATTTAATGCTGCGCAATCACGGCCTGTTAACCGTTGGCAATACCATTGCGGATGCCTTCTTGCAAATGTACATCTTTGAAAACACCTGCCGCATTCAGGTGGATGCGCTGTCTGGTCAGCCAAGCAAGTCCGATCTGACGGCGATAAATCCACAAATTTTGACGGGTGTTGCGCATGCGATGAAGGTTCAAACAGGTGGCCTGGGTGGCTCTTTTGTGTGGCCCTCTTTGCTTCGAAAATTAAATCGCGACAACCCAGGCTATGACGTTTGATCCCCTGCGCGCGCGTGGCCAATGCAAGGATGTGTCGCCTAAGGTGCCGACAATAAGCGGTCTTCTCTCAAGGGTTTTTGTTGCCAAGCGATAAGCGCGCCAAGCAACAGCGCGGCGGCAGAAAAGAACAGGCCGCGTTGTAGGCCGCCTGGGCCATCGGCAATCCAGCCCACCACGGTAGGGCCCACAATTTGCCCGATTGCAAAAACCACCGTAAATGCGCTGATGCCAGACGCCCACGATGTTGGCGGCAAGTTATGTTTCACCATGGCGGTGGTTGAGGCCACGATTGACAAAAAAACCGCGCCGAACAACAAGCCGGACAACATCATCATGGGCAAAGCAGAGGTGATTGCAGGGATGATTGTCGCCACACTGAGCAAGGCGTTTAGCAGTGCCAACGCCTGTCCACCACGATAGTGATTCAACAAGCCCGCCCAAAGTCTGGAAGACAACACCACGGCCAAACCCAGCATGGCATAGAAAAAGGTAATCTCAAAGGAAGTCGCGCCTTGTTCGCGCAACAAGGCCACGACAAACGTCATGTAGCCAATGTAGCCAACGCCAAACAATCCGTAGCCCAACAGGCCTGCAGACCACTGACGCCACGTGTTGCTGGCTTTGATAGACGCCGGGGCTTGCGCGGGGTTTTGCTCGGCTCGCGTCGGATCGCTTGGCAGTTCTGGCATCCAACGATTCAGGTGTTTGCGAATGATCGCAAGCATCACCGACAACATCAAACAAAGTGCCGCCAGTGACCACCACGCCCATGACCACGGATGGGGTAAGGCCTCAGCATGTGCCAAAGCCAAAGAAGCTGGAACGACCAACGCAGACAAGACAATGCCCCATCCGGTTCCGCCATAGTAAATGCCCAATAACAAGCCCGATTGCGATGGCAGCTGCTCGCCCAGCCTGGCGGCCAACAGACCCCCCGAAACAAACACGGTGGCGCTTGCAAGGCCCGCTAAAAACCGCTGCAGCAATAAGAGCGATGTATCAGTGATGAACCCCGTTAAGGCCATAAAAAGCGTTGCCGCCAAGGCGCCCCAGATTAAGACGCTGACCGCACCAAACCGACGAAGTGTCCATGGCGTTATAAGCGCGCCAACCAAATAGCCAAGGGCATTGAACGTGTTCATTGCGCCGGCGAGGGTGTAGCTCCACGATAAGTCATCCCGCATGGGCGGCAACAAAAGCGCATAAGCAAATCGCGTCATGCCAAGCGACACAGCCGCCGCCATAGAAACGCAAACTGCCAACCACAATGATGTTGAAAAACGAATGTTTTGAGACATGAACTTTTTAAAGGCCCAGACACGCACCCGGACTCATCATGCTCTGGCTTACGCGCTATGGTTGGAATAGTAGGTGCAACGCGGCCATTGCGCAAGTTGGTCAATTAACCCAAGCCAATGGGTGAAGGTGCAATCGACACGATGCGGCTAAAGAGCTTTTCAAAGGCCGGCCCTGGCGGATATTTACCCGTCAAGGGGTCGGCATTTTGATCAAATGCCAAGTCCAACGCCGCCCAGTCCTCCTCAGAAAGCGCCGCTTCTGCTGCTGGCAACACCAGCGTTTCTTCCAGCCGCATGTGCTCCAGATAAGATTCTACATAGGGGCCAAACGCGTCTACAAAGGCTGCTTTCCGCGATGCTCCCACTTGTTCCCAAGCCAAAAGCAAATGAAGCAGGTCACGCACGGCTTTTTCACTGTGCATGTGGTCTCGCTCTAGACGATCAATGGCGCCCATCATTTCTGGTGCCCTTTTGGCAACTCTGGGGAATAATAAGTTCGACTCTTTGGGGTGATGAAGTTGTTCTGGAAACTCATCGATGTAAAACAACATAGCACGCATGACTTCGAAAAACTGACGTGGGTCTTTGTCGGACCCCCGCTCAACCAGCAGACTCATTGACCGAAGCATGGCGGCCAAAGAGGCATGTTCATCACGAATTATGTGGAGGCTTCTTTTTTTCATCATTTCATCTTTCCTAATACACAATCAAGGATTAGAGTTAAGAACACCGTCACAGTTTGAAGCTACCTTGCCCGTCAGAAAATGACACAGATCAAGAAACCAACGCAAAACCTGAAACATGACCGCTCCCTCAACACCCTTTCACGGCCGATCTGTCGAACAACAAGTCATTGGCCAAGCCACACGAGATGGCGATGGCGTCAAGCTCACGCGGGTTTTAACCCAGGCTCACCAACGGCGACTTGACCCCTTTCTGATGCTGGACAATTTTGGAAGCAATGATCCCAATGATTACGGTGGCGGTTTTCCAGACCACCCACATCGTGGTTTTGAAACCGTCACCTACATGATTGCCGGGCGGATGCGTCATCGTGATAGCGCAGGCCATGAGGGCTTGTTGCAAAACGGTGGCGTGCAATGGATGACCGCGGGCCGTGGTGTTGTCCACAGCGAAATGCCCGAACAAGAAGAGGGCGTGATGGAGGGTTTTCAGTTGTGGCTTAACTTGCCATCGCACCAGAAACTTTGCCCGCCTGGCTATCAGGACATTCAGAGCAACAAGGTTCCCGAATTAAATTTAACAAAGGGCGTCAAAATTCGCATCATTTCTGGCGAAGTACAAGGCGTTCAAGGTGCCGTTTGCCGACCCGCCCATTTATTTCCGACTCAGCCACTTTATTTAGACATTCACTTTACAAAGACGACAAGTTTTCAACAAGCATTGAATCCTGAACACAACGCCTTCATTTTTGTTTATCGGGGCAAGGTCGCGGTTGTGAGTGAGCAGCAAGAGACATCTGTTGAATTACACCGCATGGCCATCCTTCAAAATGAAGGTCATGGTGTTGAGATTAGCGCCTCTGCTGGCAGTCAGGTTCTTTTAATTTCTGGGAAACCTCTGAATGAACCTATCGCTCAATATGGTCCTTTTGTGATGAATACGCGTGAAGAGTTGATGCAGGCAGTCGATGATTTCAGAGCCGGTCTTTTTACGCCGTGACATGCATTGCAATATCAATTGTCATTAAAAAAATGAGCGCACACGCCTAAAAAAGTGCTTACTTCCTTCAATCTGTCAATGAATAACATTGTGGAAAGATTTTGGATAAGCAATGAGTTATCCACAGAATTTAAAAATTAAAGAAGTTGTTCATAGAACCATGACACCAAAGAAGCAGTGTGGTACACACCCTTCAAAGTTATTTACTTGGTTGATCTATAAAGAAAAAAGAGACTTGTCCACAGAACAAGCCTCCCCTTATCTACTACTACTATGTATTAATCTATATAAAAGAAGAATACAAAGAATAAGTCCCTCTTTAAATTAAGTTGATTTTCTAAAAAGATCCATGTGGTTTTGCCACTGAATCATGGCTGCCGCAATGTGTCTTTCTTTCACATGACCAAAACCTTTGATCTGTTCAGGGACATTTGCCATGTTCACAGCCAAGGCATGGTTTTCTTGCGTCAGGGACAACAGTATTTCTTTAATGGCATCCATGTATTCCTGAATGAGTGCTCTTTCTGTTTGTCGTTCTTCGCTTCGACCGAAAATGTCAAAGAAAGTGCCTCTTAGGAACTTTAGTTTGGCCAACCCTTTAAACACCAGAAGCATGTGAGGGCTCATTTTTTGTTTGATAAGCTGGCCTTTCTCATTGCGTTTTGCAAGCAAGGGAGGGGCTAGGTGATAGAAAACCTTGAAATCGCCTTCAAACTGGGTTTTAACGCGTTCTAGGAACTGTTTATCGGTGTGCAAGCGTGCAACTTCGTATTCGTCTTTGTAAGCCATCAGTTTAAAAAGTTGACGGGCAACTGTTTCTGTCAACAAAGTTTGTCCAAACACGTCCTCTTTTGCTTTTACAGTTTGGACAAAGTTTTCATAGACGTTGGCATAAGCCGTGTTTTGATAGGCTGTTAAAAAGCCAACGCGTTGTTGAATCAAGTCGTCTAATTGAGGACGTTTCTTAAATTCAACAATGTGACCAGGTGAAACTAATGCATCAAGTAGATGTAAATGGTGAGCAGCATGGCGGCCCCACTCAAACGCGGCTAAATTATTTGAAACAGCCACTTCATTGAGTTCGATCGCACGACGCAATGCTTCCAGGCTTAGTGGAATCCAAGCTTTTTGCCATGCATAACCCAAAAGCATGGGATTGATGAAGATCGTGTCACCCATTAAATGAGAAGAGAATTTTTCTGCATCAAAAGCGGCGAGGCTGGCCAAACCAACGGTAGAACCAATTTCAGAGGCACATTCGTCAGCTGGGTTTTGCCAGAGCGTATTTTTAACGAACGCTGCCGTCGGTGTCCCGTGAGAATTTAAAGCAACGCGAGTTCGACCCTCCAGCATTCGAGAGAGCGTTTCTTTGCCCGCACTCACGATGGGGTCGCAACCCAATACCAAATCAGCGGCCGCCATGCTGACACGGGTCGTTTGAATTTGGTCTTGCTGCTGCGCCAACAAAACATGGCTCCAAGTCGCCCCACCTTTTTGCGCCAAGCCTGCTGAATCTTGAGTCACAACACCTAAGCCATCAAGGTGCGCCGCCATCCCCAACAGTTGACCGATGGTAATCACTCCGGTGCCGCCCACACCCGCAACCACAATGCCATAAACAGAATCTTTCAAATTAGGAAGCGTTGGCATTGGCAATTCTGGCAAGGCTGACACATCAAATTTTGTGCCCTTTGTTTTTTTCTTTAATTGGCCGCCTTCGATGGAAATAAAGCTGGGACAAAAGCCCTTCAGGCAACTGGTATCTTTGTTACAACTATTTTGATTGATCGTGCGCTTGCGACCAAAATCAGTCTCTAACGGCTCGATCGACAAACAATTAGATTGAACGCCGCAGTCACCACAACCCTCACAAACCAGCTCATTGATCATCACGCGCACGGCAGGATCGACCATGGTCCCGCGCTTACGACGCCTGCGCTTTTCGGTTGCACAGGTTTGGTCATAAATAATGACCGTGCAGCCTTTGACTTCGCGAAGTGTTCTTTGAACCGCATCGAGCTCATCTCTGTGATGAACCAAAACGCCCTCTGCCAACGCCACACCATCGTATTTTTCGGGCTCATCGGTGACGACCTTGATGACCATGGCACCTTCAGCACGCATGCTTTGTGCAATTTGTACAACCGTATGCCCTTCAGCGCGCTCACCAATGCGTTGACCGCCTGTCATGGCGACCGCATCGTTGTACAAAATTTTGTAAGTGATATTGACGCCCGCAGCGATGCTTTGTCGGATGGCCAAAATACCGCTGTGAAAATAGGTGCCGTCGCCAATGTTGGCAAACACATGCTTCTCATGACTGAAGTGCTGTTGACCAATCCATGGGGTTCCTTCGCCGCCCATTTGTGTAAACCCGGTGGTACTTCGGTCCATCCACAAGCTCATAAAGTGGCAACCAATGCCGGCCATGGCCCGTGATCCTTCGGGCACTTTGGTGCTGGTGTTGTGTGGACAACCAGAGCAAAACCAAGGTGTGCGGTCTATCGCAGGATTTAAAACCAAACTGTTTTGAGCACGCTCTTTGGCATCAATGATTTGAAGCTGCGCCTCTATTTTGGTCAAAATATCGGCCGGTAAATCCAATTTCTGGAGACGCTTGGCTAGCGCTTTGGCAATCAAGGTGGGCGTCAAATCGGCGTTAGCACGCAACAAGCGATGGGCCATCGGGTTTGGAACAGACCACTCACCACCCGACTCGTCGCCGTCCAACCCATCAAATTTACCCACGATGCGAGGACGCATCGCATCGGGCCAGTTGTAGAGCTCTTCTTTTAATTGATACTCGATCACTTGGCGTTTTTCTTCAACGACCAAAATCTCTTTCAAGCCCTGGGCAAACTCACGTGTTGAATGAGCCTCTAATGGCCAGACCACAGAAACCTTGTGAACGCGAATACCCAATCGATGGCACGCGGCTGTGTCTAAGCCCAAATCAATCAGCGCTTGTCGCGTGTCGTTGTAGGCCTTGCCACTGGCCATAATGCCGTACCGATCATGAGGGCCCTCAATGACGTTGTGGTTTAAACGATTGGCACGGATGTAGGCCAAAGCGGCATACCACTTGAAGTCAAACAGGCGCGCCTCTTGTTCAAGTGCCCCGTCTGGCCAACGAATGTGAACCCCACCTGGTGGCATTTCGAAGTCAGGCAAAACAATTTTGACGCGATCGGCTTGGATGTCTGCCGCGGCACTCGACTCCACAATTTCTTGAATTGTTTTCATGCCCGACCAAACGCCCGCAAACCGACTTAATGCAATGGCATGAACACCCAAATCCAAAACCTCTTGAACAGAAGCGGGAAAGAACACGGGCAAGCCACAAGCCTTGAAGATGTGATCACTTTGGTGCGCGGCGGTGGAACTCTTGGCCACATGGTCGTCGCCCGCAACGGCCAAGACGCCGCCCCAAGGCGTAGTGCCGGCCATGTTGGCATGTTTAAAAACATCAGAGCATCGATCAACCCCGGGGCCCTTGCCATACCAAATCCCAAAAACGCCATCAAACTTTTGACTGCCAGGTGGCGCAAAACCCAGTTGCTGGGTTCCCCACAATGCCGTTGCGGCCAATTCTTCGTTGACACCCGGCTGAAAAACAATATTGTGTTTTTCTAAATAGGGCTTGGCCTTCCAAAGCGCTTGGTCATAACCGCCCAAAGGGGACCCACGATACCCGCTGATGAGCGCGCCCGTTTTTTTCCCAACCGCGGCATCGCGCTCTTGTTGCAGCATGGGCAAGCGCACAAGGGCTTGAACCCCGCTCATAAAAGCGTGCCCCGTTTGGAGGCTGTACTTGTCGTCCAAGGTGACGTTGGCAAGCGCTTGTCGCAAATGTTCAGGCAGTGGAGCGTTCATGATGATTCACCTTTAAGGGCATTGAGTCGCAGTGTAGGTCGTGTCGGCTTATCGTGGAAGCAAAACCCATAATTTCAAGTCTTGTTTAAGTCGGCCAGCCAAGTCGCCCGCCAGGTCGCCAGAGCCGACAAAGTAGTCCGCCCGGACAGCGCCCAAAATAGCGCTGCCGGTGTCTTGTGCCAAAACCAGTCGGTTGAGCTGGGTTTGTGGCCCGCTGCTAGACAGCCAAACCGGCGTGCCATAGGGGATGCTGCCAGGGTCGACAGCGATAGAGCGCCCAGGCGTCAGTGGAACGCCCTGGGCGCCCTTGGGCCCCAGCTGTGCTTCGATGCCATGAAGTGCTTCCTCTTTGAAGAACACAAAACGAGGGTTCTTCGACAGCAGCTCTTGAGTTCGGCGGGGGTTTTGTGCCAACCAAGTTTTGATGCCCGGCCATGTGGCGTTTTTGGTGAGGTTTTGATCAAGCAACCACCGACCAATGCTTTGATAAGGATGATCGTTGGTGCCCGCAAATGCCAGCCTAATTTGTTGACGCCGGCCATCGCTGTGGGTGATCCACAGCCTCCCGGAGCCTTGGATTTGCAATATCAAGGCGTCAACGGGGTCTGCAATGAACGCAATTTCTTTCCCTTTCAGCGCATTTTGTGCTGCTGGCAGCTTTGAAATCTCTTCTCTGGAATACCAAGGTGACCGGCTTTTTAAGTTGGCGGGAGGACCGTAGAGGGCCACTTCAAAACCAGGTTTTGCCACGCGGGAGCCCTCAAAGACGGGCTCGTAATACGCGGTGAGCAAGCCATTGGCGGGGCCAGGGCCGCCGCCTAGACTTTCAACCCGATAAGGCTGAAGGTTTCGAAGAAGCCATTCGCGCTGGTTTTCGGCCGACTGATTTGCCAAGCGTTTCACCTCTGGGCACAAACTCTGGTGACTGGTGTTGCTTCTTGAACAACTTTCTAGCCAGGCGGCCCAGGCCTCGCCCAGCTTGTCCTCGTTAAAGCCCGGCAAATCGGCCCACGACGCCAAAACCCAGCGGCTTTTCGCTTGTTGCAGCGAGGGGGCCAAATCGGGGCGGACGGGTACGGTGAACGGCGCGGGTTGTGTGCTGACAGGGGGAGGTGCTTTGGGCGGCGAGCTACAAGAGATCAGGAGCCCTGAAGACAAAATGAGGAAGCTACCTACAATCAATGAACCAAGGAGTTTTTTCATGGGATTGATCTTGTTAGAAGCTTTGCTCGCATTGTTGTTGTTGTTGCTGATTGTTTGGTGGACCATGTTTTCAGGTCGCGAAAAAGGCGAGCTAAAGTCTGACCGTCAAAATGAGGTTGCCCAAGAAAAAAAGTCGGACACAGAATGAACAAAGATACTCGCATCTGGCGTCATACCTCCCGCAATAAGTTGGCCAAATCAACGGCAGATTTAACGGCCATTTTTTCGAACACGCGCGATCGGTGAACTTCAACGGTCCGAACGCTGATGCTCAGCTTATCGGCAATTAATTTATTGGGCAAGCCTGCAACCACCAGGTGCATAACGTCCCGCTCACGCTCCGTCAAGTCGGAAAGTTTGGAGGCCAAACTTGCGGTTTGAAGATGCGACATCAGTCTTTCATTTGACAAAGCCAGCGCCTGCTCTATTCGATCAACCAATGCATTGTCAGAAAAAGGCTTTTCGCAAAAATCAAAAGCGCCACGCTTTACGCTGTCCACGGCAGTGGGAACATCGGCATGACCCGTTAGAAAAATAACTGGCCAACGATGAGCCAAACCATTGCCGATGAGTGTTTCAAACAAAGACAGACCACTTTGTCCAGGCATTCGGACGTCTAACAAAATGCATGCCGGCTGTTGGGGTGCGGGCCTGTTTGGCCCAGAAAACTTTTCGTCCAACATGCGCTCAAAGGCATCAGCGCTCGCATAGGACTCGCAAGTGACATGCCGAGAGCGAAGCAACCAGGCCATCGCATCGCGAACGATTTCGTCATCGTCAACGATGTAGACACAAGCATTGAGCATGGGTTGCATGGTGAAATTTCAGGTGGAATTAAACAGTTGATGCTGCGGGAAGCGTAAACCGAAACAAGGTACCACATGGCTGGAACGGTTCAAACTCCAGATGCCCCCCATGTTGTTCAACGACGGTCCTGCAGAGACTCAAGCCCAAGCCCATCCCTTCGGTTTTGGTGGTGAAAAATGGCGTAAACAGATTCTTGGCAACATCCGCGGCGATCCCAACACCCAAGTCGATGACGGCAAACTCAATCCAGCCATGCGCTAAGTTGGAAGCGGCTTTTTTAATCTGTAATGTGAGGGTTCTCTGATGACATGCTGGGTGATCCATCGCTTGCATACCGTTGCGCGCTAAATTCAGGATCACCTGCTCAACCATGGTTCGATCGCAAAGAATGGGCGCCAATCGCTCTTCAAGCTTAATCTCTAATCGGACGCTCAACTTCCGTGCCTGCAGCTGAACCAGGGGTAAAACTGCATCAATCAAGGCTTGTGGGCTGACGGCTTCTCGATCTTGATCCCTGCGCCTTACAAAATCGTGAACGCTGTTAATGACTTTGCCCGCCCGCCCCGCTTGGGCGGCAATTTTTTCAAGCGCCATTTGAAGGTCGCGCAAGTCATGTTGATCCGTCAAATGACCCGGCCGCTGCTGCGCATGGAGGAGGTTTAAAGAGCCTGTTGCATAGCTTGAGATGGCCGCCAATGGTTGGTTTAGCTCGTGACTAAGCAGGGAGGCCATTTCACCGACGGTGGCCAAACGCGCGGTGGCTTGAAGTCTTTCTTGACTTGCGCGAGACAGCTCTTCAACGCGACGTTGTTCGCTGATGTCCAAAAATGCGCTCATCCATCCCGTTTGTTTTCCCAGGACATTGATCAAAGGGGCTTCAAAAATAAGAACGGGAAAACGAGAGCCATCTTGCCTGACAAACACTGACTCAAAGCCTTCACGCGACAACGCATTGCCAGCGAGTCGAACGGCCTGTCGTTGCTGATATTCCTCGGCCATTTCTGAAGGCCAGTAGGGCATTGGCGCAGAAGCGCCTAAGAGTTCTTCCGCTTTGAAACCAAGCATCTGACAAAAAGCAGGATTGACATAAGTGATTCGTCCTTGGAGATCACGAGCACGGAGACCTGTCACCAGAGAGTCCTCCATGGCTTTTCTAAATGCCAGCGCGTCTGCTAAGTCTTGTTCCGCTTTGAGGCGCCTTCGAGAATCTTTGACCAACAACACCAGCACAGAGACCAACGCAATCGACATGGCGGTGACAAGCGCAGGTAAAACATTTGGGAAAAGGTCGGGCCCCGCTCTTCGACCATCCATGCGCAGCATCAAGGTGTTGCCAGGCAGGTCCATCAATTGGGTGGCGGTAAAAAGTCGCTTACTGCGAGGCAGTGTGCCGTGAACAGCCAGCCGAGTGCCATCCGGTTCTACAAAAGAAATTTCATTTCGTCGACCGTATGTTTCACCAAGTTGGGCGAACAGAATTTCTTGCAAACTGTAGGTTAAAACAGAGTAGCCAACCGTGATACTGTGTTCAATGATGGGCAAACACATTTCCATCACCTCAAAACCAATACCGCTTGACTGTGGAACAAAGTAAGTTCGTGAATAAGCGGGGCCGTTTAATCGCTTGGCGCGTTGACAGGTCTGAACGATCTCAGCTTGCTCATTGAGGCGCACGTTTGTTTCAAAAAGAGGCGTGCGGTAGGGCGCATTGACAAACACGCTGACCAAGCCTTGAAGGTCGCGTTTTTCGACACGTAACCATTCTCGGTTTTGACTCAATAAAACCTCAACGTCGCTGAGCCAGTTTTTTTGACTCAATGATTTGGCGTTCAGGCTTTGTAAACTGAGGGCGTGACGGCTGAAGCTTCTGCGAATATCGCTGGCGGCATCGCTGGTGTCGCGGTCTAGCTCTGCTTGGTATTGGCTGGCCTCATATCGGCCGGCCAACCAAACCAAAGTGACCAATACGGCGCCCACAAGGCCGACCAATGCAAACCACAAAGAGACGCGACGGTCTGTAAAGGAGCGTGCAGCCGTTGTAAAAAAAAGCCATATGGGCTTTAGGAGCGGTTGCAAAGTGGTGCCAACGTGGAGCATTCGAATCAAAGGCTTGACAACTTAGGGGGCAACACTTGCAAGCTTGGTCACCTTGGGGTCGGTCCAAGTGCCATCGATCGTAAACTCTTGAGAGTTAGCGCGGCTAAGGGGCTGTTTTAAAATCAATTGCGCCAGAAATGCACTGAGCCCAATGGCGGGGTTCAAGGCCAATCCAGCAAGAATCGAAGCGCTTACCGCATCGACCTCGGGAAGAATTAACACGCGCAAATTTTGAGTTTCACGCGCGATGTCAGAACGCCCCTCCATTTGAATGACAGCATTGACGCCCTTCATTTGCAAGTTTTGTGTGGCTGCGATGCCTTGTTGAATAGTGACATCGCCGCGGATGCTGTCAAAAGCAAAACCAGTACTGAAGACATCGCGAAAATCTAGCAACAAGCGTCGTGGTAAAGCTTGCAAGCTTAAAACGCCCAGCAGCTTTGCAACGCCAGGCTCTGCTTGTAAAAACTGACCCCGTCCAATGTTGACGTTGAAACGACCGCTGAGGCTGGGGTAATGCAAGGTCAGGGGCGAACCCTGCCAGCTCACTTGGCCTTCCAGTTTTCCGCCGCCGCCCTTGAGGGCGTCTTTGGTGCCAAGACGATTTAATAATTCTCCTGCATCAAAGACATCGAGTTTAAAAACCATTTCAGTGCTGGTTTGTTGAGTCCCTTCGCGGGAGGTCAGCCATTTGCCGTTGGCCTTGAAGCTTCCTTCCGGCACGGTAATATTGAGTTTATTGAGTCGCCACTCACGCCCAGAATTGACCCGCGCAGGGCCGCTGTCGACATTGACGGCCTCAACTTCAACGCGACCCATTTTTTTGCCGCGAAGCTCTAACTCTTCTATCACAATGTCCAGGGCGGGAATAGAAACTGGCGAGTCTTCAAGCAAAGACTCAACAGCTTGATCTGCAGAGGGGGGCAGGCTCAAGCGAGCCAATCGCGCATAAATTCTTGCGGTATTTTGGTTGTTGGGTTGTCTGTATTCCAAATAGCCGCTCAGTTCTTTGGTATCTAGTTGGGTGCGCCATACATAACCGTCCCGTGAACCGTTGATCATGACGTTGTTGAGGCTGCGACCTTGAACCAACAACTCGTTGCTTTTAAAGTTCATGCGAGTTGGCAAATAGGCATGAGCAACGGCGCCAAGGGTGGTATTTTGTGCAACGCTGTAATGCGGGCTCGACTTAGGCGGTACAAAGATCAGAAGCCAATCGTCCAATGAAAAAGTTGGCAAATTGACATTGGCCACAACGCCCGATTCAGAGTTATTGGTGGCCCCCGCCGCTTCACCGACGGTCCATCGGCCATTCAAAATGCGTGGTTCATTGCCGCTGACATCGCGGTTGTAGCTTGCAGAAAACGTGCGGCCCCAGGTGAATTGCAACAAGTCGCGCTGCGCTTTGTTGGTTGATGCGGCACTGAGACTTTGAACGACATTTTCAAACTTGACGGGCACGATCTCTTCCGCCCGTTTGTTCAAGGGCGCAGGCAAATTCAGAGCCAACCCTTGCAGCTGCGATTGAACGCTCAATTCACTTTGGCCACCCTTGATGCCAAGACTTGCTGTGTAGGTTGTTGCGCCTGAGACGTGCGGCGCGAGTAAATTCAGAGCGGGTATTTCAAGGGCTTGCCGCAAGCCGCCAGCGGTCACTTGGCCTTGCATTCGTATCAGCGGATTGGCCTCTGTGCTTTTTGCGGGGAGCTTGCGTGTACCGCCATCCAACTTGATGGGGCCCCCTAAAAACTGGGCGTTAACGTTCACCAATGTGAAGCCGCCTTCTGTGAAGTTAATGCCACCTTGTGTTTTTTCAAATGTGGGCACGGATGGCAAGATGCGAATGTCATTTCCCGAAAAAGTAACAGTACCTTGAACGGTCGTTTTTTCAAGAGATTTCAAGGGCAGGCTTAATTTGAGGCGAGTGCTAAGCGCGCCAGTGCCAGTTGCTTGAGAAAGCACGCCGCCGATCATGTTGTTGACGGGCGACTGACGAAGGTCGTTCAGCATTTGCTTGGCGGTGGCTTTTGTCTCACCTTCGACATTGACCACAGCATTGCTGCCCAGCCTTGGAATTTCGGCCTTGATTTGAGTAAACGGTATGGCGCCCCATTTGCCAGACGCGCCATTTAATTTCAAAGCAAGGCGATCAAAAACAAGGTCGCCATTCACATTGTTCATGACAGGCCAAACGTTATCCGAACGGGTGTTTCGATTGGGGTTGCCCAATGCGGCAGGGGGTACGTAGGCGTATTGAACGTCCTTGATTTTTCCAGCGAGTTTCAATTCGCCATCCTTGGGATTGGCAAATGGCAAGTTGAGAAGATCCCCTTTCATTTTGACCGCAATGTTTTGAAGGCTTCCATTCAAAAGGGAGTCGCGAACGTAATAACGAACATCTTGGGAAAGGGCTGTTGGTAAATATCGATGCACGCGCGTGGCATCGCCTCTTGCGATATTGCCCTGCAAATCGATGACGCCCAAACTGTTTGGAAGCTCGCTAGGGCGCCAGCTGCCATGCCACTCCCCTGCAAGGTCGGCATTGCTCAAACTAAGCTGCCATTCTGGAATCGTGAGTTTTCCTTTTGTGCTGAGCCATTTGACGGAGGCCTGCATTTTGTTCAAAGGGATGCGGGGCTCTTCAAAAATGCGATGGATGTTGATCGCACCTTTTTCAATGTTAGCTTTGAGCTGTCCGCCATCTGGGCCCATATCAAAGCTAATGTTTGCATTTTCAATGCCGGGTAAATTTTCAGAATCCGTACCCGCTTTCCCACCTTCAAAACTAAAGTTGTCGAAGCGACCGTTGGCCACTTTGATTTGAATGGCGTTGCCGTCTGCCGTTGAAGACTCAAGCCATTCGACGTTCAGGGTATGGACCAAACCATTGACCGGGTGTTCGAGCAAAGTTTGGCGTACTTTGTAGGGCAGAGGCAGCTGCAGCGCGATGTTGCGAACGGCGAAGAGATCTAACTTGTCACCGAGAAAAATGCCCTTGGTTCCCTGCCCGTTCCCGGCTTCTGTCAAAGAGACCTTGACATTACCGCCAGGCCAGTGAAGGCCGTCGGTGGTATCAAAACGCAGGCCTTCAGTCGAAAAATCAAAACCATTGGGCAGCGGTTTGAATGAGACACGCCCGGCAATGTTTTTAAATGACAGGGCTTGCAACTCAGCGCCAAGCTGCGCTTTGGCATTTTCTAAAAAAAGATCGGCTGTGGTTTGCTTGAAGATGCCGTTGCTCAAGTCAACCCAAATGCGCAACGCGCCCTTGCCTTGCGCTGCACTGACTTTCCACGGCAAGTGTGGACTCAGCTGCGCAAGCTCGACATCCGGAAATTGAGCGTGAACCTGACCGCTCCAATCTTTAAATCGACCGGGGTGTGTAGAAAGTAAGTTGCGGCGAAGGTCACCCATGAGAACAAACCGGTCGCCCCACCCTGCAGGCGGCGTGGCATCTAGCCGCCATTGATGATGCCGAGCGGAGTTGCGTAACACCCAAGAAACATCGCTTAAAGTCAATGAAGGCGTTTCCTTTTGTGACGCCTTGAAGTCATCCGTCCAAATCACGGTGCCGTGTTGAATGACGATTTCCTTTTGAGAGAAAACCCAATCCATTGCGGCTGAGTCACGTTTGTCGTTATTCTTGACGGCCAAGCCTGCAATAAGCAATTCCCCGTCCGCTGTTCGACGAATGTCCAGCGTAGGCGAATCAATGACCAGCTGCTCGACACCCAAATCCAAGACCGATCGCGCGCTGATGGCAAAAACGACTTTGGGTAAAGTTAATGCTCGACGACCTTCTGGGTCCAGCAATGTCAGATCATGAATTTCAAAAGTGGGCACCCAGCCAGAAGAAACCGCTACCAATTTGCCCATTTGAACGGGAACCCCGATGGTTTGGCTGGCCAAGCTTTCTAATTTAGGCCTGAAATCTTCAATTCGCGGCACAATCCAAAAATGCAATGCCGCCCATGCCATGCCCAAGACCAGGCCAATGACCAAAAATGCCCAAGCACTGATGCGCAGCACAGTGGCCATCAATTTAGACAAAGAAGAAAATTGAAACATTCGGATCGAGCGATGGAACATATGAAGTTAGGCAGGGAATTATGACCGCCATACACCCGTTTGAGACTGGAAATGCCAATCAAACACGTTCTCAAAAGCCCTTGGCGGGGGGTTCACGGTTTTTTCAGAGGCTAGAGAGGCGCTACGCTGAAGTTTTTGCCACGCTGCCCAATGAGATTCCCCATCGTGAAATACTCAAACAGGCCTACGCCCAATTGCGCGGCCAAGGCCAAGAGGTTGGCGCCGCACTGAGGGTGCTTCGTCAGTGGACGATGTATCGCCTTTTGCGCTTAGATTGTGAGGAAGGCGCCGCGCTTGAAACAATTACTCGCAGCGTCACCCATTTGGCAGAAATCGCTTTAGACGAGGCCTGCAAACAGGCGTTCCAAGACCTCGATGCACGTCACGGAGCACCGTTAACCGAGGCGGGCACGCGGGCTAAGTTTTGGGTCGTTGGGATGGGCAAGTTGGGCGCACGCGAATTGAATGTGTCCAGTGACATTGACCTCATTTATGTCTACGACGAAGATGGTGAAACGGCAGGTGATGCCCAGGGGCTGGCCCGAATCTCTGTCCATGAGTACTTTAGCCGCGCCGTGAAAGCCATCTTCACCTTGGTGGGGGATACCACCGAGCATGGCTTTGTGTTTCGAGTGGATTTGGCGCTGAGGCCCAATGGAAACTCGGGCCCCAGTGTGGTTTCTTTGGGCGCATTGGAAGAATATTTGTTGGTTCAAGGCCGTGAGTGGGAAAGATTTGCATGGATGAAAAGCCGGGTCATTGCGCCGCAAAGCGCCATTCAAGATGGGTCTGCATTGAGTCTTCGTGGCGTGGTGCTCCCATTTGTTTTTCGACGATATCTTGACTACAACGTATTTGAGTCGCTCCGTATCTTGCATCAGCAAATCCGCGATCATGCGGCGAAGCGAAGTGCGGGCCACCCAGAGCGCGCTAATGACGTGAAATTGTCACGCGGTGGAATTCGTGAAATTGAATTCACCGTTCAACTTCTGCAAGTGGTCCGCGGCGGACAATTTCCCGAGCTCAGAACACGCCCCACCTTGGATGCATTGAAGAGGGTGGCCAAAGCAGGGCTGATGCCGCCAGACACCGCCGATGCTTTGTCCAAGGCCTATATTTTTTTAAGAAAAGTAGAGCATCGAATTCAGTACCTTGACGATCAGCAAACACATGTCTTGCCGACGCAAGATGAAGATTTGTTGTGGCTTGCGCTGACGATGGGTTACGCCAACACCTGTGATTTATTGACCGATCTAGATGCGCATCGCGAAATCGTTGCGCATGAGTTTGACATTCTTTTGGGGGGCGATCGAGAGTGCAAGGGTTGCCAAACGCAAGGCCCAAGAGAAAGGCCTGAACTGGAAGCGGTTTTAGATTTGTTCGATGGCGAGGCACGTGAACGCTTGGCCCATTGGCAGGACAGCCCCAAAGTGAAGAGCCTCCGCGATGATGCGAGGGCGCGTTTGATGCGCCTGTTACAGCGAACCGCCCAATGGCTTCAAGAGGGACGAGTTGAGCAGGCCGCAGTGGTTCGAATGGCAGATTGGATGGAGCCTTTGATGCGCCGAGAAAGCTACTTGGCCATGATGCTTGAGCGCCCAAAGGTTCATGAGCGATTGCTGCGGTTGTTGGGTGCAGCCAAGTGGCCGGCACGTTACTTGGTTCAGCACCCTGGTGTCATTGATGAACTGGCAAATGGCGATGTTTTGCTACAGCGTTTTGTATCGGATGAGTTTGAGGCGGAGTTAGAGGCGCGCCGAAATGCATTGGCAAGAACGGGTGAAGACGATGAAGAAAACCTTTTGAACCTGCTGCGACGCGCACACCATGCCGAGGTTTTCCGAACCCTGGCGCGTGATGTCGAGGGCCGGCTGACGGTTGAGCAAGTCGCAGACGACCTGAGCGCCATGGCAGATACCGTCTTGCGAGTGACGGCCAGGTGGTGTTGGTCTTGTTTGAAAAATCGTCACCGCGAAGCGCCACAATTTGCCATCATTGCTTATGGCAAGTTGGGTGGAAAAGAGTTGGGTTATGGCAGCGATTTGGACATCGTTTTTGTGTATGAAGATGAAGACGAAAGAGCCCAAGAGGTTTATGCCGGTTTTGCTCGCAAACTGATCAACTGGTTCACCGTCAAAACGGCGGAGGGTGATTTGTTTGAGATTGACACCGCTTTGAGGCCTAACGGCGGCGCCGGCCTGCTGGTCACGACATTTGACGCCTATGCCGGCTATCAGCAACAACGAGGCAGCAATACGGCATGGACCTGGGAGCATCAGGCCATGACCCGAGCACGATTTGTGATGGGGGATGCCCAAATGAGGCTTCGTTTTGATGAGGTCCGGCGTGGCGTGATCAGTGCGCCCCGCGACGAAGCGTCCTTGCGAACAGAAATTGTGAGCATGCGGAATCGGGTCAGGTCAGCCCATCCGATCAAAGCGGGCCGTTTTGATGTGAAACACAGTGTGGGCGGCATGGTGGATGCTGAATTTGCGGTTCAATATTTGGTGCTGGTGCACACCGCCGCGCACACGGAGTTGGCCGATAACGTCGGCAACATTGCACTGCTTCAAAGGGCGGAGGCGGTGGGTTTGTTGCCGTCAGGTGTCGGTGTGGCCGCGTCGGCAGCTTACCGGGAGCTTCGGCGCGTGCAGCACAAGGCCCGGCTGAACGAAGAGCCGACGCAAGTGCCCTGGGCCACCTTGGAAAACGAAAGGGCCGCCATTTCTGCGCTTTGGCAGGCTGTATTCCCCAGCGAAAAGGGCCTTTGAATCATTTCGTGACAAGCTAAGAAATCCGAAGTAAACTGTCCGGTCACAAAACAGAACGGACAGTTCAATGACAAAACTTAAAAGCTTGGGTTTGGGGTTGTTTGGGATGTTCTGGGCGCTAAACAGCCTTGCTCAGACGGCGCCGACAACAAACGCCTCAGGGCATGCGTGTCCGGCGCTTTTAAACCACACGTTTCCGAGGCTGCAAGATGAAAAGGCGCAGTCCTTGTGCCAATACAGCGGCAAGGTCATTTTGGTTGTGAACACCGCCAGCTATTGCGGATTCACTTCTCAATACAAAGGACTTGAAAGCGTTTACAGCAAATACAAAGACAAAGGGCTGGTGGTTTTGGGATTTCCGTCGAATGATTTTGCGCAAGAAAAAAGCAATAACAAAGACATTGCTGATTTTTGCGAGAGCACCTTTGGCGTGAAGTTCCCCATGTTCACCAAAACCTCTGTGACCGGCGAATCCGCTGTGCCGTTCTTCAAGCAGTTAGCGCAAGACCCCGGCCAAAAACCCAAGTGGAATTTTTACAAATACCTCATTGGTCGTGATGGTAAGTTGATCGACAGTTACAACAGCATGACCAGCCCTGAAAGCAGCAGCTTGGTAAAAGCCATAGAAAAAAATCTGGCGATGAAGGCGCCGTGAATTGAACATGAAGTATAAAAAAATAGCGGTGGTGGGGTCGGGCATTTCCGGCTTAGCGGTGGCGCATAGCTTGAAAGGTCACGCAGACATCACCCTTTTTGAGGCCGGCAATTACTTTGGCGGGCACTCCAATACGGTGGACATCAGCCTGCCCACCAACAAAGGCCTCGTCACCTATGGCGTTGACACAGGATTTTTGGTTTTCAACGAAAGAACCTATCCCAACTTGATCAATCTGTTTGCCGAGCTTGGTGTTGAAACAGCGCTGTCAGACATGTCCTTCTCGGTTCAAGCCCCCCAAGTTTGGGGTGATGAAGCACTGGAGTGGAGTGGCAGTAACTTAGACACCGTGTTCGCGCAACGTCGAAACCTGCTGCGGCCGCGCTTTTTAAAAATGCTGGCCGATGTGATGCGTTTTAACAAAATATGCACGCGAATTGCCGAAGCGCAAAAAGAAAATGAAATGCGACAGCCGCTTTCTGAATTCTTAAAGCACCATGACTTTAACGAGGCCTTTCTCAATTGGTATTTCTTGCCGATGATGGGCTGCATATGGAGTTGCCCAACCGATCAAATGCTGAAGTTTCCAGTGGCCACCATGATTCGGTTTTGCCACAACCATGGTTTGATTCAAGTGACCAACCGCCCTCGTTGGTTCACAGTCAAGGGCGGCTCCAGAAACTATGTTCAAAAAATTGTCAACGAGGTGCCAGACAAACGATTGAACTCGCCTGTTCAGTTAATTGAAAGAGATGAGTCCGGCGTTCGAGTCGTGACCGAAGGGCGTGCCGAGCGATTTGATGAAGTGGTCATTTGTACGCACTCAGATCAAGCTTTGCAGATGCTAAAAACGCCCTCACAAGCAGAGCAAATCCATTTGTCGGCCATCAGGTATCAAGACAATGTGGCCGTATTGCACACGGACGAAAGTGTGTTGCCCTCTAGGCAAAAAGCCTGGGCCGCGTGGAACTATGAGCGTGCCGCAGATGAAGGCCAAGAAAGTGCCAGAGTTTGCCTGCATTACTTGTTAAACAAACTTCAACCCCTGCCCTTCGAGCAAGCGGTAGTGGTTTCATTGAACCCGATCAAGCCCATTGATCCTGCCAAAATAATCAGCAGCATAGAGTACGCCCACCCCGTGTTTGATTTGGCGGCCATCGATGCGCAACAGCACATTCATGAAATTCAAGGCCAACACCACACCTGGTTTGCTGGGGCGTGGATGGGATATGGTTTTCATGAAGATGGTTTAAAAGCGGGCCTGGGTGTTGCCAGAGAACTCCTCTTGGAGCTTCATCGGTGAAACTCGGTGGCGCACTGATTGGTTTTGGCCAAGTGAGGCATGCGCGTCTGCGCCCAGCTGTGCATGCCTTCAACTATGGCGCTTATTTTTTGATGTTGCCCATGCGGCGCATGCAAAGTCAGGCCGCCCAAAATACCAAGGCCATTGAGTTTGACTTACCGTTCAATCGGCCCGGCCTTTTGTCCTTTCACGACGTCGACCATGGGGATGGCCGCTTGCCCGAACAAGGCGGCGCGTTGGCTTGGGTCACAGAAATATTGGCCAGAGAGGGCATCAACGATGCCAGCGGAGAGGTTTGGCTGCAAACATTTCCGCGAGTTTTTGGCTACACCTTCAAGCCCGTGAGTTTTTGGTACTGCCACCGATCCGACGGGAGCTTGTCAGCCGTGATTGCAGAAGTCCACAACACGTTTGGCGAGCGACACAGTTATTTGTTGGAAGCGCCAAAATTTGGCCGCACAGAAGTGGCAAGCAAAGTTTTTCATGTGTCACCCTTTTGTGAGGTGAAAGGGCATTACCAATTTCGATTCATGAGAACCCTCTTGAATGGCCATGAACGCTTGGTCGCAAGGATCGATCATTTTGACGATAAAGGCCCGCTCATTCAAACCAGTTTGAGTGGAACATTGATACCTGCCACCGCGAAGGCGTTGAGGCGTGCATTGTGGCAATTTCCTTTTTTCACATTGGCGGTTGTGGTTCGAATCCACTGGCATGCGTTGCTGCTTTGGTTCAAGCGCGTGCCATTTTTTACCAAACCAGAACCCCCTTCGCGTTTTGTGACACGCGGCCAACCCTCTTCTATTGAACCTTCGAAATCCAGCGGAATATGAACTCCTCCACATCAACACAATCTGATTTGGCCATTCAATCGGCACCCAGTTCTGCGCGTCGCGTTTTGCGTTTGCTAGAAAAAATTGAGCACGGCACATTGACCATTCAATTTCCCGATAGAAGTACCAAAGTCTATGGAAATTCAGCATTGCCCCATGCGGCCATCAGCTTGAAAAACTGGAACGTGTTTTCTGCCAGCATGAAGTCAGGCGACATCGGCTTTGCTGAAACCTATATGGCGGGTGATTGGAGCACGCCTTCGCTGAGCGATTTACTGCGAGTCATGATTCAGAATCGACGCGCCGTTGAGGATCTTATTTATGGCTCGTGGTGGGGGCGCATGGCGTACCGAATTCGGCATTTGCTCAACCGAAACAATAAAACGAACAGCCGAAAAAACATCCATGCGCACTACGATTTAGGCAACGCCTTTTATGAGCTTTGGCTTGACGGCACTATGAATTACTCGTCAGCTTTGTTTGAAGGCGACTTTGATCAGGAAATGAGCGCCGCACAAAGAGCCAAAGTCAGACGTGCCCTGCGCATGACGGATGTGGAGTTGGGAAGCCGTGTTTTAGAAATTGGTTGCGGCTGGGGCGCTTTGGCTGAAATGGCCACCGTGGACTTTGGCGCAAAAGTCACGGGCGTTACCTTGTCGACTGAGCAGCTGGCCTTTGCCAATGCCCGCATGAAATGGAATGGCAAATCAGCGCAAGCCGATTTACGCTTGCAAGATTACAGAGACATTCAGGACGGCCCTTACGATGCCATTTGTTCGATTGAAATGATCGAGGCGGTGGGGCAGTCTTACTGGCCAACCTATTTTCAAACCATCAGCAAGTTGCTCAAGCCAGGCGGCAAGGCGTGCATTCAAAGCATTGTCATTGAGGATGGTTTATTTGACAGGTATGTCAAATCAACGGACTTCATTCAGCAATACATTTTCCCCGGTGGCTGCCTGCCCAGCCCCAAAGAGTTTAGGCGTCAAGCGCGAATGGCCGGCCTTGAAGTGATTGATGAGCTGAAGTTTGGCCCTGACTATGCCGAAACCCTGAGGCGTTGGCGACATGATTTCATGGCGCAAGAAACACACGTGCTGAAGTTGGGTTTTGATGCAAAGTTCATGCGCCTGTGGGAGTTTTATTTGGCGTATTGCGAGGCCGCATTTGATGAAGCCAATACAGATGTGATTCAGTTCACGCTTCAAAAGCGTGGCTAACTAGAACCCAGAAACTTCAAGGTCAATGACTGTGCTTGAATCCAATCAGCTGCCCAAGGCTTGGCGCCTGGCCATGTCGGCCGGCATTCTGTCGGCGGCCTGCATGGTTGGAAATGCCAGCGAACTTATCTTGCCTGGATTTCGACCTTCCGAGCCACAGCGCTTGAAAATTTGGGGCTTTGAAATTTACGATGCACGTCTATGGACCAAGGCTGCTTTTTCAGTTCAGCAGTTTACGTCTCAGAGCTTTGGCCTCGAAATAACCTACTTGCGCAAAGTGGAGGGCAAAGACATTGCAAAGAGCTCGATCGATGAGATGAAGCGCATCGGTCAAATGAGCCCCGAACAACAAAAGGCATGGTTCAAGGCCATGTCAGATACTTTTCCAACTGTGGGCAATGGCGACAAGTTGTTGGGCGTTTATAGGCCGAACGAAGGCGCAGAATTTTGGATCAATCAGAAGCCTTTGGGCGTGATTTCAGACCCCCAATTTGCAAAACTTTTTTTCGGTATCTGGTTGCATGAGGCCACCTCGGCTCCCGCCATCAGGCGAGCGTGGATGGGCACCCCATGAACCGTTTGCCGATATCACATCTTCAATGCGCAGCTTATGGATGGCTTGCAATGCCTTTGGCATTTGTCGCCTTGCCCATGTATGTCAATGTGCCGCACTTGTATGCCACTCAGTATGCGGTGCCCTTAACCTTGTTGGGCCTGGTGTTGCTGGGCAGTCGCCTGGTTGATGCATTCACCGATCCATTTTTAGGCCGCTTCAGTGACTGGTTATATGCAAAGTCAGCGCAGGCGGTGCTGATCGCAGGCCTTATTTTTTCTGCGATTTTGTCTTTGTCCTTTGCGGCCCTGTTCAACCCCCCTGCGTTGAGCGATGCGGCTTCGTTTGCAGTTTGGGTTGCTGTGTGTGTCACGGTATGCCATTTGTGCTTCAGCGTTTTGAGCATCGTTCATCAAGCATGGGTCACGCGCTTGGGAGGAACGGCAGCGCTTCAAAGTAGAGTCTTGGCCTGGCGAGAGGGCTTGGGACTTTGGGGCGTGGTGTTGGCGGCCATGTTGCCACTGTGGCTAGGTTGGACGCTCAATGCCTTGCTTTTGGCGCTCTTACTTTTGTTGGGGCTTGTCAGTTGGCGACTTGCTTGGAAAGATCAGGCGGTTTCAATTCAAGCGGCGCACCCTGTTGAAAGTCCGCCCAGTCAACAAGCGCTGGGCTTGTTCGAGCCCTTTCAGCAAAAACAATTTTTCAGCCTGTTGTTGATTTTTGTTGTGAATGGCATTGCCAGCGCGGTGCCCGCCAGTTTGGTTTTGTTTTTTGTTGAAGATCAAATACGCGCGAGTGCGGCCCATGTCCCCTTATTTCTGGGCGCTTACTTTTTATCAGGTGCGCTGTCACTTCCCCTTTGGCTCATGGCCATTCGGCGCTTTGACCTGCCCCGCACATGGCTGGCGGGCATGTGCCTGGCCGTCGCAAGTTTCATGGGTGTGAGTCAATT
>CAIMUZ010000088.1 GCA_903844775.1 uncultured Burkholderiales bacterium | reverse complement strand
ATGATGCGCCCCTTCATTGACAACCCCATGCTTTTGATGGTCATGTTGATGCTTTTGGTGCTGGTGGTCGGCACGGCCCTAGACTTTGCCCCCACGGTTCTCATCTTGACCCCCGTGCTCATGCCTTTGGTTCGCGAAGCGGGCATCAACCCTGTTTACTTTGGCGTCTTGTTCATCATTAACAATGCCATTGGTTTACTTACCCCCCCTGTCGGCACTGTGCTCAACGTGGTGTGTGGTGTTGGGCGCATTCCCATGCACGACGTGATTCGCGGCGTCATGCCCTTCTTGATCTCTCAAGTGGTGGTCATGGGCCTCCTCATTGCCTTCCCCATCTTGGTATTGGGTCCCCTTAAATGGCTTTCGAGCTAAATTCAAATTCACCATGACTGTTCTTCAATCATTTCAACTGAACGGCAAGCTTGCCCTCATTACAGGATCTTCTGCCGGCATCGGATTTGCCCTTGCCCGCGCACTGGGAGAAGCAGGCGCACATGTCATCCTGAACGGGCGCAGTGCCAACAAAGTTGCGGCGGCGGCGGACGCACTTCATGCCGAAGGCTTAAAAATCAGCCAATCTGTTTTTGATGTCACCCATGCTCAAGATGTGGCGGCGGCCGTCCACCAAATTGAAACCAATGTGGGTGCACTGGACATTTTGATCAACAACGCCGGCCTGCAAATTCGAGGTCCATTGCATGAATACAAAGACGAAGATTGGCACACCCTGATGCGTACCAACCTCGACAGCGTTTACTTTGTAGGTAAAACTGTGGCGCAAAAAATGATTCCTCGGGGTCACGGCAAAATCATCAACATCTGCTCAGTTCAAAGTGAACTTGGGCGATCTGGCATTGCCCCTTACACAGCCAGCAAGGGTGCCGTCAAAATGCTCACCAAGGGCATGGCCATCGATTGGGGCCAATTTGGCATCAACGTCAATGGCATCGGGCCAGGCTATTTCAAAACCGAGCTGAACCAAAAATTGGTCGACGATCCTCAGTTTTCCGCCTGGCTGGTAGGCCGAACCCCCAGCAGACGCTGGGGCGATATGGAAGACTTAGGCGGTGCAGCCGTCTTTTTGGCAAGCGAGGCCTCCAAATTTGTCAACGGCCACATCCTTTATGTGGATGGCGGCGTCACCGCTACACTCTAACTATTGCAACTCAAGGTTAATTTCATGCGCGCGCTCATTTGTCACTCAGCCAAAAATTTGAGAATTGAAACCACCGAGCTACCTCCCATGGGCCCCGATCAGGTGCGCGTGAATGTTGCCTTTGGCGGCATTTGTGGTTCTGATTTGCATTACTACCAACATGGGGGATTTGGTGCCGTCCGCATTAAGCAACCCATGGCACTGGGTCATGAAATCTCCGGTGTGGTCGGCGCCTTGGGCACCAACGTCAAAAACTTGACCGTGGGACAACGCATTGCCATCTCCCCCTCCCGTCCTTGTAGCACCTGCCGATTCTGTCAACTTGGACAACACAACCATTGTTTAAACATGCGCTTCTTTGGCAGCGCCATGCCCTTCCCTCACATTCAGGGTGCATTTGCTGAACAAATCATCATTGAAGGC
The DNA here is from genome assembly GCA_903844775.1 of uncultured Burkholderiales bacterium. Classification (GTDB taxonomy): domain Bacteria; phylum Pseudomonadota; class Gammaproteobacteria; order Burkholderiales; family Burkholderiaceae_C; genus Limnohabitans_A. Next base: position 7,260 of record CAIMUZ010000088.1, on the reverse strand, counting down.
TATCAAGCCCACCCTATTGGGCAACATCTGAGCCTTTCAGAGGCCGCTTTGGCAGAGCCCCTGTCGGTGGGTCTGCATGCCATTCAACGTGCTGGTGGCGTGTTGGGCAAGCAGGTTTTTGTCACGGGTTGCGGCCCCATTGGATCGCTCCTCATTGGTGCCTTGCGCAGAGCCGGCGCTGCCCGCATTGTGGCCGCCGACATTGCAGACCTGCCATTGAAGTGCGCCAAAGAAATGGGCGCCGATGAAACCATCAATCTCAAAACACACCCCGAGTTCCTCGACCCATACAAACGCGACAAAGGCCAGTTCGAAGCTGTCTTTGAAGCATCAGGCAGCGAGCCCGCTTTGCGTGCGGGCCTCGATGTCATCATGCCGCGCGGCGTCTTGGTCACCGTAGGCATGGGAGGTGATATGAGTTTGCCCATGACGCAGCTGGTTGCCAAAGAAGTCGACATGCGCGGCACCTTTCGCTTTCACGCAGAATTTGCCACAGCGGTTCAGTTTTTGAATGAGGGTTTGATCAATGGCAAGCCCGTCATCACAGGCATCTTGCCCATGAACAAAGCGGTGGAGGCCTTTGAATTGGCTTGCGATAAATCGCAATCATTGAAAGTTCAAATCGAATTTGAAGTCGCTTGATGAAAACTCAAGTTGACCATTTGGTGCTTGCTGCGCGCAGCTTGCAAGAAGGCGTTGAATGGTGCGAGGCCATCCTTGGCATGACACCCGCCGCAGGCGGTGAACATGAAAAGTACGGCACACACAATCGACTTTTTAAAATTGCCACGCCGACCTATCCAATGGCTTACCTAGAAATCATCGCCATCAATCCAGAGGCTGTGATTGAAAAAAAACCGCCACCCACACGATGGTTTGATTTAGACAACAAACAACTTCAAGCCGAGCTGGCCAAGTCACCTCGTCTCATTCACTTTGTGGTCAATACAGACAACATCCAAGACGCACGTCACGCATGGAAAGCCGAAGGTATCGATCGTGGCCCGGTCATACATGCCAGTCGTAAAACGCCCAAGGGCATGCTTCAATGGCAAATTACGGTTAGACCTGACGGCGATAGGCTATTTAACGGCGTCCTGCCCACCCTCATTCAATGGGGCAAACCCGAGGAAGCAGATCCGATGCAATTACATCCTCGCAATCATTTGCCGCGATCTGGCGTGTCGCTAAAATCTTTGGCAGTCTCACATCCAAGCGCTGGCAAAGTTCAAGCAGCCTATGACGCCATTTCCTTAGGCCACGTTGAAGTCAGTGAAGGCCCTGCCAACATCTTGGCCACGCTGCAAACACCCAAGGGTCTGGTCACATTAGAAAGTTTAGGCATTTGAAAATGAACGTTTCGCTTCAACCCGCATCAGATAGCGCGGTTAACGATAATTCGCCCATTGATGTCTTGATTGTGGGTGCTGGTTTGTCTGGCATTGGTGCCGCTAAACATTTGCAAATGCACAGCCCGCAAACCAGCTGGTGCATTTTGGAATCAAGAGACGCCATTGGTGGCACATGGGACTTGTTTCGATACCCAGGTATTCGGTCAGACTCTGACATGTACACCTTGGGTTACTCCTTCAAACCTTGGTTAGATCACAAGTCGATTGCCGATGGGAGCACCATTCGCCAATACATTCAAAAAACGGCCGATGAAAATGGCATCACACAGCACATTCGCCATGGCCACGCCGTGACGCATGCCTCATGGTCATCGGATGAAGCGTACTGGACCATTACGGCCCGTCAAAAAAACAGTGACCAACCGGTCATTTTGAAAGCAAGATTTTTGTACCTTTGCTGCGGCTACTACAGCTACAAAAATGGCTATCAACCTGACTTTCCAGGTCAAGCCAACTTCAAAGGTCAGTGGGTTCATCCTCAGTTCTGGCCAGCCAACCTGAACTACGCTCAGAAAAAAGTGGTGGTCATTGGCAGTGGTGCAACAGCCGTCACCTTGGTGCCAGAAATGGCCAAAACGGCAGCGCATGTGACCATGTTGCAGCGCTCCCCTACTTACGTCGTTTCAAGGCCAGCAGAAGACAACTTCTCGTTGACTTTGCAAAAGTACTTGCCTATGAAATGGGCCTATCAACTCACACGGGCTAAAAATGTCAGCTTGGGTATGTTGTCTTATCAATTGGCTCGCAGCCAACCCGAGTTTGTAAAACGCTACTTGATCAAGATGGCTGCCAAGCAATTGCGCTCTGATGAACAAGCAAAGCACTTCTCTCCTGATTACAAGCCTTGGGATCAAAGACTCTGCCTTGTGCCTGACGGTGATCTGTTCAAACAAATCAGAAGCGGCAATGCCAGTGTGGTCACTGACACCATTCAAACCGTGACTGAAGGTGGTCTTGAATTAAAAAGTGGCAAGACGCTTGAAGCAGACATCATCGTGTCTGCCACCGGTTTAACTTTGAACCTGTTGGGCGATATTCAAATTGAAGTAGATGGCAAGCCCTTCACTGCCTCTCAAGCCATGGCCTACAGGGGCATGTGGTTGTCTGACCTGCCCAATGCCATCATGACATTTGGTTATACCAATGCCTCATGGACATTGAAAGCCGATCTCACCGCCGTTTATACCTGCAGACTGTTAAATTACATGCGCAAAAAGGGATACAGAAAAGCCGTGCCAGTTCGAGATGCCAGCGTTGAGGAACAAGACTATTTGTCATTCACATCGGGCTATGTCCAACGCGCACGCGACGTGCTTCCGAAGCAGGGAAAAATTGCGCCGTGGCAGGTCAATCAAAATTATTTGAAAGATAGCTTTCTGATTAAATACGGCCGTTTGAATGATGGTGTGATGCGCTTCAGCTAAATCTGCCGTTTCACATCTTTTTTTGAATATCTTCTTTTTCGGATTAACCAAGTCGAGGTACGCATGCTTGTTTTATGGATCTTTTTTTTGCTCTTCATGAGCCTGGTCGGATTGGTTTTGTTCGCAGCTTTTTCAAACAAGAAGGCTGAACAACTTCTACCGCCAGCCGGCACCTTTGCCAAATTAGGATCTACTCGCCTGCACTATGTCGATCAAGGACGGGGGCCGGCCATTGTCATGATCCATGGGTTAGCTGGCAATCTTCAAAACTTCACCTTCGGCGTTGCGGCACCCTTAGCCCAAAATCACAGAGTCATTTGCGTTGATCGTCCTGGTTGCGGTTATTCCAAACGATCAACTAGTGCCGATGCCAGTCTAGAAGCACAAGCCGATACCATTGTGAGCTTGCTAGACCACTTGCAAATTGAGTCTGCCGTTTTTGTAGGCCATTCCCTGGGAGGTGCCATCTCATTGGCGGCTGCACAAAGACACCCCGACAGAGTAAAAGCCTTGGCTTTGATTGCCCCTCTGACGCATTTACCCGATCAACCCTCACCCGCTTTCAAATCACTCGATGTTCCCTCACCCTGGCTTCGATCTGTTCTCGGTTGGACCTTGGCCATTCCTGGAACGCTTTATCGAATGTCATTGAGCTTGAAAATTATTTTTGGTCCTGAGAGAGCTCCCGCTGACTTTGCCATTCGAGGGGGAGGCATCTTGTCACTCAAACCTCAGACCTTCATCAGCGCCTCTAGCGACTTACAAAATGTGGGCTGGAGCATGCCTGCTATTGAAGCTGCATACGCCAGCATGCAAACACCGGTGCATGTGCTCTTTGCCAAGGAAGATCGAATTTTGGATTGCAAACTGAATGGCGAAGATTTGCCTTCTCGCATTCCTGGCGCGCAAATTACTTTGGTCAACGGCGGACACATGCTGCCCGTGACGCAAGTAGAACTTTGTGTTCAATTCATTGAAGGCGTAGCAGGGTAAGACACAGGCCTGGCGTCTTGGTGCCACACTTTGTACTTGTGCATCACCTCTGCATAGGCCTCTGAGCCTTCAAAATTTGTCAGCCACGTTTGCAATGGCTTCCACGCTTGTGCATCAAACCATGCGCGATCTGTTCTGGCAAATTGGCGCACAAAGGGTGCAATGGCTGCGTCAACCCAACACCATGCGGGGCCCATCAAACATGCCGTCTGGCTCAGTTTGACATTGAGTTGACTTAAGAACAATGAACCCTGTTGTCTGTGAGCTAATCCATCGGGCAGGTCGTAGCGATTGGGGTATTTGTAGCGATCCAAATGCTGCTTAAATTCGCTGTCGCATTGGTGCACCAGCGCTACCGCATCTTGGTGCGTGGCATTGCCTTCAGTCGACCAAGACGCTGGGTCATTTTGCTGCAAAGCCCAGTTAAGAATGTCCAGACTTTCCTCTAACACTTGATCCTTCAAAACCAAGACCGGTACAGTGCCTTTGGGCGATACAGCCAACATGCTTTCGGGTTTTTGCGACAAAGCAATTTCTCGAATTTCACAGCGTATGCCGCTCGACAACAGCGCCAATCTGGCGCGCATGGCATAAGGACAGCGTCGGAAGGAATACAAAATAGGCGCATCGGCAGGTAACAAAGCGGCCACCCTTTCTTGACGTTGTGGCGTGCCAATGTGATTGGTATGGCGCGCCTTGGCAATTTCCCATTGTTTTTGTCTTTCCCGTGCGCTGTCCTTTTGAACCTCGGTGGTGTGATCATGACACCGCGGGCAACTGACGCCCAACTCAAACATAGGCGATTCTTTGGCGCTAGGCGGCAAGGGTTCACGACAAGCGCGACACAACTCATGGGACCCCTGAGACAAACCATGCCCGACTGATACACGCTCATCAAACACAAAACACTCACCCTCCCACAAGCTTTTCTCGGGGGGTACCCGCTCAAGGTATTTGAGAATGCCACCTTGCAAATGATAGACATCTTCAAAGCCGTGCGCCAACATCAAGGAAGTTGATTTTTCGCATCGAATACCACCGGTGCAAAACATGGCCACCCTGGGTTTTTTCCCATTTTTTGCTTCCAAGGCTTTAGCTTGTTTGACCCATTCAGTCAATTGTGAAAAGCTTTGAATTTGTGGATCAACAGCGCCTTTGAAGCTTCCAATTTCAACCTCATAGTCATTGCGAGTATCGATCACCACCACATCAGGCGCAGAAATCAGATCGTTCCAGTCTTCTGGTTTCACGTACTGGCCCACGCGCTGAGTGGGACTGATGCCCTCAACACCTAAGGTGACAATTTCTTTTTTAAGACGAACTTTCATTCGGTGAAAAGGCGCTTTGCTTGAAACAGACTCTTTGTGCTCTAAGTCAGCCAATTTGGGATCTTGTCGCAAGTAGTCCAGCACTGCATGCACGTCTTCTGGCATACCCGCAATCGTGCTGTTGATGCCTTCACGCGCCAACAATATCAAGCCCTTGACGTTGTGCGCTTCACAAAATGCCAACAAGGGTGCGCGCCGATCTGCATGGTCAGGCAAATCAACAAACTTGTAAAAGGCCGCAGTGAGATAGGTGGCTTCAGTCGCATTCAAGGTCATGGGTGTATTTTGCCTTGAGTCAGGTGGTACACAAGCTGATCTATGTCAGATGCTAGAACATATACAGATTTAATCTCAATGGCTTCTGGCGAAAGTAAATGTGTTATCGACATTGCGATTCAACTCAAATTTTTCTCAACAACTCTGCAGTCTCATAAAGTGGCAAACCCATGATGCCCGTGTAGGAGCCCTTAATGTCTGAAATATAAGCAGCGGCCATGCCTTGAACGCCATAGGCACCCGCCTTGCCAAAGGGCTCACCCGTTGCCACATAGGCTTTGATTTCCGACAACTTCATGGGCGCAAACCTCACTTTGGAAATCGACACACTCAATAAACGGTGACGGCCTGAAGCAACAGCCACAGCAGTTAAGACTCGGTGAGTTTGACCCGACAAAGTTTTTAAAATTCTCACGGCATCTTGTGCATTTTCAGGCTTACCAAGAATGGCGCGGCCCAAGGCCACAGTGGTATCGGCACACAATACAGGCGCAGGTTTTAAGTGACGCGCTTGCATGCGTTTAACCGCCGCCTCAAGCTTTAATTGCGTCACTCTCTTCACATAGGTCAGAGGTGCTTCACCGGGTATCACTCGTTCTAGCGATTCAGCATCTTCGTTCGGTGTGGCCAACAACAATTCATACCGAACGCCTATCTGTTCGAGCAATTGTTTGCGTCTAGGACTCTGCGAAGCTAGGTAAACAAAATCTTTCATCGCCAGTTTATTCTCGATGGTAAGGATGATTGGCATTGATGGACCAGGCACGGTACAGCTGTTCAATGAGCAAGACTCTTGCCATGGCGTGTGGCAGCGTGAGATCGGACAAGCGAATGCGCTCATGGGCGGCATCTCTGAAAGCTGGCGCCAAGCCATCAGGCCCCCCAATGATGAGCGCCACATCATCACCGCCCAGTTGCCAGTCTTTTAAGCGCTGCGCCAACGCCGTTGTCCGCATGGTGGTGCCGCGCTCATCTAAGACCACAATGCGCGTACCCCGCGGAATGACGGCTTCGATTCGTTGTCGCTCAGCGGCGACCAGGGTCTCATAGGTTTTCGAGCCACGCGGCTCCGTCTTGACCGCCTTGAGTTCAACTTTGATCTCAGGCGGAAAGCGTTTGACGTAATCATCCCAAGCAATTTGAGCCCAATCGGGGATACGCTGCCCCACTGCCACAATTAGCAGTTTCATGAAACTCAGGCCTTTGGCTTGGCCTTGGCAAAGGACTTGGCGGCAGGTTTACCGCTGGATTTTGAAGCGGGTTTGCTGGCAGGTTTTCCAGTTGATCGAGGCGCAGACTTGCTGATTGATTTGGCAGGCGCCTTGCTAACAGGCTTACCCGTTGGCTTAGTTGCAGGCTTAGTTGCAGATTTACTTGCAGATTTACCCACTGCTTTACCAGCAGGTTGGGAGCTCGAGTTGGCTGGCGCTTTGCGCGTGGGTTTGAGCGCTTCCGAGCCCATGGGGCCAACAGGCACAGAATCACGCCGCGTGGGCGTGCGGCCGGCACTGACATTGGCCTTCTTCTTGGCGACAGGCTTGCGCACTGGCTCGACAGGCTTGGGGGCGCCTAGCTTCAAACGCACCGGCTTGTCGCCCCAAATTTCTTCGAGGTTGTAGTAAGAACGAATGGTGGGCTGCATGACGTGTGCAACGACGCTGCCGCAATCCACAATGATCCACTCACCGTTGTCTTCACCTTCAATGCGAGGCTTGGCATAGCCCGCTTCTTTCACCTTGTCGCGAACACTGGCTGCCAATGCTTTGGTTTGCCGATTGGAACTACCCGACGCAATGATGACCCTTTCAAACAGGGCGGACATCTCTT